>JADHUI010000033.1 GCA_016784605.1 Fidelibacterota bacterium | reverse complement strand
TCTTTGTTCCAGCGTGAGCTGGCTGTAGTGTTTCATTGGTGCTCCTCATTTTTGTCGGTGGGAAAAGTACGAAGCCTACAGCAGTTCCGCTATTTTCACAACCAATCTTTGAGTTGCACTTAAGAGTTGAATTCAAGAAACGAAACAAACCATTAATTTTGAATTGAAAAATTATGATTTGTGGGAAGAATTTGATACGTGGTTTACAGATGTTCATTCCGGATTTTTTGTCAGTTTGGAAAAACACTGTAAAAACTTAACGCAACCTTATCGTCAATTAGCAGCCTATCTCAGAATCGGATTAAGGTCAAAGGAGATTGCCACCTTAATGAACATCACAGTCCAATCCGTTGGGCAATATCGCATCCGGCTCCGAAAACAACTCAAACTTACGCGTAAAATCAATTTAGTTGAATTTTTAAATAGCTTATAATCAGTGAGTCTGTTCCGAAAAGGGGCTAAAGCCCCCTACTTTTTGGTTTAAGGATAATCCCCGACCTGAAGGACGGGGTAAGTATTTCCGGGTTTCTCTTATAATATTAGCACTTACTCCATCCTTGGTGTGGAAAGTTAGAAGAATTGGGGAGCTTTAGCCCAATTAGACCCTTTCATAGCGGACTCATAGGTCTTTATGAATTCCATATTATTTATCAACTAAATCATTTGTTATGATTTTGTTATGATATAAATGGTTGCATTTTATGATAAACTCTCAATTATGAAGAGAGGGTTGAAATCATGGAAATTATTAGTAATGAAAATGGTTTTACTAAAATAACAACAAAAAAGAAAAGGGAATCACAATGAAAAAACACATAATCATAATCGGTTCAATCTTGCTAAATGTCCTATTTGGACAAGCTTACACACTAGAAAGTTGCGAAACGAACATTTCTGGCAATACACCTGAATTTTTCCAAAAATACTTTCAGTGCGTGGATGCAAGCCTATCAGAAAGTGGGAATTACATTAATCTATATTTTAATGGGTTGGCTCCTTACGAAAGTTGGTATTATCCCAATGGCGATCCAAACCATATTGATTGGTATTCTCAAGGGCAAGGTTCTTTTCTAATTCCAAATGCATATATTACAGAAGTAAATTATGTTGTTTCAATTCCAGTTAATCCAGAAGCGAGACCCAATTTATCCATTGATGGCGATGCAGTAGATGGTGAGGTAGGAACCAGTAATTTTGAATATCCTATGGGATCCGTTGGTTCAGCCTTAAATGGTGTAAATATGTTTAACCCATGTGCATCTCCACCAGATGTAATTGAAGATGAAGCTGCTTCATTTGATTTGTATAATGGTCATCCAGCTGGAGGAGAACTCTATCATTATCATACAACATCGCCTGGTCCATTAGAAGTATTGCAACATAAAGGATTAATCCAAACAACAACCGTTGGTTCGGGAGAAATTGAAGTCTATGGTATTATGTGTGATGGTGTTGTAGTGCTGGGCTGTACAGAATTGGATGGCTCTACTCCAAATTCATCTGATTGGGATGCCCAAAATGGGCACGTCCACGATATGGTGGATGAAGAAGGGACCACCATGTTTACCAATCGTTATCACACCCATATTTGTTATGATGATATAACAGAGGATGATACAGATGGAAATGGATTTCAAGAACACGAATTCACTCCGGAAATATCTTATTATAAAACACCAGGAATGGGACAATCCTTTGAGCGATGTAATTCAATGACATCTCCCATTGAAAATGATATGTTAGCATTGGATGATGAATTTATACCCATTGAATTTTCATTGTATCAGAATTACCCCAATCCATTTAACCCGACTACAAATATCGATTTTGATTTAAGTCAAAATGGTCAAGTTGAGTTAGCTATATTTGATTTAATGGGTAAACGTATTCGTACCCTTGTTTATGGATATGAAAAAGCCGGATATAAATCAATCACCTGGGATGCTACGAATGATTTTGGGCAATCGGTAAGTGCCGGAATGTATTTTTACAGAATATCGGCTGGAGACTTTCATTCAGTAAAGAAGATGGTTTTGTTGAAGTAAAAAAACGAAACTTTGCGGAAGTTTCAAACTTCCGCAAAGTTAATTATAATAAAAAGGGATGGCTTTTGCTGTCCCTTTTTATTTAGAGTATAAAGCATCGGTATTTGTGAAGTATCCCAATTCGGAAGTGGTCTAAAAAAGGTTTATTTTCCATGCGGTTAAATCATGAAATCAAAACTTAAACAATTACCTACATCGCCCGGTGTTTATCTTTTTCGAAATGAGAAGAAAACTATTATTTATATTGGTAAAGCGAAAAACCTAAGAAATAGAGTCCGTTCATACTTTAGAAAGAATAAGCATCAATCGCCAAAAAATAGTACCATGATTAAACATATTCATGATTTAGAATGGATTGTTGTTTCGAGTGAAGTGGAAGCATTATTAACAGAAGCGAATCTAATCAAAGAGCATGAACCAAAATATAATATTGCTTTAAAAGATGATAAATCATTTCCATTTATACGCATTACCCATGAACCATTTCCACAAATATTTATAACGAGAACCATTGTTAAAGATGGGTCCAAGTATTATGGCCCATTTACAAATGTGAATCTATTACGAGTCATGTTAAAAGCATTGTATAAAGTATTTCCTATTCGAACCTGTACCTACGCATTAAATGATCAGGTGATTGCAGATAAAAAAGTAGATTTATGCTTGGATTATCATATTCGTAAATGTGAAGGTCCGTGCCATGGATTAGTGTCAGAAAAGCATTACCGTAACATGGTAAATAGGATTGAAGTATTTTTAAAAGGAAAAACAAAAGAGACAGAATCTTTTATAAAAGAAAAAATGTTGCTTGCATCCCAAGAACAACGCTTTGAAGATGCAGGGGTTTTTCGAGATCAGTTGGATGCTATTAAAAGTTTTAAAGAACGTCAACGAAAAATCGCAGCGAATTTTGATGATAGAGATGTTTTTGCCTTAGCACGAAATGATCAACTGGGTATCGTTACCATTATTCGTATTCGTTCGGGTCGAATTTTTAGTCGAGAAAAAATATCACTGCAATCCATGGATGACCATGATGAAAAAACATTGCAAACGGTTATAACTCGTTTTTATATGGATAGTGATTTTATTCCCAATGAAATATGTTTACCCTTTCATCCTGATGATGAATCTGAACTCCTTGAATTACTTCGCCAACAACGAAAAGGTGCTGTCCATTTCCATTATCCGGAACGGGGCGAAAAGGCAAAAGAAATTCGTATTACGCACCAAAATGCTAAACTATTACTTGGGGAATGGATTATTCGCCGAAAAAAAAGAAAAGAATTAGTGCCAAAAACATTAAATCAACTTCAGGAAGATCTGAATCTAAATGCACCGCCCAGACGAATTGAAGCATTTGATATTTCCCATTTAGATGGGACAAATACGGTTGCATCCATGGTTTGTTTTATTGATGGAAAACCTCGGAAATCTGAATATCGAAAATTTAAAGTAAAAACTGTGGAAGGAATTGACGATTTTGCCTCCATGAGAGAAATTGTTTTTCGTCGTTACAATCGTGTAAAAAGGGAAGAAAAACCATTACCAGATTTAGTTCTAATCGATGGTGGAAAAGGGCAATTAAGTATGGCATTATCCGCCTTAAGAGGATTAGGCTTAGATTATTTACCTGTAATAGGATTGGCAAAACGATTAGAAGAAGTATTTGTCCCGGGACATTCTGAAGCACAATCCATACATAAACAATCACCGGGCTTAATTTTATTAAGGCGCATTCGAGATGAAGCTCATCGATTTGCTATTACTTATCAAAGACAAAAACGGAATAAATCAGTAAAATCTTCTCTGTTTGATTCTATACCCGGAATGGGGAAGAAACGATTAGAGACATTATTCATTTCCTTTGATAGTATCCCCATGCTTGCCAATGTTTCTCCTGAGCAAATTCAGGGAGAAACGGGTATTCCTATGAAAATATGTGAATCAATTCATAAAATGGCCATAGATTTTGTAAAAACGAGTAAGAAATGATGAGTATTCATCCATATTTATCCGTACTATAATTAACGCAAATATTTCAAAAAGGGAACCATGAAAAAATATTTTCTATTATTCATATTAACAAATGCACTCTGGGCACAAAATTATGCACCGGGGCATATACTCATCCAAAGTAAAAGGGATGTAACATTAGATGAATTAAAAATCGGACTGAATGCATCTCGTTATCAAGTGGTGAAACCATTAATGAAAAGAGCTAATATCTATTTAGTTCAAATAGTTGATAGAGCCATTTCTGAACCAACAGCATTAAAAGAATTAATCGAAAATCCATGGATCCAAAATGCACAGTATGACCATTTTGTCAGTCAACGCAGTACCTTCCCAGATGATCCAAATTTCTCCACCCAATGGGGAATGCATAATACGGGCCAATCCGGTGGAGTGGAAGATGCAGATATTGATGCTCCAGAAGCATGGGACATCACCCCGGGTGGAACCAACGCTCTCGGAGATGATATTGTTGTAGCCATTGTTGACGGTGGCTGTATGTTAACACACACTGATTTAGACGATAACATTTGGGTAAACCAAGATGAAATTCCTGGGAATAATATGGATGACGATAATGATGGTTATGTGGATGATGTTAATGGATGGAATGCCTATAATTCAAATGGAAATCTTTCCAATGATAGTCATGGAACGCATGTGGCAGGAATTGTGGGGGCTGAAGGGAATAATGGCAGTATGGTCGCTGGAGTGAATTGGGACGTAAAACTAATGATTATTATGGGATCTACCGGTACAACATCCATTGTATTGGAAGCGTATGGTTATGTATTAGATCAACGTGCTTTATATAATGAAACAAATGGGGAACAGGGTGCATTTGTCGTATCGACCAATTCCAGTTTTGGCATTGATTATGCTGATTGTACATCCGGAAGTTATCCATTATGGGACGAAGCTTATACAGCTTTAGGAGAAGTAGGCGTTCTCAGTGCTGCTGCTACGATTAATTCCGATCAAAATGTTGATAGTGTTGGCGATGTGCCAACCGGATGTACCAGTGATTATTTAGTCACTGTTACGAATACGAATAGAAGTGATCAAAAAGCTTCAGCTGGTTATGGGGCAGAGTCGATTGATTTAGGTGCACCCGGAAGTAATATATTATCTACATATAATAATGGATCTACATCATCATTATCAGGGACAAGTATGGCAACACCGCACGTTGCAGGTGCCATTGGATTTTTACATGCAGTCATGTCCTCAGGATTTAGCTCTTTTCAAAAAGAGAGTCCTGCAGAAGGAGCATTAGCGTTAAAATCAATGATTATGGATGGGACAGACTTAATTAGTTCCATGGAAAATATTACTGTCACGGGCGGAAGACTAAATTTGAATAATTCAGCTATTCTTGTATCCGAATTCATGGCGGCAGATTCGCTTGACCCAAATCCAGTTTCAAATTTTGTGGGTGATGGATCAGAAGGAACAACGATTTATTTATCGTGGGAAAATCCATGGACTTTGTTTGGTGGCGATCCTATTTCATCTTATGAAAATGATTTATATCGCGATGGAAATTTGGTTGATTCATTTTCTCCAGCTTACACAAGCTATACAGATAATCCTGTTTTTCCCGGCACATTCTATGAATATACACTCATAACACGTTTAATGGAAAATGATTCATTAAGTGTTCCAGTTTCGATCGTTGTCGAAGCTGAAGCTGGAGAATGTCCACTAGCAGACCCAACAATGGATGGTGTCGTTAATGTTTTAGATATCATTAAAACATTAAGGTATATCTTAGAATTTGATACACCTTCTACAGATGAATTCTGTGCGGCAGATGTTGATTTTGATGGGTCGTTAACCGTTTATGATTTATTGATTATATCTGATATTATAATGGGTGGCTAACCTATTATTTGATTTGAATCATTCCTGAATCGTTCGGGTCTAAAACAAATATGTGTTCTGCATCAATCATGGATTGAGACAACAATTGAGAATACCCACTCCACGCAGGATTTTGACATGTATCACCATGGGCGTTATGAAATAGCCAAATATAAAGACCATCATCCCCATCTGCTTCATTTAGGGTAAATGTATGGTCCGTACAATCACCTTCGTAAAACAAACCAATATATAGCGTATTCCCGTTGATAGATGCTGCCGGAAGAACAGGTGGTGTTCCGCACCACCCTGAACTTAATGAATAATCATCTCCAAAAATAATGTGTATTGCTTGTCTATTATCCTCGCAACTAAAGAATAAAATGAGAGATAAGAATACAATGGCACTTTTTTTCATCGGATTCATGATTTCATTCTTAACTGTTGGGGTGACACTTTTGGTATTCTTTCAATTGATCCCCGTGCTTCAAGATCAAGTTTCACTGTTGTAACATACCAGCTAATTGAACCATCAAATGTTGGCTCTAAATTTTCTTTCACTGAAGAGATTAATGTGGGCTTAAAACGAATTTGCTCATGACTCTTTATTGATGAAAGAATCGCTTTTTTAATTAGGGTATATTTTCGTTTATCAATATGAACACCCATTTTGTCAGGTGACGGATGTAATGTCAAGATTTTTTCAGACATAATGGTTACTCTTTTAATAATCGGTCAATGACTTGTATCATTTCTTGAAATTCGTGTGGATTATAAAGACGAGTTAAAAAAGCGATTTTCCCTGTTTTATCAATAACAACATTTCGAGTAACACCACTGTTTCTTTCCGCAAATAGAGAAAAAATATCGCCCTTTGGATCAAGAGCCAAAGGGTAGGAAATGTTCATCGTTTTTGCGAAAGATTTTACAATATCCAATGGTTCATCTCTATCGACACCAATGACGTTCAGTCCTTGTTGTTGATACACTTGCCAAATTTCTTTTTCAATATGGGGCATTTCCACTCGACAAACAGAACACCAACTTGCTGTAAATTGTAATAAGGTAACATCGCCTAATAATGAATCAAGAGTGACAGTTGCCCCCGTCATTAATTCTGCTTCAAAGGTCGGGCAATCATCGCCAACTTTGACAATAAACCCGCGCGTATCTTTTTCTTCTCCAATAAGAAGCGTAAAAACAATTACAGCAACAATTCGTAAATGTTTTTTAACCATTCTCATGGTTTAATCTATAGAGAATCCGTTTTCAATCATCCAGTCATCTGATACAAATTTTCCCATATAATTGCGTATTCCATCTGGTAAAATGGCTAAGACATTTGCATCTTTGGGCAAAGATTGCGCTGCTTGAAGCATTCCCCAAGCAACAGATCCGCTACTTCCACCACATAATAATCCTTCTTCTTTAATTAACCGTCTTGACATGGTGAAAGAATCTTGATCATTCACTTTTACATATTGATCCACCAATGTGTTATCTAAAACATCTGGGAAAAAATCATAACCAATCCCTTCAACATGATAGGAGTCTACATCGGTGCCACCGCCTAAAATGGAGCCGAAAGGATCTATGCCAACGATGGTAATATTAGGAATAACTTCCTTCAAGCGTTTGGCGACTCCCGAGATGGTTCCACCCGTACCTGCACCAATAACAACCATATCAAGGTTTGTCCCAAATTCAGAAATAATTTCTTCGGCCGTCCCATAATAATGGGCATCGGGATTATTCGGATTTGCATATTGATCTAATATATGTGAATTCGGAATTTCTTTTTGTAATCTTTCTGCAACTTTAATAAGCCCCTCAGGATCATCATGGGCAGCTTCGGTTGGGGTTCTTACTATGGTTGCACCTAGAGCTTTTAGGACCACTTCTTTTTCCATACTCATTTTTTCGGGCATCGTAATTATAAGATTATATCCTTTAACCGCAGAAGCTAATGCTAAACCAATTCCTGTATTTCCAGATGTAGGCTCAATCAGAGTGTCACCCGGTTTAATGCGGCCTTCTTTTTCAGCTTCTTCAAGCATTCTTAAGCCAATTCGATCCTTAAGAGATCCTCCAGCGTTAAGAAATTCGCATTTTGCATATAAAGTGCAATTTAATTGTGTGCCAATTTTATTTAGTTTTACTATGGGTGTGTTGCCTATGGCTTCCAAAATCGTATTTAGTGACATCAGTTTCCTTTCAAATGGGTTCGTCGGTTAAGTAATTTCAAAGGATTAAGTTACACAGAATATAGACAAAACAATGGAGAACAAATGTCAAATCGCTTAAAAAATAAAATAACGGTTATTACAGGTTCAGGGCGCGGTATCGGTCGAGGAACAGCAGAAAAATTTATCCAAGAAGGTGCACAAGTTATTATTGCGGAATTTGATGAAACGACAGGGCAGAAAACGGCTGATGAATTGGGAGAAAATGCTCACTTCATACAAGTTGATGTAAGTCAAGAATCCAGCGTAAAGGCCATGTTTAGCCAAATGAAAGAACAATTTGGCCGTGTGGACATTTTAATCAATAATGCAGGAATTCTTATGGATAGTACCCTTGCAAAGATGGAAGTAGATCAATTTCAGCGCGTCATTGATGTGAATTTAAAAGGTGTATATCTTTGTACGCGTTTTGCATCTGAAATGATGAAAGAAAGTGGAAGCGGCGTCGTCTTAAATGCGTCTTCAGTGGTAGCACATTATGGGAATTTTGGCCAAACAAATTATGTGGCAACCAAAACAGGTGTTATTGGTATGACAAAAGTATGGGCACGAGAATTAGCAAAAGATGGTATTCGAGTGAATGCAGTTGCGCCAGGTTTTATTCAGACGGAAATGACAGCCAATATGCCAGAAAAAATAATTACTATGATGGGAGAAAAAGTTCCCTTGAAACGTTGGGGGCACACTTCTGATATTGCAAATGCTTACTGTTTTTTAGCAAGTGATGAAGCAAGTTATATTAATGGGCATGTATTAAATGTGGATGGGGGCGTTGTCGTTTAATGAGTCAAAATATTCTTATTATTTCATCAACATCTGGGAATAATTTATCTCTAGCTAACTCTTTAAAAGAAAAGTTAGATCCATTAGGCAATGAGTCCAGTATTTTAAATTTGGAAGAATATGATTTGCCTCTATTTAAACCAAATGTGAGCGCACCAGAAGATATAATTACTTCTTTATTACAAAAGTTCAATAGTGCTGACGGCTATATTTTTTGTTCTCCTGAATATAATGGCGGAATGACGCCTATTTTAACGAATGCTATTACATGGATTTCCACTGCATTCCCAAATTGGCGAGATGCATTCAATAATAAATCATGTTTAATTGCCACCTTTAGTGGTGGCCCAGGAACACGGTTTTTGGCATCATTTAGATCTCAGTGTGAATACATTGGGTTAGTTGTAATGCCACGGACGATTTCAGTAACATCTTATAATGTGCCGAAAGATGAATCCATTTTAAAGTCATTAAAACAATTAATGATGCATATATAAAAAAAGGGCTCGGTAGAGCCCTTTTTTAGATCAACATTGTTTTTAGTTGATTTTAATCGTGCGAGCTTCTGGCTCTACAACTTCTTCTTTTGGAAGAGATATGGTTAAAACACCCTTTTTAAAAGATGCTTTAATATTTTCATCTTTTACATTTTCAGGAAGTTTAAAACTTCGGCAAAATGATCCAGAGTTACGCTCTTTAACAACGAAAAAATCATCTTCATTTTGCTTAAGGTCATTTCGCTCACCTTTAATTGTTAATACACCATCTAATATTTCAATAGATACATCTTTTTTTGACATACCGGGTATATCAGCCGTTAATGAAAATGATGTTTCATTTTCTTCGATATCAACAGAAGGATTCCAAGGTTTAGAATGTTGAATAGAATAATCTTCACTTAAAAAATTGTTAAATATTTTATCAAAATCATTCATTATGTTTGTTCTGGGTGTCCATCTTACAAGTGTCATAATTGACTCCTTTTTTACTTTTTGTTTAATTTAAAAAAACTTTCGCCTAATGAGTTCAAATCTGATACCAAAGTTAATAAAGTGATAATTTGCCAGACAGGAATGCAATAATGGCGCATAGGGGCTTTCCCGGAAATCTATAAAGCGCCATAATGGCGTAAGTGAGCTCATTCTGTGTAAAAAATGAATATGTATTTGTAACTTTTGATTCTGCATCATCTCGGTTTCAACTCGTTGGATGATGGTAGTATGAGCCGTAATTTCATTGCTTAATTAAAGGATAAATAACACCAAATGAATACAATAGCATTATTTGGCGGAACGCCAGTTAGAACTAAATCTTTTCCCGCCTGGCCCAAACCGAGTCAAAAATTTTCTGATGCATTAATGAATACGCTTCATAATGATTTATGGGGAGTTGGATCAAATATCAATAAAGAATTCAATGAGGCGTTTGCTTCGTTTCAAGATGCAAAATATAGCATTTCAACAAGTTCTGGTACATCTGCTTTATGGGTTGCTTTGAAAGCAGCAGGAGTGAATGCGGGTGATGAAGTTATTGTTCCTGCATACACTTTTATTGCAACAGCTTCATCCGTATTGATGGCTAATGGTGTTCCAGTATTCGTAGATATTGATATTGAAACAGGCAATATGAATCCAGCGTTAATTGAAGATGCAATTACGGACAAAACAAAAGTGATAATGCCTGTTCATATAGCTGGAAATCCAGCCGATATGGATGCGATACTTGCCATTGGGAAAAAACATGGTATTCATGTTATAGAAGATGCTGCTCAAGCTCACGGTGCGGAATGGGGCGGCATAAAAGTGGGTGCTCTTGGATTAGGGGGTATCTTTAGTTTCCAAACATCAAAGAATATGTCTGCAGGAGAAGGTGGAGCTATTGTTACAAATGATGATGGATTTGCTGAAAGATGTTTCTCTTATCATAATTGCGGGCGTGTAACAGGTGGCGAATGGTATGAACATTCACATTTAGGTGGAAATTTTAGATTGAGTGCCTTCCAGGCGAGTATGTTACTACCACAATTAGACACTTTACCGGATACTATTTCTCTCCGAAATAATAATAGAGCCAAATTAGATAATGTTCTAAATGATATAGATGGTATTACACCACAAAAAATGTTGGAAAAAGCCACTAATTCTGCAAATCATCTTATATTAAGTCGATACGACAAATCAGCTTTTCATGGAATCCCAAGGGACACATTTTTTAAAGCAATGCAAGCAGAAGGTGTTTACACTTATCAAGGTTACGCACCTTTATATCGAGAAAGATTATTCATTACAAATAATGAAGAATATCCTTGGCTAAAAGGATATAACTATTCAGAATTAACATTACCAGAAACGGAACGATTAGCGGACGAAGAATCCATTTGGCTTAGACAAAACCATTTACTCGGAAATGATGAGGATATTATGGATGTGGCCAATGCATTTACAAAAGTCACTGAAGCAATGAGAAAAAATCCGGATCCGTTTTTAACATACAATATTTAAGGGAAAATAATGGAAAAACAACAATTAAATCTTCATGAATTACTCGGAGCGGTTCACATTTCCGCTGATTGGGTAGGATTACGTGAAGTATATGAAAAAGTAACACCTAGAATGGTTCGTGATGGTGTTCCAGTAGCCAATGGGATTTATAGTACACATGGAATTATGGTGGAAGTATTGTCAGATGGGCAATTTGGTTATTTTGGTACATCCGATTTAACACCGGCTGGTATTGCACTTGCTTCAGAAAAAGCTTATCAACAGGCAAAATTGGCAGCCAAATATAGTTTGGTCCAATTCACAGATGAAGCACGTCCCGCATTTAAGGGATCATATCAATCCCCCTTTGTCAAAAATGGTCAATCACTTTCTGCTGGCGAATTGAATGAATTATTACTTAAATCAAACCAAGCATTAAAGGTGTCTGACAAAATTGTTAGTGCTTCGTCGATTATCCAAGTATTAGAAACCCAATTCAAATTTGTTAGTTCAAATGGAAGTGATATCACGCAAGATTTTCTCATGATAGAAGCGGATCTTTCTGCAACTGCCGTAGATGGCGCAAATCAACAAACGAGAACTTTTGGTGGAATGAGAGGCAATTGCAAACAAATTGGCATGGAATATTTTGATTCAGTCGATCTGATAGCTCAAGCCACTCGTATAGGTGAACAGGCCATCGAATTGCTAGACGCGACTGACTGCCCAACAGGAGAAATGGATGTTATTTTAGCTCCCGATCAAATGATGCTCCAAATTCATGAAAGCGTTGGACATGCCTTGGAAGTGGATCGAATTCTAGGAGATGAACGAAATTATGCTGGATGGAGTTTTGTTAAATTAGAAGATTTCGGCTCGCTTCAATATGGCTCAGAGCATATGAATATTACGTTTGATCCGACCGTTTCTAATGAATTTGCATCTTATGGATTTGATGACGGTGGTTTAAAGGCAGAACGAGAATATATTATTAAAGATGGGAAACTATTACGTGGACTGGGTGGTATGGAGAGCCAAATTCGATCTGGAGTGGATGGTGTAGCTAATTTCCGTGCGAGCAACTGGAATCGTGCGCCCATTGATCGAATGGCTAATCTAAATCTTGAACCCGGCAATTCTACGAGAGAAGAAATGATTGAATCCGTGGAAAAGGGTGTTTATATGGAAAGTAATCGTTCATGGTCAATTGACGATTATAGGAATAAATTTCAATTTGGGTGTGAATATGGGAAACTCATTGAAAATGGGAAACTAACAAAAACAGTTAAAAATCCTAATTATCGTGGAATTAGTAATCCATTTTGGAATAGTTTAAAAAGGGTCGGCAATCAAGACACATTTGGTATTTATGGCACGCCGAATTGTGGAAAAGGAGAGCCCAATCAAGTGATTCGTGTTGGTCATGCTTCTCCATTATGTTTATTTGAAAATATTCAAGTATTTGGGGGAGCTTAATCGTGAAAAACCATTTTAAAAATTTATCATCTACACTATTTGATTCATTAAATGAAGGTGAAGTTTTATCCGCATCCTTTAGTGGCGAAAACAGCCAATTTATTCGATTAAATCAAGCGAAAGTAAGACAAACTGGATTGGTGGATGATTTCGATTTTGGGATTAAACTTATTTATGATGGAAGAACAACATCAGGTAGTTTGACTTTATCTGGCAATATGGAAAATGATGAAATTCACGCAATATCATTATTGGCTACTTTAAGGAATGATATTACACAACTTCCCGAAGATCCTTATATTGTTATGCCATTGGGAGCACCCTCTAGTGAAAATATGACTATTGGAAATGGGTTACCTTTCGAAAATGCAACGGAAGCAATCATTCCATCTTTAGGTGATACGGATTTTGTCGGTATTTGGGCTAGTGGAAAAATATATCGTGGGAACGCCAATTCTTTGGGGCAATTCCATTGGTTTGAAACGGATAATTTTGCTTTAGATTATTCTCTAGTCACACCTGAGAATCAAATGGTAAAAGGAACTTTTGCTGGGAAAGATTGGAATCAATCAACCTATGAACAAAATATCCAAAATAGTTTAAAGAAATTAGAATTAATGAATCGTAAACCGGTAAAAGTAAAACCCGGTGATTATCGAACATGGTTTGAACCTGCAGCTGTTTCCGATTTCTTGGGCATGTTTTCCTGGAACGGGATTAGTGAAGCATCACTGCAACAGGGAAGTAGTAGTTTTGGTAAAATGCGACACGATGGAATCCAACTATCTCCCCATTTTAGTTTAAGGGAAGATTTTTCATCTGGCATGGTTCCTCGATTTAACGGTTATGGGGAAGTAGCAGACGAAAGTCGCACTCTTATAAATAAGGGTCAATTGGTGCAAACATTGGTTAGTTCAAGAACAGCGGCGGAATATGGGGTTGAATCAAACCAAGCTGAATCAGGCGAATATTTGAGAGCACCCAGTATGCGCCCAGGGAATCTGACTCAGGATAAAGTTGTTGAAACAATTGGTGATGGTTTATTTTTATCCAATATTCACTATTTAAACTGGAGTGATAACCCTGGTGGTCGCGTGACAGGATTAACACGGTATGCTTGTTTTAAAGTTGAAAAAGGCGAAATTGTGGCTCCGATTGAAACCATGAGATTTGACGATACATTTTATCGTTATTTTGGTACAGAATTAGAAGCGGTGGGAGAGACAACATCTGTATTACCTGAAGTTGGGTCATATGGGGGTAGAGATATTGGTGGAACGATTTGTCCTGGGATATTAGTGAAATCATTTTCGCTTACGCTCTAGCGAGTAGAAATATAAAAGTAGAAAGATGATTGAAAATTGTGAAAATTAGTCGTTTTGAAGATATTATGATTAGCTAGGTTTAATTTTTTTCTTTTTCATTAACATCCATCTATCCTTTTTAAAACCCCTTTGTTTTTCCCCACATTGGGGGAAGTAAATGGAGCGTTGGGGAATTGATTAGATGATAAAGAAAATCTCTTACCTGTCAAAACGGTTGAAATTCTCCTAAAGAAAAAAATATTCGGTATCTATCATAAGTTTGGCAAAAAGTAAAATTTAGATTCAGCATCAATTAGCACTTGAACACTTGAACACTAAAACACATCTATACTTTCTCCATAGCATTATCGTACATTGAAACCATTGTTTCCCAATCGAACGGTTGAGCAATGGGATGAAAATGTGTAGAACGAATTATTTCTATATTCTCAATTGTCCATATTAATTTTTGATATAAATCAGTTTCATCCTGATATAAATGATCATCATGTTGATCGGGTGGTATGAGTTCTGGGTAGGTTAATCTATCGGGCAGAATAGGCCATGTATCGCAATACATCGCTTCCATGACACTGCCCCCAAAGAATTCTTGATTTGATGTTACTGGCAAAATATCCGCTTTCCATAACCATTGAGCATATTGTGAGAAAGAATCCGTAAATCCCCATTGAACAATGTTGGATTGAAATATTTTTTCTGCATCCATAAATGTATCTGGACATTGACTGAAATTTTCACCTAAAACGGCTAATTGAAATTCAAATCCGTTATTTTTTAATTTTTCCAAAACGTGAAAAAATGATTCGGGATTTTTATCATATTCCCATCGATGGTTCCAAAGTACGATGGGCAAATCTTGATGATCCACCTTATGTTGGTCGAATTTTGATAAATCCATTCCTAGATGAAGTACACGGCATTTTTCTCGAATCGTATTCACAGAATCTAATTCACGATGATCAGGAAAGTGGCGCAAAAAACGGGGTAATGCATTTAGAAATGAATCCATATGAAAATCGGAATTGAAAAAAACCATATCTGCTGCAAGGGCAGAAGCATAATTAATAAATCCATAATGGGTATCGCGTTTTTGTTGTATATCACGATCATTGGGCGACCAGGGATACGATAATTGATTTTCATGGAAATATAGTGCGGTTGGAATACCATGAGATTTAGATTTTGTTAAAGCTAGGAATGTCGTTAAGTCTAACATATCCGTGGCTAATATTAAATCAGGGCGCCAATCCATGGCATTGAATTCACGTGCTAAAGTGACAGCACCGCCGTGCATTCGCCATTTCCAAAATTGGCCTTTTAATGTTAGAAACCGGACATCATGGCGACTGTTTTTCGCAAATCCTTCAGCCCATTGTTGGTGGGAACCGGTAAAATAGGGTTCAATGAGAAGAATATTCACGGTAGAATTTACAAATTATAAAACTATTTAATAATGCTGACCCAATTATATTGATAATACAGGCTTTTATCTTTTTACTTTTATCTTATTAGAGTACCCGGGACTGGACTTGAACCAACACGTTTTTTCTAGCACTCAAACACTTGAACACTTAAACATCTGAACACCCGAACACTTATTTTTATAAACACTTTTTTTATTAACGTTTTAACATTTATCCGCACGCCACGACGCACAAGCCTTTGGCAGCTTTATCCGCCGTGGCGAACTCAAATACTTTTTTTAGGGCATTCCCAATTCTTTACAAAATTTCACAAAGGGCATGATCCGAATTCCATTATTCAATACATCTTTTTCACCTAAATGCACTTGGTAAAAAGCGGGAATATCCGTTCTATCTCGAAAATATGGAATGGCTGGGCTCAATTGCTTTTCGCCTGTTTTACATTCGACTGCGAAAAGTGGCTTTTTATCCTGGAGAACAACAAAATCAATTTCCCGTTTATCTGTGTCTCGGATAAATCGTAATTCCATATTGTACCCTTCCGTATCTTCTCTTAGATGACAATATTTAAGCAATTGGCAGGCCACTAGATTCTCAAATTTATACCCAATTTCATCTAAGACAGACCAATCCCATAAATAGAGCTTTTGTTCTTTTTTAACGGCTCGAATTTTGGGCGCGCCATAAGGAGAAATTCTAAAGGAATAATACATTTGATCAAGAATTGCTATCCACTTTTTACAGGTTTTGGGTGCGATCTCAAGTAAAATACTTAAGTTTCGAATTGAAAGAGGTGCACCTACTCGATTAGGCAATTCATCTGCCAACAGCTCTAATAAACTGATTTCTCGTAATTGTTCTAAATCTCTTATATCTTCATGAATGACTCTATGCAAACGTTCCCGTTGCCATCGGCGCCATTCAAATTTTTCTGCTTTTAATAAGGGTTCCGGAAACCCACCAAAGTTTAATAATGTTTGTAGATCAGATTGAGTTGGGTCCGTATTTAATTCCAATAGAGAAAATGGGTGTAAGCGATAATAATGATATCTACCCTGTAATGAATCTCCACCTTTTGAATAATAATCTAACCTTGCAGATCCTGTAACAATGAATGAATGATCACTTTTCCTTGTATCATAAAAGCCTTTAATCAGGTTCCGCCAACGGGCATATTTATGAATTTCGTCAAAAATAATCAAGGGTTCATCGGGCGGGATATCCCCTCTTTTAATCAAGCCTTTGTCGTCTATATCATCCCAATTAAGGTAAGCTAAATGTTTTTCGTTTCCTTTCGGTAAAAAAGAAAGAGAAAAGGTCGTTTTCCCAACTTGCCGCGGTCCTCCAACAAAAACCATTTTTGATTTTAAATCTTCATCTACGAATGGGCTCAGATATCTTTTAATTACGTTCATGAGTATTATCTACTATAGGTCATATTACACATGAGCATTATGGAATGCAAGTCATATTACACATGAGCATTATGGAGTATGAGTCATATTACTCATGGCCATTCTAAGATACAGCTGATAATACTCATGAGCGTTGTGGTATGTAGATTTTATAACTTATGCACCTTACAAAAAATCTATAATTTAAATCTCCAATTTATATTCAATTCAAAGATTTTTATAAACATCCCCTCGAGTATCAATTTTGACAATACGTATTTGGTGATCAGACTTTAGAAAAATAATTCTGTATTTTCCAACTCTAAGTCTAAACAAAGGTGGCGTTTTTTTCCCTTTTATTGGTTTGACCTTTCCTTCCGGTAATTTCTCTATGGCTTCTATGAGTTTACCTGTGATTCTCGGTTGAAGCGATTTTAAATATTTTTTTGCCTGTTTGCTGAGTAAGTATATCAAGAATTAAGTCCAAATTCTTCTTTCACAGATTCCAAATCTTCAAATTCATCATCATTGATAATTTTTATGATTTCTGTTTCATCATCTTTACTTAATAACAATTCACCTTTTTCGCCCAAAGAATGATTCACAAACCATTCTTTCATCGCTTCACGAAGTATTTCTGAAATGGGACGCCGTGTTATAAAGGACGCTTTTCTTGCATCCTCATAAAGATTTTCATCCACTGTTAAATTGAGCCGTTTCATCATAAATTCCTTTTAATGTATAGATGTATTAATGTACGCACTTATTATTTTTTATCCAAATAGGATTTAAACATCTGCGTAAGCACACACGCAGGTAGATTTTGATTCATTGGTGAATTAATAATATGGGATATATACTGACTGAATTAATCAATTTTTATTTATGTGTAAAACATTTATCCGCACGCCACGGCGCACAAGCCTTTGGCGGACGCGAACACATATTTTATTAACACTTTAACACCTGAACACTTCAAACACTTCAAACACTTGTTTCAATTACGCCAACACGTAAAAATTTTTTTTTATAAACACTTTTTAAAAAAAATAAAAATTTAAGTCTCACCATAAGCCTTGCCGTAAGGCGTGCTTTAAGCTTGCGTGTGTAAAATCGAGCAAGAAAAATGAATAAAGGTAGGATTAATTAGAACCAAACAGCTGATTAATATTAGTTTGGTAAACTAATCGAGGTTTTTATTTCAAAAATAACCATGACCAAAAAGGAAACAACAATGAAAAAAATACTACTAACGGCGATAATACTTCTTATAGGATGTTCATCAACAAATATTATTACGCCCACTTATGTGTATGAAAGAAATGAAATTGAATATTCAGATTTAAAAACCATAGAGATGCAGATAGAAAAATATGCTATGTTTTATTTTAACATAACAACACGAGTAGATGGGGCAAGGTTTATAACATTTTTAGGTACAGCCATTGACCCTGTGCAATTGTTACATACAGAACATCCTGGATACGATGCTGTCGTTAACCCCGTCATAAAAAAAGATGAAAAAATCATCATCCCTAATCTTTATTCAAAAATGAATCTTACAATAACGGCTAGAATGGCAAATTACGTTTCTAAATAGTCTTTGTATATGAGGAATAATCTAACAATCTAAGCATCTACCCAGAGAAACATAATTTATGACTGAACACAAAACTATAAGACCGCAGATTACTAAAAAGCACAAAGATGCATTGAATTTTATTTTGGATGAATATTTCAAAGCAGGCTTTGGTGCATTGAATAAAACAGATATCGATTTGATATTTATAAATGTCTTGAAGAAATATGGAGATGAAAGAACACCTATAGAATATCAGATGATTAATTGGCATCCTAAATTAGTAGAAGAAAAATGGCCACAAAAAGTAGCAGAGGGTATAATGCATTGGGCATGTTATCAAAACATCCTACACTATACAAGTATCCCTGAAGGTGCAATTGTTTATGCATTGCAGCCATTGATAAAAAAATATACGAAGTCTCATGTTGTATATAATGATTTGTATCCCCCCCAAATATCTTCATTATTTAGAAAAAAAACAAAAAAGCTATATGCTGATTTGGCGATTTACGATAATACAAACAAAGATAATCTTTACAGTATCATTGAAGTTAAAATTGTAACAAAGAAGGATAACGTTAGTAAGGAAAATATTCTTATCGATATTTGTCGATTAGCATTATTCAACCATAAAATGAAAAAGCCTGCCTATTTTTTAATTTTTGGTAGAAAAACCAATGTTAAAAAACTGATGGTAAAGAGTCAAAATATGTATCCAAAAATGTTACCTGCGATTGGGATAATAGAAAAAAATGATCCGGAGAAGAAATTAAACCAACGGGTAAATCGTATAAAAATCAACAAATTAATAGGCCCTTTTCCAAATGAACTCTCGAAATATTTAGAAATTATTAAAGTAAAAAATAAAATAAATGATATTTGTGTTACGAGAAAATCTTATAGACCCGGCAGTGATGGTTTAGCAGCATATCTTTTTAGAATTGATTTATCTTGAAAAAGAGTAGCTATGATATGAAAAATAAGTTCAATAACACCTAAATAAAAAAAGGACATAAAAAATGAAAACAACACTCAAAACAACCATAATAACGCTTTTCATAACTAGAATTGTTTTTGGAACTACAATAAATATTCCGGATGATTACCCATATATTCAGGTTGGCCTTTATAACGCAAACAGCGGGGATACTGTCCTTGTTCAACCTGGTACATATTATGAAAATATTAGTTGGCCACAAATAAATGGAATAAGATTAATAAGTGCTGGCGATACAAGTAACACAATAGTCGATGGAAGTACTACTAACGGAAGTGTATTATCTATGCTACCGACAACATCCACAATAATTGATGCAACAACATTAATTAAGGGATTTAAGTTTACAAATGGAGTCCCTGAACAACAGGGTGGAGGTATTAGGTTATATAATGCTAGTCCAACTATTAATGATGTTTTGTTGAAGGGCAATTCAGCTCCTTTATATGGGGGTGGTTTACATGCTGCTGCAGGTTCTAACCCGATTCTAGAAAATGTGACAATTATAGAAAATTCAGCATATTCAGGTGGTGGTATATATGCTGAGGATTCTAGCCCGATTCTAATCAATGTAACAATTATAGATAATTCAGCAGATTTTGGAGGCGGAATAACCTTAGATGAGTCTTCCACTATACTTACAAATGTGATGATAATAAATAATCAGGCTAATGAATGGGGCGGTGGGATCTACTGTTCATATTCATCGAGTCCGGTTCTAACAGATGTGATAATTTCTGGTAATTCATCATCCCATGGTGGAGGAATATTTTTTTCTTATTACTCTTCAATTTCAACTATATCAAATGTTATCATCAAGAACAATAATGTGAGTGACGATGGTGGAGGAATATTTTGTGATGAGAACTCAAGCCCAGTATTTACAAATATGTCTGTTTATGGTAACTCTGCGTACACTGGAGGTGGATTTTATATCGATAGATCTAACCCAACACTTACAAATGTTGTTATTACAAGTAATTCTGCATCTTATGCTGGAGGGATTTATATTTATGGTTTTGGTTCAAGCCTAGATATTAGCTATTCAAAAATTACAAACAATAATGCAAATGTTTATGGAGGTGGTATGGAAATCAATGGGGCTAATGCGAACCTAACTAATGTGACTATTTCCAATAATATGGCAAATTATGGAGGTGGAGGGATTTATCTCTCTCACCCTAATACAAATGTTAACATGGAGAATTCAATTATGTATTATGATTCGCCAGATGAAATATATATATCAAATGGAGAGTTTGGCGCAGTTTATTCAGATATCCAGAGTGGTTATGATGGAAATGGTAATATTGACGAAGATCCGATGTTTTGTTATCCGGACACAGGGAATTATTATTTAGATGAAAATTCTCCTTGTCTGGGCGCTGGTGAATATGGAGTTAATATAGGAGCCTATGGAGTAGGTTGTTATAGTAGCTTGGGAACTCATACAAGTAACTTAATTCCAAAAAATATAGTACTTCATCAAAACTATCCAAATCCATTTAACCCAACAACCACACTTCGTTACGATTTACCTGAAGATGCAAAAGTGAGTATCATGATATTTGATTTGATGGGACGAGAAGTTAAAACCTTGGTGAACTCTCAACAAAATGCAGGATTCAAATCTATCATTTGGGATGCAACCAACAATATCGGTGAGCCAGTGAGTGCAGGAATGTATTTGTATAATATCCAAGCTGGGTCGTATTCAAAAACAATGAAAATGGTATTGCTTAAGTAAATCTGTAAACCATGGCGGGAAGTAATTTTCCCGCTATGGTTTATTTATTATAAAATTAATTTTCTTTTATCTTTTACGTCTATTTCACCTTTATAGTTTACATTTTATTTAAATATCGTCGGTCAAGTCCAAAATGTTCTGTAAAATTATTCAAAAGGTCACAGCTTCTCCGCCCGCGACTTTTATTTTTATAGCAGGCTGATTTATGATTTTGGTTTCTTTTTTCTTTTCAAGCAATGACATATCCAAGTATTGTCT
>JADHUI010000032.1 GCA_016784605.1 Fidelibacterota bacterium | reverse complement strand
CGCTTCGCTTCTCGTAATGACTTGTTTTGGAGGTCATTGCAAACCCAAAGGGTGGATTGAAAATTCCTTCGTACTACGGCGTTTGCCAAGTTCCCTTTGACTTATCATTATTTACAAATAAAACAATCAAGTCATTCTGATCGAAAAACCCCTATGAATAAACGTTGAACAAAATAAACCGAGAGAAGAATCTTCTTAAACATTACCAGAGAATTCTTGCGTTGAAATCTATCCTAGAAACTAGGGAGATTACGTCGTCGCTTCGCTTCTCGTAATGACTTATTTTATAGTGTTATTCGAAATCAAAAACTAAAATAAATGTCACTGCGAGCCCCGCGAATAGCGCGGCGCGGCAGTCTCCCAAAATGAGCCAAGATTTATCCTAGGTGCTATGGAGATTACGTCGTCGCCAGTAACTCTAATTATTCTTCTTTCTGAAATAATACATGAGTCCTCCATAGAAAATAAATGACATTATGACCCATGGAAGTTGTCCTTGCAATGTAATGGTACGACCATCGAATTGAAATAATGTAGGATTGAACCATGGCCCTGTAGGAGAAAATGGTGCCCAGGATAGTGGTTTCCCAACCGCTAATTGATCATGATAAAGAAACATTTCTACAAAAATATTTTGCCCCATGAACCACACAAAGAGCGTCAGAAATACACGCCAATTCCATTGCAAAAAAGCTCTTTCTGGATTGCCAAAGAGCCTCCAAATAATTAGGAGCCCCAAAACGCAGATGGATCCGGCATCGGCCAAAGAATTTAGAATCCAATTTAAATGAGTTGGGATAGCAACGTTTAATGCTGTAGCGCGCCTTATATTAACTGGATCACCATCAACCCACCCATACGTAAACCACAGTTCCCATCCAATAGCGCAGGCAAGAAATGATGCACCATAAATGGGTAGAACCCATAAAGGTATTCGTTTCTTCTTATGAAGGAAAGGAATCAAAATGAGTGGTATAATGGAACTCATATACACCACAAAGACGAGTCTTATTTGTTCAGAGCTCATTGAGATTGCGACTTTTCCACCATTCGTAAAATGGATTCTTCTGCTGTGTATTTCTGAACTTGATTTAATGGTATCCATTCTAAATCAAACGATTCATGATTCTTTATAATGGGAATTGAATCATCCGCAAAAAGATGATAGCGGATATCATAATGGAAATGTTCAGGTTCATTGGACCGTGCTGGGATTAAATGAATATCCAAATCAAAAATAGCGTTTGAGCTAAAGTCTAATTTCAATAATCCGGATTCTTCTTGAGCTTCTTTTAATGCCACAGATTTAATGTTTGAATTTCCATCTGCGTGTCCTCCTAATTGGAGCCATTTATCTAATTTTCGATGATGCATTAATAAGACAGAATCTCGATTCGTATTTTGAATCCAGGCAGACCCTGTAATATGTCCAATAGATAACTCGCGGTCAAAACATTGATTATGATTTCGAATGAAAGAAATCATTCTTTTCTTCATTTCCATTTCGTGCGGATACGGTGATATATAAGATTCTATTTCAGCTATTATGTTGTTACGATGCATGCAGGTAAATTAAGAAAATTTTGATTAAGAATGATTTTTCTTTTATATTCGTCAATTCGGAATTTTGGAAATAATATCTGGATGCTATTATTGCGGATGATAAATCAAACCATGGATTCCTGATCTCCATTTCATTCCGTCAGGAATGACAGGATAAAAAATGGCACTTCGAATATTCAAATATAATCGGACATTTATCCTAGGTGCTATGGAGATTACGTCGTCGCTTCGCTTCTCGTAATGACTTGTTTGTTTTGGAGGTCATTGCAAACCAAAAGGGTGGGGTTGAAAATTCCTTCGTACTACGGCGTTTGCCAAGTTCCCTTTGACTTATCATTATTTGCAGATAAAACAATCATGTCATTCTGATCGAAAAACCCCTATGAATAAACGTTGAACAAAATAAACCGAGAGAAGAATCTTTTTACACATTACCAGAGAATTTTTGCGTTGAAAATTATCCTAGGAATAAGGGAGATTATGTCGACGCAAGCGCCTCGTAATGACTGACCTATTCGTGTTAATGAGACAGTCTTATGGAAATACGGGCATTCTGGAATATGTTGATAAAATATCCATTCACTAGGCTTGTTCCTGATAGAATTCCCCTCCTAATTTCGGGACTCATATTTTAAGGCAAAAAACAAATTATCCCACTTTTTTAGGAGTTTTAAATATCATGGAAATTTCACAAATATTATCAGAATTAGGTATAAGCGATAAAAATTATGGCGCATGTTCCGGTCCCGATGGATGGAGTCAGACAAAAGATGCCGGCGAATTACATTCAACGAATCCAGCCACAGGCGAAACCATCGCCTCCGTTTATGAGTGTTCCGTTGATGATTATGAACGTGTAATTGCTGAATCAGAAAAAGCGTTTAAAATATGGCGAACAGTCCCTGCCCCTAAACGAGGTGATTTAGTTCGAAAAATGGGTAATCGTCTCAGAGAAAATAAAGATGCTTTAGGCAGTCTGGTTGCTCTTGAAATGGGAAAAATTAAAGCGGAAGGGGATGGAGAAGTTCAAGAAATGATTGATATTGCGGATTTCGCCGTTGGTCAATCCCGAATGTTGTATGGAAAAACAATGCATTCTGAACGCCAAGATCATCGCATGTATGAACAATGGCATCCAATGGGACCCGTCGGAATCATTTCCGCCTTTAACTTTCCTGTTGCTGTGTGGGCGTGGAATTCATTTATTGCAGCCATTTGTGGTGATACATCTATCTGGAAACCTTCATCCACAACACCCTTAACCGCTGTGGCGATACAGCATATGTGTAATTCGGTGTTAGAAGAAGAGGGCATTCCTCATATTTTTAGTCTAATCATTGGAAAAGGGAGTACCATTGGCGAAAAACTGATAAACGATAAGCGTGTACCGCTTATTTCGTTTACGGGATCAACACGGATGGGTCGCCATGTTGGGAATCAAGTATCTCAACGATTTGGAAATACCATTTTAGAATTGGGTGGCAATAATGCGATTATTGTAGATGAAACAGCTGATTTGAATTTGGCTGTTCCTGCCATTGCTTTTGGAGCCGTTGGTACAGCTGGCCAACGGTGTACATCCACTCGCAGAATTATTGTGCATGAATCACAGGAGCAAGAATTGCTCCAAAGACTCGTCTCGGCCTATGGGCAAGTGAAAATTGGAAATCCATTAGATGAAAATACATTAATGGGTCCTTTAGTCAATGAAGCGGCAGTATTGATTTATGAAAAAGCGATAGAAGATTTATTAGATCAAGGGGGTGAAATTCTTATCGGTGGAAAAGCCATTGATGGAAATGGACATTTTGTTGAGCCAACCATTGCAAAAGCCGAAAATCATTGGGACATTGTTCAACATGAAACATTTGCTCCTATTTTGTATGTTATGACTTACAAAACATTGGATGAAGCGATTGCTCTCCATAATGGCGTTCCACAAGGATTATCGTCTGCGATTTTTACAACCAATGTTCAAAATGCTGAAACATTTTTAGCATCCATTGGAAGTGACTGTGGTATTGCCAACGTAAATATTGGAACATCTGGAGCCGAAATTGGTGGCGCTTTCGGTGGCGAAAAAGAAACGGGTGGCGGTAGAGAATCTGGCTCCGATTCTTGGAAACAATATATGAGACGCCAAACTAATACAATTAACTGGGGTAAAGAACTTCCTTTAGCTCAAGGGATTAAATTCGATTTAAATTAAATAAATAGAACATTTGAAAGGGATATTCATGTCAATTCACGCAACAAAAGTACACGAAACATTAGGTAAACATATGCTCGCTGATGGGATGGATCCTGTCATCGATTTACAATCAAGCCATGGCTCTTGGCTCGTAGATGGAAAAGATGGAAAAGAATATTTAGATTTATTCTCCATGTTTGCTTCATTGTCTATTGGGTATAACCATCCACATGTATTAGCAAATAAAGATCGATTAACCGTTGCTGCATTAAATAAACCAACCAATTCAGATATTTATTCAACACAGATGGCCGAATTTGTGGATACCTTTGCGAGAGTGGCTCAACCGGATTATTTACCATATGCCTTTTTTATTGAAGGGGGAGCACTTGCTGTAGAAAATGCGTTGAAAGTGGCTTTTGATTGGAAAGTTAGAAAAAATTTAGAAGCGGGCCGTGGCAACAAAGGAACAAAAGTGATTCACTTTAAAGAATGTTTTCATGGACGTACTGGTTATACAATGTCCTTAACAGATTCACCCGATCCACGGAAAACATTGTATTTCCCAAAATTTGATTGGCCAAAAATCACAACACCCAAATTATTTTTTCCTTTAACAGAAGAAAATGTGGCTAAAACGATTGAACTGGAAAACCAAGCTAAAGCAGAAATTGAAAAAGTTATCGCTGAAAATCCTCATGATGTTGCTGCTATCATTTTAGAACCCATTCAAGGGGAGGGTGGAGACAACCATTTCAGAACTGAATTCATGGAATATTTACGTAATGTATCGGATGAGAATGATATTATTCTCATTTATGATGAAGTACAATCGGGGATTGGCGTAACAGGGAAAATGTGGGCTCATGAACATTATGGTGAAAACGCTCGTCCTGACATTATTAGTTTTGGAAAGAAAACGCAAGTATGCGGGATTTTTGCAAGTAAACGGATTGATGAAATTGAAAATAATGTTTTTCATGAATCGAGCAGATTGAATTCCACTTGGGGGGGGAATTTGGTTGATATGGTTCGATTTACACTTTATCTGGAAGTGATAGAAAAAGAAAATCTCGTAAATAATGCAGCAGAAATGGGTGACTATTTATTGGAGCAATTAGCGTCATTGGCCAATGATTATTCCAATGTATCCAATGTTCGCGGAAAAGGGCTATTTTGCGCATTTGATTTACCAACCGGTGATGACCGTGATGCTATTGCGAACTTAATTGCTGAAGAAGGAGCATTAATTTTAGGGTGTGGTTTACAATCAATCCGATTCCGTCCTCATCTTAATGTTTCAAAAGATGAGATTAATCAAGGAATAGCTATGATTCGGAGAGCACTCGACCGCTTGTGAGTTCAACACAGAATAAAGGAATATTATACATTGTTGCAACTCCTATAGGCCATTTGGGAGATATCACATTTAGAGCAGTCGATACACTGAAAAATGTATCTCTTATTGCGGCTGAAGATACACGCCAAACGCGAAAACTGTTGAATCATTATGATTTATCGACTCCCATGATGAGTTATTTTGAGCATAATCGATTAGCGCAAATTCCTAAAATTATTAGGAGATTAGCGTCAGGTGAATCTGTCGCGATTGTTTCTGATGCGGGCACACCTGGAATCTCTGACCCGGCTTATCGCCTTATTCGGGAAGCCATAGATGAAAATATAAGAGTTGAATCTATCCCGGGAGCATCTGCAAGTATTTCTGCTCTTGTTTCATCAGGCCTTCCCACCGATCGGTTTTTGTTTGAAGGATTTCTTCCTCCCAAAAAAGGACGAAAAACACGCTTGGAAAATTTAAAAGATGAAACAGCCACGATTATTTTGTATGAAAGTCCGTATCGTCTAGTAAAAACATTAACTCAATGTGAAGAAATGTTTGGAAATCGTCCTGCGGTTGTGGCGCGAGAATTAACAAAAATGTTTGAAGAAATAAAAAGAGGAACCCTTTCGGAATTAATTTCGTATTTTTCACAATCCAAACCCAAAGGTGAATGTGTCATCTTGATTGGAAAAAATAAGGAAAATGTATATTTCAACTAAAGCTATGTTTATTACTTTTGAAGGAATAGATGGTTGCGGAAAATCATCCCAGACCAAGCGTTTGCTCGAACGATTGAATGATGAAGGTATTAAAACAATTCTCGTTCGTGAACCAGGCGGTACGCCCATTTCAGAAGAAGTGCGTGATATCTTATTGGACAAAAGATCCAAAGGGATGAGTAACAGGACAGAAGCATTACTTATGACCGCAAGTCGAGCCCAATTAACCCATGAACTGGTTCAGCCTAATCTAGAAAAAGGAAATTGGGTCATTGCGGATCGCTATGCAGATTCAACATTAGCCTACCAAGGGGGTGGAAGAAAAATTGATTTAGATTGGCTCATCCAATTGAACCATTTTGCCACATTTGGGATTCAGCCAAATTTAACATTTGTCGTTGACGTGATGCCGGAAGAAGCGTTTCGTCGAAAAACAGGAGAAAATGATCGAATTGAATCAGAAGGGATCCTTTTTCAAAATGAAGTAAGAAAAAAATATGCTGATTTAATTAAACTTTTTCCTGATCGAATCGTATTAGTGGATGGGCATAAGTCCGAGGAAGAAATTCATAACACCATTTGGGAAGAATTATTGAGGAGAAAATATTTCAATGAAAAGAAATAAATGGATATACCGTATCATTTTTATGGGCGTAATTGGTTTTTTATCATTAGCCGCCACAAGTTCTAATATTTACAAACAGATTCGTAAGTCTCAATCGTTGATTAATGATGTATATCGTTATCTCATTACCCATTATGTGGATGATTTAGACATTGAAAAATATACCCGAGTTAGTATAGATAATATGCTTATGGATTTAGATCCATATACTGTATTCATGGAAAAGGAAGAAAAATCCGGGATTGAATTATTGACAAAAGGAAAATATGGGGGAGTAGGAATTCAAATCGGGAAACGCGAAAAAGAGTTAACGGTAATTTCTCCCATGGATGATTCTCCTGCTAAACGTATGGGCATTTTGAGTGGCGATGTCATTGTAAAAATTGATACAGTGGATGTTTCATCGGTGTCTATGGATGAAGCAGCTAAATTAATTCGCGGTAAAAAAGGAACAATTGTCGTTTTAACGATTGACCGTTTTGGTGTGGATGAATTAATGGATTTCCCATTAACCCGTGAAGAAATCAAAGTAAAAGATGTGTCTTATACTGGAATGATTGATGAATCCACCGGTTACATTCGCCTAACGCGATTTTCTAGAAATTCTGCTTATGAAATGAAAAAAGCAGTGGATGAATTGATGGGCATAGGCATGAATGGACTGGTGATCGATTTAAGAGATAATCCGGGAGGATTACTCAATTCAGCCGTAGATATTTTAGATTTATTTATTGAAAAAGATGAATTGCTCGTTTGGACTAAGGGTAAAACGGAGAAATCGAAACGTCAATATTATTCTAGATCGAATCCCACAATTCCTTCCGATTTAAAAGTAGCTGTTTTAATCAATAATGGAAGTGCATCTGCAAGTGAAATTGTTGCTGGAACATTGCAGGACTTCGATAGGGCGATTATTGTTGGACGACAATCTTTTGGAAAAGGACTGGTGCAAACTGTTTACCCGCTTGATAAAGAACGCTCCTTAAAAATGACCACTGCAAAATATTATATCCCAAGTGGACGTCTTATTCAAAAAGAAGGCTATCTGCCGGATGATTTATTTCTGAGTTCAGAAGAGGAAGATTCTCTTTTCTATACGATTGGTGGCCGTAAAGTTCTGAGTGGTGGCGGGATCACGCCGGATTATTCTGTTGAGTTAAAACATACAGATCCGATTGCTTCTGCTTGTTTACGTCGAGGTTTATTCTTTACTTATGTTCAAAAAAATAAACATGCATATTCATCATTTGATGAAGTGGCAATGAATCAAAATTTAATGTCCCATTTTGAATCTTTTGTAGATAGCATGGAATTGGATATTCGAATGAAAGGAGAAATTCCTTACTTAGAAGCGAAAGAAATGCTCATGGATATGGACAGTACGAATGTAAATATTCAGGATGCGTTAACATTAATTGATCGCTATTTTAAGAATAAAACTAATTCCCAATTTTCTGTTGAAAATGAAGATTTAAATCAATGGCTCTTGGGAGAATTCGCCAATCAATTTGATGGAAAAGCGGGAAGATTTAATGTGGTATCTCAGAAAGACAGCGATATACAAAAAGCATTAAAAATAATGAACAATCCTGTAGTCTATACTGAAAGTTTCATTCCACAATAAAAACCAAAACTGCTCAAGGGAACTCATTTAATTCAATTTGAAGAAGTCCGTTTAATTCAGTAGGTTCTGTAATGAATTTATCTATCCCTACAAAAATAGGATTTTATATTTGTTTTTTTATAAGTTGTGTCTTTTCTCCCATCGACGCAGAAAGCGAACTTCTTTTTCATTTCGTAGGTGAACATTCAAATGCATGGGTAAGTTTAGCTCACAATATGGGGGATATTAATGGAGACGGATGTGATGATTTAGCTATATCAATGTATGATACTACTGGAGATAGATCTGTCTATATATTTTTTGGAGGCAATCCACCCGACACCGAACCAGACTTAGTCCTCGAAGGGATATATAGGATAAAACCAATTGGCGATTTTAATAATGATAATTACCCCGACTATATTGCCTACCCACATGATGATGATCGATGGACATCTTACTTATTAATAGGAGGAAATCCTCCAATGGTAGATTCATCATTTAGTTTACCAGGAAGGATTCCAATGAGTCCAGGCTCATCTAATTATCATTATATGGTACCTTCGGCTCTTGGAGATATTAATAATGATGGATATGATGATTTCTCTGTAAGATTTAGTGGCGCCATTAATGATGCCCCTAATGATTCGTTTAATGTCTTTTATGGAGATGATGAAATAGACTCGATACCAGACTTAATAATCCAATATCAATCGCCAGATGAGAGGCTTTCCCAATCATATTTTCCCGGTAGGATTGGTTTTGATTCTGATGAATATTATGACTTGAACTTTTTTACCTTCCTTGCACCAAATGCTGATTATTTGGATTCAGTTACATATTTTATTCATCATGGACCGCAGCTCGAATCTGAACCAACCATTACAAGGTATGGTAAGGTTGATTCAGATTCTGTTGCTAATTTTTTCGTAATTCCAAATTTTCTTGATGATTTTGATAATGATGGGTGGGAGGATCTCGTAACTAATGGGACAGTTAGAACTTGGAATTATTTTTATGATATATGGGTTAACGTCACGCATAAATTTATAATAAAAGGAGGGCCTGATTTAGACCCGGAAAACCCCGAAATAATTGGACATATTAACATGGGACTATTGGTGTCTGGATTAGGTTTTACTCCCGTAGGCGATGTGAATGGAGATGGATTTAATGATGTTATTGGCCACAATTATCAAGCGGCCTTTAGTGGAGTTGCATTCCTTTTTTTGGGAGGCCCATCTATTTTGGTTGACCCGGTTGCATGGTGGACTGGCGGTGGTGATTTAGCGGATAATGTTGGGTTATATGTAACGAGAGGAGATCTGAATGGAGATGGGCTAAATGATATTATATTTTCCGCCGGGGATTATGATAATAACTTGGAAATTCGAGGTCATATATATGCTTTTTCAGGAACAACGGACTGGGTTAACCCGTATGTAGAAACTTTTCCCAGTAATTCATTGCCTTCAAATTATGTCTTAAACACACCTTACCCAAACCCATTTAATCAATCACAATTCATTCAATATACAATCGCTGAAGAAACATTTGTTTCCTTAACTGTTATTGATTTACTCGGGAGACATATCAATAAATTAGTTAACAAGAAGCAATTACCTGGGGAATATTCAGTGAATTGGAAGCCAAAAAACATTCCTTCTGGGCTATATTATCTCGTTCTACAAACAGACTTTGGACGACTTGTTCAAAAAACCATTCATTTGAAGTGAGAAAAAATTATAAATACATTTTATTTGTTATCCTTTTTTTATCGGGGTTGTACGCTCAAAATGATTTTTTCCCTCTGGCAATTCATTATGATCCTTGGACGGCTCATAATGCAAGTGAAGGTGACCCATTTGGAAATTATAACCCACAAAACTATGATTATTATTTACAACAAATAAAAGATTGTGGTATTAATACCATAGGCACAGCTTTGGATCATGGTGACTATTTAACAAGAGTTAATGCCCATGGACTAAAAATATGGAGTTTACTCAAAAGCAATAATGGGGACATATTTAATTTTATAGATAAGGGGTATATATTTACATCATCCTTAAAACAAGATAATGGTAAAATATCCTATAGCAAGAGTCAAAAAGGTGTTTTGCTAAAATAATATCTGGATAAAAAAATAACAATTGTCAAGATAAATTAGTGTAAATTCGCCAGCTTTTTCGGGTGATATCAACATCGCAACCGAATTGTTTGAGTAAAAGTTTCGGGCGATTAGCTCAGTTGGTTAGAGCGCTACGTTGACATCGTAGAGGTCGGCGGTTCGACTCCGTCATCGCCCACAATGCTTTGTTTTCTTAATGATGAGAAAACGTTTGAAAAATTAGAACTGAAATCGGCTACAATCAGATCAAGTGCTATTTTATATAGCCGCCGACGACGTCTCCCTTGCCATATTCCGGTTAAAGACCCGACTGATTGTCCGATTTATAATTAAAAATATGAGTCAGATAAAAATAACATTACCGGATGGTTCAACTCGATCTTTCGAATCGGGAATCACTCCTTCAGATATTGCTTCAGATATTGGCGAACGTCTTGCCAATGATGTTGTATGCGCCAAAATTGATGGCGTCCTATCTGATTTATCTACTCCTATTAGCCATGATGTTGAAGTAGCTCTATTTGATGGCCGTTCTCCAGAAGGGCACGATGTCCTTTTGCATAGTACAGCTCATTTAATGGCCCAAGCTGTTATGACGTTATATCCGGATGTGCAGATTACGATTGGTCCTACAATTGAGAATGGTTTCTTTTACGATTTTGATTTTTCGAATCCTTTCTCAGAAGAAGATTTAGAAAATATTGAATTAAAAATGAAAGAATTGGCGAAAAATTCTTTACCCGTGACTCGAAAAGAATTGGCTGCAGAAGATGCTTTAAAGTATTTCAATGATATCGGTCAGACTTATAAAGTTGAAATCATCAATGAAATGGATAAAAATGAAGTTATTTCTCTTTATTCACAAGGAGATTTCACCGATTTATGTCGCGGTCCACACGTTCCCAACACGAGCAAAATAAAATATTTCAAATTATTAACAACTTCGGGCGCATATTGGCGTGGTGATGAGAAAAATAAAATGCTCCAACGCATTTATGGTACTGTATTTGCCAAAAAGAAAGAATTAAAAAAGCATCTCCGTATGTTGGAAGAAGCCAAAAAACGTGATCATCGTAAATTAGGAAAAGAATTAGAGATATTTACCTTTGATGATGAAGTAGGGCCAGGACTTCCTTTGTGGCTTCCTAATGGAACTGTCATTGTAGATGCGTTAGAAGATTTAGCCAAAGAAACTGAAAAAAGAGCGGGATATGATCGCGTTCGAACCCCGCATCTCACAAAAGGTGCATTATATGAAAAATCGGGGCATTTAGAGCATTATCGAGAAAGCATGTATCCGGCTATGGATATGGATGGAACAGAATATTACGTTAAACCGATGAATTGTCCCCATCATCATAAAATATATGATGCTATTCCAAAAAGTTATCGTGATCTTCCTGTTCGTTATGCGGAATATGGAACGTGTTATCGATATGAAAAATCCGGGCAATTATTTGGGTTGATGCGTGTTAGAAGTATGCAAATGAATGATGCCCATATCTATTGTACTCCAGAACAATTCAAAAAAGAATTTTTAGCCGTATGCCAAATGTATTTAGACTATTTTGACATATTTGGAATCGAAAAATACCAAATGCGCTTAAGTTTACATGATACAGATGGGTTAGGTGAAAAATACGTAAATGAACCTGCATTATGGCTAGAAACGGAACATGCTGTTCGTGAAGCGTTAGATGAAGGTGGTTTAAACTATGTGGAAATCCCAGGCGAAGCAGCCTTTTATGGTCCTAAAATTGATGTACAAGTTTGGAGTGCCATTGGACGAGAATTTACTTTAGCCACAAACCAAGTTGATTTTGCAATTCCTGAGCGATTCGGCTTAACCTATACAGATGAAAATGGCGATGAAAAAACACCTTTATGCATTCATCGAGCTCCTTTAAGTACTCACGAAAGATTTATTGGCTTTTTGATAGAACATTATGGTGGCAATTTCCCATTATGGCTTGCACCGATTCAAGCAATTATTATTCCAATATCCGATAAATATTTAGATTATGCACGGGAAGTTCAAAATCAACTCAAATCACATGATATTCGAGTAAAAATAAATAATAGATCCGATAAAATTGGTGCAAAAATTCGGCAAGCTGAATTGAACAAAATTAATGTTATGCTCATTGTGGGCGAAAAAGAATTACAAGATCGGACTGTTTCAGTTCGAAGAAGATTTGATGGTGATCAAGGCGTTCAAACACTTGAGGCTATTATTTCTGAATTAACGCAGGAAATCAAAGATAGGAGGCCACCTCATAGCCAAGAAAATTAAAACGCGGTTAAACGATCAAATCACCGTGAAAGAAGTACGGCTTATTTCAGAGACAGGTGAACAACTGGGCGTCGTTGCTACGCAAGATGCCATAGATCGAGCTCAAGATATTGGGCTTGATCTTATGGAAGTTGCACCTAATTCAAAACCACCCGTATGCAAGATCGTCAATTATGGGAAACTGAAATACGAAGAGAAAAAGAAAAAACAAATCAATAAAAAGAAACAACATGTTGTTAAACTTAAGGAAATAAGATTAAGACCTCGTATCGATGAGCATGATCTTATGACAAAGCTGAATCGAGGAAGAAAATTTCTTGAGGATGGATGTAAACTTAAGATTACACTCATGTTTCGTGGACGAGAATTATCCAGAACAGACTTAGGTCTCGATGTTATGAGACGTGTTTTGGACGAATTAAGTGACATTGCTTCGATCGAGAAAGAAAATCCGTTAGAAGGTCGTCGCATGTCCGTAGTACTGCATTCAAAATAGGGAGCATAAATATGCCTAAAATGAAAACCCGTAGAGGAGCCGCAAAGCGATTTAAGCTTACCGGGTCAGGGAAATTAAAAAGAAATAAAGCAAATCATAGACACATGCTTGTCAGACGTTCAAATTCTGTGAAGAGAAAGATGCGCCAATCTGCATTGGTGAATAAATCAGATGAGAAAAACGTACGTCAGATGTTGGGCGTGTAAGGATTAGGAGTTAAGTATGCCAAGAGCAAATAGTTCGGTTCCACGTCATCGTAGGCACCGTAAAATCATCAAGCAAGCCAAAGGATATTTTGGCGCTCGTAGTCGCACGTTTAAATCTGCAAAAGATGCCGTTGTAAAAGCGGGATTGTATGCCTATAGAGATCGTCGACAAAAGAAACGGATGTTTCGTCGTTTGTGGATACAACGTATCAATGCAGCGGCCAGATTAAATGGAATGTCTTATTCAGCTTTAATCAATGGATTAAAGCAAAATGGGATTGAATTAAACCGTAAAGTTTTAGCGGATATGGCTGTTTCAGATCCGCAATCTTTTACAGATTTGGTTAAATCAATACAAGCCTAAGGACATTATGTCTTTAAAAGACAAAATCGAATCGGTCAGAAATCAATTTTTGGCCGATATAGAGTCGTTTCCTACAGCGCAGCAAGAGATTGAAGATCTTCGTGTAACCTATTTGGGTCGAAAAGGACAGGTAGCGAGTTTATTCTCAGAAATGGGCTCACTTTCTGCTGAAGAAAGACCTAAGGCGGGGCAATGGCTAAATCAGTTAAAAACTGAGCTTGCTAAACAGTTCGAAAGTAAAGTGGATGAAATGGATCAAGGGTCATCGAGTCATGATCCATTTCTTGATCCCACTTTGCCGGGAATAACACCTCCGTTAGGTTCAATCCATCCGTTGGAAAGAACACTTCAAGAAATTAAAGATATTTTTACATCAATTGGTTTCCATATTGCGTATGGTCCAGAAATTGATGATGATTATCACAATTTTAGTGCTTTAAATTTTCCTGAACATCATCCAGCTCGCGATATGCAAGACACTTTTTTTGTTTCGCCAGATACGGTTCTTCGAACCCATACAAGTAATGTTCAAATCCATTTAATGGAAAATGAAGATCCACCGATTCGCCATATTGTTCCAGGACGTGTTTATCGGAATGAAGCTATAAGTTTTAAAAGTTATTGTTTGTTCCATCAAGTCGAAGGGATATACGTTGATAAAAATGTTTCCTTTGGCGAATTAAAAGGTGTATTGGAATATTTTGTGCGTCAAATGTTTGGTCCAAAAGTGAAAATGCGTTTTCGACCATCCTTTTTTCCCTTTACTGAACCTTCAGCCGAAGTGGATATCTGGAGTACGGAACGAAATCAATGGCTTGAAATATTAGGATGCGGCATGGTAGATCCTGCCGTGTTTGAAAATGTCGGTTATGATTCATCCATTTGGCATGGTTATGCCTTTGGAATGGGTGTAGAACGTATTGCAATGTTAAAGTATAAAATAGATGATATTCGCCATTTCTATCAAGGAGATGTTCGATTTTTGGAGCAATTTAAATGATCATTTCAAAACAATGGTTAAACGATTTTGTTTCGTTCGATTATTCGACTGAAGAATTAGCGGATTTGTTATCCTTATTGGGGCTTGAAGCAGAAGTTGATACTGAAATTGCGCCAATGAATCATGTGGTGATTGGTAAAGTTAAAAAAACTGAAAAACATCCCAATGCCGATAAATTAAAATTATGTACTGTATTTGACGGTAGTGATACACATCAAGTTGTATGTGGTGCTCCAAACGTGGATACTGGGCAAACAATCGTATTTGCTAAAGAAGGAGCCGTATTACCGGGAAATTTCAAATTAAAAAAAGTGACAATTCGTGGTGTTGAATCGAATGGTATGGTTTGTTCTGAAAGAGAATTAGGATTATCTGATGAACATGAAGGAATACTTGTTTTAGATGATTCTTTTGAAGCGGGTGAATCTTTCACGGATGTGATTGGGCCTTTACGTGCGTCTGTGGAATTAGATATAACACCCAACCGTCCTGATGCATTTTCTCATTTAGGTGTTGCAAGAGATATTGCTGTTAAAACGCAACAATCGTTAACGCTACCAGAAGCATCGCCTGTCAAGCCAACAGGGGATAAAACAATCCCTATTCGCATGGAAAATGCAGATGATTGTCCACGATATATTGGTGGAATCATGGATAATATTACCATTGGCCCAAGTCCACAATGGATGGTAGATCGTCTCCAAGCAGCTGGCCAGCGTAGTATTAATAATCTTGTTGATATATCCAATTATGTTTTACTTGAGTTAGGTCATCCAACTCATATTTTTGATTATGATAAATTAGACCGAAAAGAAATTTTCGTTCGTCGTGCACAAAATGACGAAACGATTGTTACTTTAGATGAAGAAAAAAGAAAAGTTTCGGAAGGACAATTATTAATTACTGACGGTCAAACTCCGATTGCTTTAGCTGGAATCATGGGGGGGCTAGGAAGTGCCGTTTCTGTAAAAACAACTTCAGTTTTAATTGAAAGTGCCTATTTTGATCCAGTTGTTATTCGGAAAGGGGCTAAATCTCTTTCCATGCAAACGGAAGCTTCAAAACGCTTTGAACGCGGTGTAGATCCAAATGGAGCAGACTTCGCCTTTTGGAGGGTCGTGAATCTTATAAAAGCATTGACGGGTGGAGAATTATCATCGCCTATCATGGATATGTATCCAAAGAAAATTGTTGCACCATCCATTCCATTGCGGAAATCAGAATTAAACTTAATTGCCGGATGTGAAATTGAAAATACATTCATTGAATCAACCTTATCAAGTCTCGGGTTTGCCCTAAAATCAGGCAAGGATGAATGGACATGTATTCCGCCAACATTTCGTCCAGACATAGAACGAGAAATTGATATTATTGAAGAAATTATACGTGTATATGGTTATGATAATATACCGACTGATGATCATTTATTTGGGCCTTATCGGATTGGGCATCCAGATCCTGAATTATATTTGAATCAATTCCGTCAACTCATGGTTGGATTTGGTTTCCGACAAGTATATAATAATTCTTTACAGAATGAAGCTATTTCACAGTTAAGTGGCAAAACGGCTATTCCAATGATGAACCCTTTGTCAACAGAAATGGCCTTTTTACGTACAGCTTTACTGCCTGGAATTATTCAAAATATTGATTTTAATGTTAAAAATGGAACGTCCGACTTACAATTATTTGAATTAGGAAATGTGCACCATAAGTGGGGTGAAGGGCTCGATCATTTAGACGAATCAATTACTTTAGCTGGGGCAGTAACAGGAGACTATTCTTCGAATTCGGTTCATAGTTCTGCTGTTATTCATTCAATCTTCACGATAAAAGGTTATCTGTCTCAAATGATTGAATCTCACTTGGGATTTCGATTGGAATTAAAGGAAGCAGAACATCCAGGTTTTTCTTTATGTTGGTCCATTGTAATAAATGGTAAAGCTGCAGGTTTTATGGGCGAAATATCCTTATCTTGGATTAAAGCATTAGATTCAAATTTATCGTCTGTCTTCGGATTTGAGTTATCTTTTAAGCCTTGGCAAAATATGCTAAAAGGAAAGCAAACATTTAAACCGATTAACGCATATCCAAAAATACCTCGAAGTCTCAATTTTGTCATGGATGAATCGGTTCGAGTTGGGAATGTTCTTTCTCTGATAAAGCAAAAAGGGAAAAAATTATTAGTCTCGGCAAAACCTGACGATATTTTCCGAGATGAAAAGATGGGCGAGAATAAGAAAAGTGTTACTTTTACGTTGGAATTTCAGAGTCCGGTTAAAACACTTGAAGATAAAGATGTAACTCCCATTATTGATGAAATTATAGATGTTGTATCCAATCAATTTGATGCTAAATTACGGTCATGAAAAATACGCCACTCCTGTCAGAACTTGAATTAAAGATAAAAGAATTAGTTTCTGCTCTTGAAAGATCCCGTGAAAAAGCGGGTAACGGAATTGAACAGGAGGGTGTTTCCGAAAAATTATCATTAATCGAAGATCACGTTAAAAATTTGATACAACTATTGGATCAAATCGAGGAGTCTTGATATGGAAAATGAAAGTAACCAAGTTCTTATTACAATTTATGGACAAGAATATTCCATAAAAGCTCCTGCAGATCCTGACTATATCAAATCTATTGCAGAATTTGTGGACGAAAAAATGAGAGAAGTTCAACAAAGCTTTTCCACGACACAATCTTCAACGCGAATTGCCATATTAGCCGCAATGAATATTTCGGATGAATTAATGACACTTAGAAAAAATAGTGATTCGGGTGATTTAGATATTGAAGAGAAATTGTCCACTTTAATTGAATTCATAGACGATTCTCTCAATCAATAATCTATACTTCAATCCATGATTGACACACGACTTTTATCAGGGAAAGATGTCAGTCAAGCTGTATACACAACATTAGATCCCCGAATTCAATCTCTTAAACAAACAGGGATTGTTCCTTCTCTTGCTGTTATCCTCGTTGGGGATGATGCACCGTCAAAAGTGTATGTAAAATCCAAGTCACGCCAGTTTGCAAAAATGGGTTTAAAATCTGAAACCATTCCTTTACCCGAAGCTACTTCGGAAGCAGGCCTCATTTCTTTTATAGATGAATTGAATCAGGATAGTTCCTTTCATGGCATTCTAGTCCAATTGCCTTTGCCTGCTCAAATAAGAAGTGAAAAGGTCATTCGTGCGATTTCACCCGAAAAGGATGTGGATGGATTTCATCCTGAAAATTTAGGATTGCTTACATCAGGACAACCCCGCTTTATACCTTGCACACCTAAAGGGATATTGAAAATAATATCTCATTATAAAATAAATCCGTCTGGAAAACATGTGGTTGTTCTTGGACGGAGCAATATTGTAGGGCGTCCTATGTCCATCTTATTATCATCAAAAAATGAGAATGGAAATGGAACTGTTACGTTATGCCATTCAAGCACACCAGATATAAAAACATTTTCTCGCCAAGCAGATATATTAATTGTCGCATTAGGTGTCCCTAAACTAATAACCAAAACCTTTGTAAAAAAAGGAGCAGTCATCATAGATGTAGGTATTCATCGAATTCCTAACAATTCTGAAAAAGGATATGAAATTGTGGGCGATGTTGATCGAAAATCCATTGAAGGTAAAGTTTCCGCAATCACGCCTGTTCCTGGGGGTGTTGGTCCAATGACCATTGCCATGTTAGTTGAAAATACTGTGGAAGCGGCAGAAATTCAAAGCACCTAATTTTTCATTTATTTATCAATAATCATTAGCTTATTTTTATACGCATCAAATAAACACATATTCGCCCGTAGCTTCCCGAAATAATCGGGACAGGAAGCTTCGCTCCGGGCTTTGAAAAAAATATGCGCCCGTAGCTCAGCTGGATAGAGCGTTGGATTCCGGTTCCAGAGGCCACAGGTTCGACTCCTGTCGGGCGCACAATTCACAGGTTTCCTGCCCGACTCTGTCATTCAGGCTGGGACTCCCGTCGGGCGTACTCAACTTCGTTTCACTTGTTTCTTCCAAGAGCTCAATCCATTCAAGGATAAAGCGACAACATATACTATAATAAATAACACTTCATTTCCGATAATCTCGATTTTCAAAATCCCAACCACCCAATAACACAAAAAAACAAATATCATGAATAAGATGTTTAGACATTTTGAAAACACTATCTAACTTCAATGCGGTGTTAGAAACAATAGGCCTTTCATTTAAAAGGACAGAAACCATAGCTACAAGATTCTCTCTGCGTAATATTAGAATTTCAAAAAGCTAGTAGAGCGGTCTAAAAAATACAATTATACCTTATAAATAGTATTAAAGAAAAAAATTGCCCTTTTCCGAGAGTAAGCCTTATATTTGTTCCGAGTGTTTCACTCACGAGGTAAGATAATTTTGTCCATATGATTAATTGGAGAGAAACCCCACCTAGGGGCGGAGTTCAAGATGAATAAAAACAGCTATTTATCCAGCATGTTTAGTTTCTGGATATTCAAGAGTTGGGTGCTAATCCTACTCTTTATTGCAATCCCAAGTCAAACTGCATTTGCGCAAGATCCAGATGAAGAAGATGATGTTGAGGTATTCTTCGACGATGAAGAAGGATATGACGACGATGAATATTATGAAGATGATGAAGAATATTTAGACGATGAATATGACGATTACGATGAAGATGATTACGAAGATGATGAAGAAGAGTACGACGACGAAGAAGATGAAGAAGGGGATGAAGAGTCTGATACCGATTTATCCGACGAAGCGGATCGTTTAGGATATACCATCGATATTGCCGGCTCATCTCCTCGATTTGTCAACGAACATTTACAGGAATATAACTCAAGTGTTGATGCGCGAATGAGTGTTGAATTTCCATTATTGATGCGGGTATTGGGAACGAAATTTCGATTTGGTGTGGAAGTCGGTACATTCAAATTCGAACATGCATTGCCACCTGCCTTAGGAAAAGCAAAAGGAATTACAGCTATGGGAATTTTAGCCTTTCCTGCAGGACCGGGGAAAATAAAAGTAGGCACCGGTTTAATTGGTAAATCTTTTGGCTTCATGGCGGAGGTAACCTATGGCTTAAATATTGGGGGTATTCTTGACGTTCGCTTAGGATTAAGAACGACAGAAGCTTTAAATCTTCAAGATAGTGAGAGCAATATGCTAGGCCATGTTGGATGGATGGATGGCGTTGTTATGATGGGTATTAATCTTTAATCACCATACCAAATAATGAAGACTTTCACATACCAGTCTAAAACTTTTGGGATGATGCGAAATATATTTATAGCAATCTCCTTCTTCTTAACGATTCTCGTTGGGCAGTCAATATCTTTTACGCCAGCTGGTCAGGCAAGCGGTTTTACAAAATATAATTTAACCGTTAGTACTGCATCCAGTGTAGACGGGACTGGCGGGTTTAGTATGTCTGGTTCCAGTTTTGCTGCTACAACTAATTATTATATAAAAGTATCATTTGATGGAGGCGCGAATTGGTACCCATTAACAGGGGGTACGGCTACCACAGGAACTTGGTTAGGTAGTGGATTATTTACAACCGATGGTAACGGCGAAGTTCAAATTGCTTTTCAACATACGCGATTTTCTGATTTAGCAGCTTGGCCTGGTTACAATGGAACCATTTCATTACGAGCAAGCAATATAACTCAAGATACATTTTATCCAGGAGCATCGGGATCTGAGTTTACATTAGATTTAGAGCGACCTTCTATATCAACAGCCAGTATTATATCCAATAATAGTACCAATATAACTTATGCAACAACGGGTGATCAAATATCTATTTCCTTCACATCTGATGAAGATTTAGATAATTCTGATTATCCAATGACAGGTAATATTTCGGGTGTTTCAGTCACGGCAAGTGGATCGGGAACTAGCTGGACTGTGAGCAATACAATATCGACGCATGCAGAAGGGACAGCCACATTTGCCATTTCTTTCTATGATGAAAATGGTAATTTGGGATCATCTACTTTAAGTACGACTACAGACGGTTCAACGGTTACAATAGATAAAACTGATCCCGTATTAACAGTGGCAATTGCATCTAATAATAGCACAACTACTCTTGCAAAAGAGGATGATATTGTAACTTTATCCATTAATTCAGATGAAATCTTGAACGCAGCTCCAACCGTTTCAATTGATGGCAATTCCATAACGCCCAACCCGAATACGGCCGCATCATCCTACTCGGCTCTTCGAACAATGGAGTCGGGTGATACGCAGGGTGTCGTTTCAATTTCCGTTAGTAATATTATTGATAGAGCTGGAAATACTGCTACAAATATTTCAGAAACTACCGATGTGTCCACCGTAACGTTTGATTCAAACGTACCTACCATTACAGGTTTAACGATTGCATCTGATAATGCATTAAATAGTGCTTATGCAAAACCAGACGATTGGGTAACATTAACTTTTTACACTAATGAAGAAAGTCAAACGCCGACAGCTACGATATTAACAGAGGCAACAACTGAAACAAATGCCAGTGGAGATCAATTATCGTGGACAGCAACGAAACAAATGGATGCGGATGATACGGATGGAACGATAACATTTACGATTGATTTTTATGATTTAGCGGGAAATCAAGGTACACAAGCAACTTCTATTATTTCAGGAACGAATGTTACGTTTGATGGTACAGCTCCAACAGTGAATAGTGTTACAGTTGCTTCGAGTAACGCAGATGCGACCTATGCGAAAGCAGGGGACGTGGTGTCAGTGACGATTGTTACAGATGAAGCATTATCAAGTATTGCAAGTGCGACGGTTGCAGGCCAAAGTGTTAGTGGTGCAAGCATTAGTGAAATATCATCCACAAATTGGAAATTAAGTTATACGGTTACGGGAAGTGAATCGAGTAGGTCTGTGAGTTATGCATTTACAGCTATTGATGAAGCAGGAAATGAAACATCCACAACATCGGCTGGAAGTGATGTTGTTATAGATAATACTGCACCTACATTGACGACAGCAGAAATAATTTCGAATAATTCAAATACAGAATATGCTAAAGAAGGTGATATCGTTACATTAACGATTGTTTCTGCAGAGGATTT
>JADHUI010000005.1 GCA_016784605.1 Fidelibacterota bacterium | reverse complement strand
TCTTTGTTCCAGCGTGAGCTGGCTGTAGTGTTTCATTGGTGCTCCTCATTTTTGTCGGTGGGAAAAGTACGAAGCCTACAGCAGTTCCGCTATTTTCACAACCAATCTTTGAGTTGCACTTAAGAGTTGAATTCAAGAATTAATATAAGTTGAAGGTGATTACAGTTTATAATAGCTAAATAGGTATAAAAGTAAATCCTTTACATCCATTTGATTGATCATTTATGGTAGTTGTGGTGTTATATGTAATAATATAGAGACATGCAGAATTATACACATTATTATTGTTCCGAATATATACGGAGAAATAATCGAGAAATATATGGTAGTTGTAAATAATAATCTGTCATATACTTAGATATTTCCTCACATTTAATTAAGATGGAAAAATTTGCGGAAAATAGATATTTTGTATTCTATATATAATAAATTTATTGGGCACCGTATATGGTTCAATCGTATTTATCGTCTATAATACTATACTTCAGGACACGTTTGACGATTATTATGGTTGTGTCCAAAAAAGCGAGAGAAATGGATTCAATAACGCGATGGACAATCGAAAGTTTGTTTATAGGAAATAACGGGTAAGTATAATGGTAGTTGTTCAAAAGTATCGACGCAATACTGTGGAAAATACTTATTATTCTAAAAGTATATATATGCAATAAATTAAGGTAGTCGTTAAGTAGTTGTAGCTAACATCGTCGAGGAGCAAGGATTTATCAATATTCCATAGAATTAGAGATATACTTTTTGAGCATAATTGATCTTTTCATAATTTGGTTTTAAACCAGGATACAAATAATTATTATAAATTATTATATCACTACCATTGTTTACGAGAGAGAATAGTTAAAGATGATCTATAAATACCGTAGTCTGATGTATTATTAATTATCTAAATCCTAGGTAGTTATAATGGTAGTTGCATTACAATATTTATTGTGTAAATTAAAATAGGCTAAACAGGCACTGTTTTAAAATGAAATTGATAAATCTATTAATCTATGAGTAGTATATATAAAAAAGGGCGAGACGGCTATTATTATTATCAAACCTACGTGTACAATCCCGAGACTGGAAAAAAGAATAAACGTATTTTTCATTCCTTAAATACAAAAGAAATGACAGAAGCACAAATACAACAGGTTGAATTAGATAATAAGTATCAAAATGAATCTTTATCAACACCCAATTCATTATTATCTGGATTATCAACTGGAAAAAATAAAATTATTATACTAATAGGTGTTGTTATAGTTCTCATTTATTTGAACCCATTTAAATCATCTCCTATAAAACAAAAAAGACCCTTAAACGAAAAATCATTAAAATCTTCAAATATCGAGCATGAAAAAACGTCAGAAGACTCAAAAAATACAGTCATTAATAAGATTCCAGAAAAGTCAAGAGTCGAAACCATCGATGCTTCAATTGCCGAGGTTAGTCCCGAAGTGAAAAAAGTCATTAAGGCGATACCCACTATTCCCGAATATAAAGTCATTAAAATAGATCGTTTATCTGATACATTTAAACAGGGAAAAATACATGTGACTGTTGATAAAAAGTCGTCAAAAGAAGATATGCACTTACTTTGCACTCATTTAAAGGATAAATACCCAGAATTTTCCAATATTGTCATCTGCCTATATACCAATACTCCTGTAGGCATTGAATTAGCCAAAGGACAAAAATCTACTTTTAGTCTTCAAAAACAAAAAAAAGCTTGGCTCGTTATGTACACATATAATCCTGTTGAAGGGGAATATTTCGACAATTATCCAGGCAGACAAATTAGTTCATACTAAAAAATTAACTAAATTAGGAAAAACATGAAAAAAATCATTTTAATACTCATTTTTACATTTGCATCAGTCTTTGGTCAAACAGACGCACAAATAAAACAGGCAAAAACTATGATCAAATCTACGGGCATGTCTGAATCGCAAGTTAAGGCTGCGGCGAAGGCTAAAGGATACTCGGACCAACAAATTGATGCAGCCATACAAAAAGAAAAGAATGGAAAAACGAATTCACCCCAATCGTCTTCTGAATCAAATAAAGACATTGGCCTTCCCGATTTAGGAACATCAAACGAAGTAGCGCAAGAAAAAGCAATATTGGACAAGACTGAAACATCTTTGGAAAAAGCTATCTCGGACAAGGAAGAATTAGTATCTGAAGAAGAATTAACTATTATAGGTGATGAAGAGTTAGAAATTGTGGATGAACAAAACCTAGATTTCGAATCTGAAGCACAACCAGGGCGGAGCGCACTCCGGTATTTTGGATATGATATATTTAAACGTGATCCAGCCATTTTTCAAGCCACATCTGTAGGGGCCGTTGACCCTGATTATTTAATAGGGCCCGGTGACGAAATAATTGTAATGCTATGGGGAGAGACGCAATTTCGACAAGTTTTATCGGTTGACCGAGAAGGATTCGTTTTCATTCCTGAAGTGGGGCAAGTATTTGTAAATGGACTTAATCTCAAATTACTTGAATCTAAACTTTTTCGCGTTTTGTCTCAATCCTACGCTAGCTTAAGCCCGCAAGGACGAAAATCCACAACATTCCTTGATGTAAGCATCGGGAATCTTCGCCCTTTACGTGTGCAAGTGTTAGGTGAGGTTGCGCAACCGGGAGCCTACACAGTGAGTCCATCCGCAACTCTATTTTCCGCACTCTATTATTTCAATGGACCCACAACGCTTGGTTCTTTAAGAGATATTCGTTTGATTCGTGCAGGTAAAGAAATTGCTTCGATTGATTTTTATGATTATTTACTGACTGGAAAGAAACCAAACGATCATAAACTTCAGTTAGACGATGTTATTTTTATTCCAAAACGGTTAAAAACTGTCACCATCGAAGGGGAAGTCAATCGTCCAGGCATTTATGAACCTAAACCAAATGAATCATTGATTGATTTAATGGGGATGGCAGGAAATTTAAAAATCACAGCTTATCTCGATCGAGCCCAAATTGATCGAATCGTCCCATTCGAAGATAGGGCAGAAGTGGGCATGGATCGTATGTTCAACGATGTAAATCTTGAAAATGTCATGAAAGATGATTCAAACTTCCCTCTTCAGGATGGCGATCGGATTCAGGTTTTTTCAGTATTAGATTTAAGGCTCAATGTGGTTGATCTCCGTGGCGCCATTACGCGTCCTGGGAGTTATGATTTAGGTGAATCACTCACCTTAAGTAAACTGATTGAAAAAGCAGATGGCCTTCTTGGCGATGCATATTTGGATCGTATTGATGTGACCCGTATTAAACCGGATTTCACAGAAATGCTTATAAAATTAGATTTGAATAAAGTCCTAGCCGGTGACCCAGAAAATGATATTGAACTTCAAGGGCTTGATCGCGTTCGCATTTATGGCATGACAGAAATGGTGCCTTGGACGTATGTTTCTATTTCAGGTCATGTGAAACAATCAGGTCGCTATCTTCTTCAAGAAAATATGACACTTTATGACTTGATTTTCAAGGCAGGCGGATTTGTGGATGAAGAATACAAAAAACGGGCCTATTTGAAACGCGCAGAACTTGTACGTGTTAGTGATGACAGTATAACGAAGGAAATTATTCCATTTAATCTTGGATTAGTATTGGACAAAATCGGATTAGCAAATGAATTATTAAAGGCAAATGATGCTATTCAGATTTATTCAATATCGGATGTAAAAGGAACAACCAAATATGCATCCATTTCAGGATACGTAAAGAATCCAGGTCAATACGAACTTTTTGAAGAAAATATGACCGCCTACGATTTATTATTTAAAGCGGGTGGATTTTCAGACAAAGAATGGAAAGAAAAAGTCCATTTAGATCGGGCTGATTTATTACGACTCAATAATGATCAAATTACGCGAACCATATCAAAATTTAATTTGGGTCAACTATTAGAATCACCTGAATCAAATGTCAATTTTCTGTTAGAACCAGGCGATATTATTAAAATCTATAACAAAGATGTCTTTATATCTGTTAAACCGCTCACCATTAATGGTTCAGTCAAGAACCCGGGGAAGTATGAATTAAAGAATAATATGTGTCTCAAAGATTTAATCCTGGAAGCGGGAGGAATCAGTGAAAATGTGTATCGATATAAGGTTGATATTGCACGCATTGATCCAAACAATACGGAAGATGATAAATATGCTACCATTTTGACAATGGCAATGGATGAAGATTTATGTATTATTAATGAGAATGCAATCAGAAAGAATCAAAATGTAAAGACAATCGAATCTGGAAATGGAATGTTTTTTCTTCAGCCATATGATATAATAACCGTTCGTCCCGATCCTAAATTCTTGATGCAGAAAACGGTTACGGTGGATGGAGCCGTCTGGTATCCCGGTTCTTATGTCATACAATTTCAGCATGAAACCATTACCGATATCATTGAACGGGCTGGCGGTATTCGTCCAGAGGCATATCCAATGGGTTCATCCTTTACTCGTGGGGGAGTGGATATTCAACTTTCCTATGAGAAAATATTAAAAAATCCATCATCCAAATCCAATTTTACGGTGAAGGCTGGAGATCAGATTACGATTCGTGAGCATCCTGAACTTGTCTATATCCGAGGCGAAGTGAATAGTCCCGGAGCTTATAAATATATAGATGGAAAAAACTTACGTTATTATATTCTTAATTCAGGGAATTATACACCGGATGCAGATAAGGCAAATGTATTTATCCAATTTCCAGATGGGACATCAAAACGGCATTCAAAATGGTCGCCATTTAGTCCAAAAATCCCAGATGGTTCTATTATAACAATTGCTACGAAGAAAGAAGAAGAGCCTATCAACAAAACGGAACTCGCTCGAGATATTGCAGGCATATTCGCAGATTTTGCCCAAGTGATTGCCATGGTGCTTATTGCTGGGAAATAATAAATATTTCTACGAGTGATTATTTAGTCTAGATAATATGAGTGTCATGTCGAACGTGATTCTGCATTTGAAGATACATGAAAGCATGGATTCTTGGCCGGTGCCAGGAATGACAGTTCTTTTGTTCTGTTATTGCGAATGGAGCGTAGCAGAATGGGGTTGAAAATCCCGCCGAATGACGGGACAATCTCCTTGAATGAGTCGGATTTAAACCAATTATCCCTGACTTGTCATATCGGACTTGATCCGATATCCAGAAATGTTAATGTTATTTAAATGGCGAGAAATCTATCCTAGGAACTGAGGCGTTTACGTCAAGATAAATTCGGGAATTTCCACTTAGTCGAGACACCCATTAAGATAATTAAGGTATTATGACTGACGGCTGATTACCGATATCTGATTTCTACGTTCTAGTTCTTTCCTCCAGTGACTGTTCATCGATAAAGTTAATTTTTACACAAAAAAAAGGCGATCAATGATCGCCTTTTTTTAAAGTCATGAATGACGATTTATAAATCGTAATCGAGTCGAACACCAAGTCCGCCCCAACCAGAACTATTTCCAACACCAGCCATATCCGTGCTAATAAAGCCTTCGCCACCAATTAAAATATTAACAGGAAGATTAAGCGCTTTTTTCATCAAATATTCTAAAGAGACTCCTGCGAATCCGCGAATACCTGTACCGCTTCCAACGATGCCAGCATGTCCTTCAGCAAATACAAAATTTGCTAGAACTAAATTTCCACCCACACCCATAACTGAAGGGTTAAAATCTTCTTCGTCAAATGAACCAGCATAACCACCCACTGCTGCGGATATTGTAAAATCTAATGGTCCAAGTTTAAATCCATAAGGAGTTGTAATGACAACCGTAGCGCCTACGGGTACATTTGTAAAAGTTTCTCCGGATACGAGTCCAATACTTGGAGCGACACCAACGGTAAATCCAGATCCGGTACTTTCTTCTTCAACCGGTTCTGCTACAGCCACATCTTCCACTTCAACTGTTTCTTCAACAGGAGCTTCAGCATCAACCACTTCTTCTGCGGGAACTTCTGGGGTTGCCACTTCTTCAGTTGCTTCGTCTTGAGCATTCAAAGTGAAGAACATTAGAGGTAGAATTATAATGAATCTTCTAAGAATGTATTTTATATGTTTCATGTCTAGCCTGCCTTTGTTTTTGAGTTAGAATTAATACGCAATGATTTTAGATGTAAAAAGCTATACAAATCAAGTATTATCGGAAGAAGGAGTAACGTTAACATATTTATCGGCATGTCAATTGTTCCATAAAATATTATTTTAGATATACAGGCAATACGAATCAAAGTTCATTATCAAACTTATTTCTGACGATTCATCCTTCTTTAAACTCATAACCATTTCACCTAATCTATCTGTAAATTCCAAAATGATAAATATATGGCCACAAAGAGTTACCAAAAAACGCCTTCGCAGGTTTAACCTTTTTATGGATATAAAAATCGTTTTTATAACATTGATAACCTTCTCTGCTTCATCGATTATTTCTCAAGAATTACCCAATGAATTTTTCCATTATAAAAAAAGTAAAATATTAAATGATGGCGGTGAGAATTGGCCGTCTCTTTCCACTTTCGGTCCCATAAGGCAATCATATAATCCGAATGCGATAAATGATTCATTAAATATTCATACTCGAATGGGTGTAATAGCGAATCAAAAAGCGATTGCTTTTTACGGTTATGGTCATTTCTCTTATAAAAAGAATTTTTATGCATATGTATATCCACGAATTGTAAATGATCCATCCCAATTTCAACGATTTTCAGGTATTGCGCGAGATATTACCCGTGGCGGTTTCTCATCCGGAGAAACGGATTTGTCTGGAATTGGATTCCAAAATGATTGGTTAATATTCCAGTTAGGACGAGGGAGACAAAGTTGGGGATCTGGTGAGAATATTCAACTAGCCTTAGGGGAACAATCTGCATCTTATGATTATACATTATTAGGTTTAGACTTTGGCCGAATTCGAGCCCGATATTTCCACGGTTTTTTAGAAACAGTCGATCGGTCTATAAACAGGTATATCACAGCACGTGGGGTGGAATGGACAAATAAAAAATCAATTATAATTGGCTTATCTGAAACAGTGATTTATTCTGGGAATAACCGTCCAATTGATATTGGCTATTTAAATCCTATATCCACGCATTTAGAAATTGAATTAAATGATCGTTTAAATGCATTGGGAACGGGAAGTGCCAATGCTGTATGGCAATTATCCATCGATTGGCGCCCCATTGATAATGTAAGAATTTCAGGAAATCTCTTATACGATGAATTTGTCCTTGACAAAATCCAATTTGAAGAAGGGAAAGAAAATGGGAAAGCCTATTCAGCGAAAGTGGCTTTTTCTCCCATTAAAAACGATTATCACCTTTTTACACTATTTATGTCAACCATCTTTGTCGGAACGCCAACCTTCAGACATGGCAGTGGGTATAATAATTTTGTCCAACGTCAAAAACCATTAGGATGGATTTATGGCAGTGATGGTGAAGAATTCAGTGTAGGTGCACACTATTTTAATCGGAAAAATATGATTGGTACTTTCACTGGCGGGAAACGTTCACTTGGGGATGAAAGGATTACTCTTCGGCCTTATGATCAATATGAAGATTATTTAGCAGGACCGTTTCCAAGTGGTGAAATAGAAGAAATATCTTTTTTTACAAGTGAATTCCAATGGTGGTGGAAGAAGAATTTGTCTATCATAATGCACATTCAATGGGAATCTTCAAATATCCATGATAAAAATACATCTTTAACAATGGGTTTAGATATGTTTTTCCCAAAAGACTTTAAACTATAATGATAGAAAAAGGTGAAAGGATTATCAACGTGTTTATGAAAAATAAATATTTTATAAAATACTTGCATCTTCTAATCCTGTGTATTGAAATTAAGGCTGTAGTTAATTGAATCGTTTTTTATTAATAATCGTGATAATTATTACGAGGAGCTTATAATATGTATAATAATTTTTATTCTAAGTATCGGCACAGTTTATTGATGCTAGTCGATGCCATGTTAATCAGCATTAGTTTTTTAGGTGCATTTTGGATGAGATTTGATTTCGTTATTCCGTCGGAATATTTTTCTTATTTTACAACATGGTTACCCATTACTGTCGGGATACATTTACTTATTTTCAATCTTTCAGGTTTTTATAAAGTTATATGGCGATTTACGAGTTTATGGGAATTAATCAATATTGTAAAAGTTGTTTCAACAGGATTTGCCGTCATAATAGTTGGATTTTGGTTTATGGCTGGATTTGATGGTTTTCCCCGATCCATATTTTTATTAAATTATTTTTTAGCCGTATCATTAATCAGTATTAGTCGAGTATTTGTCCGAGTTTATTTTTCTCACTTTCAAAGTTTTTCAAAAATTCGCCAGATTCAAACCAGAAAAAGAATCATTTTAATTGGCGCCGGTCGTACAGGGGACAAAATAGCAAAAGAAGTATTAAATACACCAAATTCCTTATATAAAATCGTTGGTTTTGTCGATGACGACCCCCATAAAAAAGGGGCAACATTACACGGGTATAAGGTATTGGGTCATGTCAACGAATTAGCTCATCTTACGATGGCCTTTGATGAAATATTAATAACAGCTCCAACGGCAACGGGAGACCAAATAAGACGAATAATAAAAGCATGTAAAGCAACGGGGAAAATATTTAAAACTGTTCCCGGTTTAGCTGAACTCATTGATAAGGATGTATCCATCAAAATGATCCGAGACGTGTCTTATATGGATTTATTACGCCGGGACGAGGTTAAATTAGATAAAAATTCTATCGGTAAATTGCTAAATGGAAAACGCGTTTTAATTACAGGTGCTGGAGGTTCCATTGGTTCAGAACTTGTGAGACAATGTTTAACCTTTAATCCAAGTGAATTAATTTGCATTGATAATGGGGAAGAAAATTTATTTGCCATTACGAATGAAACGGAAAAAATCAAATCAAACACTTTAATTAAACCTGTTTTAGGCGATGTAACAGATAAAAATCATATGGGAAAAATATTCAATGAAAATCGCCCACAAATTGTATTTCATGCTGCAGCGTATAAACATGTGCCTATTCAAGAATTGCATCCGTGGGCTGCGGTGAAAACGAATGTGGGTGGTACCATTAATATGATTCAATTATCAGATAAATTTAAGGTCGAAACATTTGTATTAGTTTCCACAGATAAAGCAGTCAACCCGGTCAATGTCATGGGCGCCACAAAACGATTGTCCGAAAGATGCATTCAATCCATTAATAAAAAATCAGATACAGAATTTATCGCTGTTCGATTTGGGAACGTTATTGGAAGTTCAGGAAGTGCGATTCCTACATTTCAAAAACAAATAAATGCAGGCGGACCTGTTACAATTACTCATCCTGAAATGTCTCGATATTTTATGTCCATCCCAGAGGCATCTCAATTAATTTTGCAGGCGGCAGCCATTGGTGGTGGTGGAAAAATATTTTTACTCGAAATGGGTAAACCTATTAAAATCGTCCAAATTGCAAGGGATTTAATCCGATTATCTGGTTTTGAGCCGGATCAAGATATTCCGATTGTTTATACTGGATTACGTCCAGGTGAAAAATTATATGAAGAATTGCAATCAACAGAAGAAGATGTGATTTTCACGGATCATAAAAAAATAATGATTTTAAAAGAGGGTAATCATGTGATGGAATGGGTTGGAATGATTGCATCAACAAATGAATTATTTAAAATAGCTGACAAATTGGAAACAGAAGAAATTCAAACATTTTTGAAACAATTATTACCAGATTATAAACCGGGTGGACATTATGCCCCCATTTCAGCAAATCCACCTGTTGACCCATTTTCAATAAAAGGCCAAGCGTAAGACCCGCAAAGTGTCCTTTCTGGCTACGGCCAAGAATCGATTCCCTTTTTAATTGCCAGTCCTTCCACGTCTATTCGGCGTGGCAATAACCCAGCACATCAAAAATAAACAAATCACTATGATCATTTAATTAATATTCATTACATTACATGTAGGAAATACTACAAGTGGGAGTTGTAATGAGTGTTTTAAGCATAAGAATAAAAGATAATAAACGAAAATTGCTCAAAATTATGAGTGCGATGGAAGAAACATCCATTAGTCACTTGGTTGAGTCATGGATTGATGAATATTTTGAACAGAATCGTGCAAAGTATGAAAAAGAACTTTCTCAACATGGCCTTTTGGATATAATGAAAATATCTGAATCTTCATTTTCTGAATGGGATAATGAGGAGGATGAAATATATAATGACTTATAAAAAATGGGACATTGTTTTAATTCCATTCCCATTTACTGATTTATCGAAAAGTAAAAAACGTCCCGGATTAATATTATCTCCAGACAATTATAACAAAGATCGTCATGATGTAGTCATTGGATTTCTTACAAGTAAGATTGACATAAAGTATAAGGATGATTATTTATTGCAAGATTGGCAATTGGCTCATTTACCAAAGCCTACACTATTTCGACTAAAATTCGCTACAATACTTCATAGCATTATTGATAAAAAAATAGGTGTTATTCAAGATACAGATAAAAAACAGATTACTCAATTACTCAAGGCATTTTTCATTTCCACATAATTTTGATATCTATTTTCTGTCTCACTTTTCTATTATTCCGATCACCATTTACCATTTACCCTTTCCCAAAAAAACATTTAAGTTCCCCGGCTATTTTTAACCAAAGGATTTTATAATGAGCGAATATTATTTTACGTCAGAATCTGTCACCGAAGGACATCCAGACAAAGTCTGTGATGCAATTTCGGATGCTATATTAGATAAATTACTAGAACAAGATCCCCATTCTCGAGTTGCATGTGAAACTTTAGCCACTGAAGGGATGGTGGTTGTTGCAGGTGAAATTACCACGGAAGGGTTTGTGGATGTTGAACGTGTGGTTAAAGATACCTTAAATGACATTGGGTATAATGATTATACAGATGGAATGGACCAAAAAACGGTTAAAGTTATTTCTGCCATTCAAGAACAATCTAAAGAAATATCTCAAGGTGTGAGTCAAGATTCTGCTGAAGAACAGGGCGCAGGAGATCAGGGCCTTATGTTTGGATTTGCTTGCAATGAAACACCCGAATTGATGCCATTGCCCATTCAAATGGCGCATCGTTTAACGGAAAAATTGACAGAAGTTCGAAAAGATGGAACTCTCCCTTGGCTTCGGCCCGACGGTAAATCACAAGTATCTGTCCAATATGTGGATGGAAAACCAACACGTGTGAGCAAAGTGGTTATTGCAACTCAACATGATAATATGTTAGGAAAATTTGGCACAGAAGAAGCAGAAAATGCTTTTGTGAAATCTGAAGTTATTAATCATATTATATTACCTGTATTAGGAAAATATGAATATCCATACGATGAAGGTTTTATTGTGAATGGAACTGGGCGATTTGTTCACGGCGGTCCGTCAGCTGATACGGGTTTAACCGGTCGAAAAATTATAGTAGATACCTATGGTGGATATGCTCCCCATGGTGGAGGGGCTTTTTCTGGGAAAGATCCTTCCAAAGTTGATCGCTCAGCTACATACATGGCTCGATATATTGCTAAGAATATTGTGGCAGCTGGTTTGGCTGATAAATGTGAAGTTCAGTTGTCTTATGGAATTGGCGTAGCCGAGCCCACGTCTGTTTATGTCCAATCTTTTGGAACCGGAAATATGTCTGATGAATCTTTGACTGATTTAGTGAAAGAAACATTCCCCTTAAAACCTGGTGAAATTATTGCCCATTTAAATTTAAAATACCCACGATATCGCCTAACATCAGCTTATGGACATTTTGGTCGTGAAAATGAATTATTTACCTGGGAAAAAACGGATATGGTGGATCAGTTAAAATAAAAAAATTAACATAATAATGCCAAGGAACGTTGCATAGGATTTGAATTCCTGTCAGGCTTGGCTAAAAAAACGACGTTCATTTTGATAATACTAACAATCGGAGAATAAAATGAACAATCCTACAATAGATAACAATGATTACAAAGTTGCCGATTTAACCTCGGCTGATTTCGGTCGAAAAGAAATCGAACTTGCCGAAGCAGAAATGCCCGCTCTTATTACGCTTCGCTCAAAATATAAAGAATCACAACCACTCGCCGGAGCAAACATATTAGGGTGTATTCATATGACAATCCAGACGGCTGTATTGATGGAAACATTGGTTGATTTAGGGGCGAAAGTTCGCTGGTCATCTTGTAATATATTTTCAACACAAGATCATGCGGCAGCAGCGATGGTTGCGGCCAATATTCCAACCTTTGCTTGGAAAGGGGAATCAGAAGAAGAATTTTTCTGGTGCATTGAGCAAACGATTCTAAAAGATGGACAACCTTGGGATGCGAATTTAGTATTGGATGATGGGGGCGATTTAACCCAAATGTTGCATGAAAAATATCCCGAAATGCTTAATAGTATTCATGGCATTAGTGAGGAAACAACAACGGGTGTACATCGGTTATTAGAAATGGTTGAAGAAGGATCCTTAAAAGTTCCAGCCATTAACGTAAATGATTCGGTCACCAAATCTAAAAATGACAATAAATATGGATGTCGCCATTCGCTGAATGATGCCATTAAACGTGGGACAGATATTCTCATGTCCGGAAAGAAAGCGCTCGTTATTGGATATGGAGATGTAGGAAAAGGATCCGCTCAATCGCTTCGCCAAGAAGGGATGATTGTCAGAATCAGCGAAATTGATCCTATTTGCGCTATGCAAGCTTGTATGGATGGGTTCGAAGTTATTTCTCCTTATAATGATGGAATTAATACAGGATCAATCGATGGGATAAATAAGCATCTTCTTTCAACCACCGATTTAATTGTAACAACAACAGGAAATATTAATGTGTGCGATAAAGCTATGCTTCGATCCCTAAAATCGGGAGCGGTTGTTTGCAATATTGGTCACTTTGATAATGAAATTGATACACAATTTATGCGTGACAATTGGACATGGGACGAAGTGAAACCCCAAGTGCATCGTATCTTTAGAAGTGATGATAAAAATGATTATTTAATTTTGTTATCTGAAGGTCGATTAGTCAATCTAGGGAATGCGACGGGACATCCATCTCGTATTATGGATGGTTCTTTTGCAAATCAAGTATTAGCACAAATGCATTTATATGACGCGAAATTCGCAGATTTGGCCACTGAACAAAAATCATCCAACATTACTGTAACTGTTTTGCCAAAGAAACTTGATGAAGAAGTTGCCGCTGGAATGGTTGCAGGTTTTGGGGGCGTATTAACCCAAATGACCCGTGACCAAGCAGAGTATATTAATGTTCCTAAAGAAGGTCCTTATAAACCAGACGAATATCGATACTAATATAAAGCAGTCGCAAGAACTGAAAGAATCAGGTCGCGGTAATCTCCTTTAAAAGGGTAGGAATATTCCCAGGAAATTGTGATGATTTCCACGCTACTTTGATCATCTTAACACTGTCACTGCGAGTGAAGTATGAGCGGGGTTGTAAATCCCGTCGAATGAAGGGACAGTCTCCCTATAAGTAGAAAATATTTGAAATATGTCTTTCCGGAATTATTGATAAAAATATCGGGAATCTATTTCGCCAAAAAAGGGTTTGAATAGATTCAGGTTTTTTAATTTAATCTGGGTTATTCATCAGACACGAATGATTCGAATTTTCCCGAATAGACACAAATAATAATTATGGAAAAAGGATTTTCTTTCTTTTTTTTCTTTTTTCTTCGTGTTGTAAATCTCGTTTCATAGGGGAATAATCAAAATAAAATCCATAAATGACACTAGCTGTGAGATTCGAATTCCCTGATCAAAATCAATCGGCCTTTTACCCCAAATATAGAAGTCATAACCAAAAAGATTTTATTGTGGTATGATTACTAAAAAAAGACCAAATTCTAGAGCGGTAGTCCTAAGGTAAACAATTATTTATGAAACATAATCCGAGACGATCATTTCGAAGGAAACATTTCGGTGTCCTTTATTTAAGCGGAGCATTAAGCTTACTTCTCTTGAGTGGGTGTGATTTTGAAACATCAGAGAAGTTTGAAATGCCCACATGGTTCATCGATCTCAAGATTCCATTAGTCCAACAAAGATATTCTCTTGATGGCATCGTTGATAGTGTAAATATCTTTCCCTCGGACGATGGTTTGGGAATGCAACTCGTATTTGAAGGCGATCTGCCATCTCAATCCATTGGCGAAGATAATTTACAGGTTCAATTTCCGGGTGGATATTTGGATACAGAAATCGCGCCGACAGAAATCCCCGGTGTTGATTTAGGGGATTTTGCTATTCCATCTACTCCCATTAATATGAGCCTTCCGGTTGTCCTTTATGGAATTCCTTATGTGGATACGACCTACGATGAAAGTAATCCACTTACTTGGGAGGCGGCTACATTTTATATGCCACCTGCAGAAGATAGGGAAATTTCAGCAGAAAATTGGAATACGATGGTAGGCATATTTAATTCTACGGTTGATTCTATTTTAGGGTCTGTATTAATTGAACTAGATTTAGGATTTAGCGATATTGATTTAACAAGCGATCCGCAAATTATTGACGGAATTGAAGCATTAGTTGTCGCCAATAGCGATGCAAGTCAATTTATTACATCCATCGGAAATCAAGGAATATCCAAAAATTTGATTCAATCCACCGCAGGACTTTATACCGGTAAATATGAAATCACCGATTCATTGGCTCATCATGAAACGATACCAACAATTGGAACCAATATTACTTATGCTGACACCACATCATTGGCGAGTGCGAGACTTAGGCAATTATTAAAAATAAATTTAGGGTTTAAGTTGGATTCGGCCGATGTGGCATCAGGTGAATCTGTGACGATTTATGCGAATGATTCTATGGCGGTTAATCTGGTATTAAATATGAATATTCCATCTCTTGACAGTGCTGATGTGAGTATTACAGAAACGATTCTTGATATTCCAAAGCCAGATATGGGTTTTGCTGCTTCAGAAGGGGATGAAGAAGGTTCTGAAACAAGTTTATCTATTTTTCAAGCGATGCTTAAAACGGAAGGCGTGGATAATACTGCGAATCGTTTAGTTATTTCAAATTTGGCGAGTACATTTCCATTCGATATCAATTTTAAAATGAATTTCCAAAATTTTGCTCCACCCGCTGGAGGTGATTCGGTTATTATTGAAACTGTTTTATCCAAAGGGAACGTGTTTGATCGAGATTTTGATTTAAAAGGATATTCATTCCAGAGTACCCAATACCCCGATGAGCCGATTAATAATATGGAATTAGCTTTAGACGTATCTATTCCGGAACAAATTGCTTCCATTCCATTGGATGGTTCTTCTCTCGGTGGACTTGGTTTAGGTGTTCGTATGTATTCCATGGAGTTTGAATCGTTAGAAGCGTATGTTTATATGGGTTTCCCTTCTGTCACACAAAACATGGATAATATGCCTCAAGGATTCAGTGGAATGATGATGACAGACGTACGGATTCAATTTATTATGTATAGCCAAATCAAATTACCGGTAAAATTGGGCATCGATATGATTGGGATTGATACATTTGGCGATACCACAACATTATGCGTTAATGTGGATTCGATCGGTTATCCTATCAATGATGTTGATACAGCCATGACCGTCATTGAGCTGAATAAATATGGTACATTAACCGAAATATATAATTCAAAATCAGACAGTGCACCCTCGTGGTCAAACCAAGTATTATCCGATGAAAATTGTGCCAATATAATCGAACTATTGTCGGTGAATCCAGTGAATCTAATTGTGGAATCCGAATCACGTGTTGATGGTCGAGGTACGATTGAAATTGGAAAAGCCATTGGCGGAGGTTTTCGTCTAGAAGCACCGTTTGAAGTGATGATGGCACCTATGACATTTATTTCTGCTGTGGAAACGCCCATTGAAGAATTTGATCATGAAACACGAAATAGAATTCGCAGTTCCCTGATTCAAGCTGAATTAACATCAAATGTAACAAATGCTTTACCTTTTGGAGCAGAGTTATCCATCCTCATGTCCAATTTGACCCTGTTTCCATCTGATCGATCAAGTGAAATGCTATCCGTCCTTCGTGATTCGTTAGTTTCTCAACAAGGATGGGATCCGACAGATAGTATTTATATTGTCGATACATGTCTTGAATTGGACCCAGATACATCTGATATTCATATTTTTAATGTTATGACTGACTTTTCAGAGTGTATCGACGGAATGCCATATCTTGTGCGACGATCCATTTCGGGAACAGATTCTGTGATTGCTTATGTGGATACATTATGGAAATTTATTTTACCGGATCCCGTAAGTTATTATGAAGAAGGTGATTCATCTGGCTTCCCACCGGGAATGGTGCATGAAGCGGGGACAGGCACGTTTAACAGCACCTTGGACTCGAATCGGATATTCCTATTAACGGGATATGGCGATCATTATGTAGCGCCACGATTTCATCTAAATGGTACAGATAGCCAATCCGTTTTTATGACAACGCTTGATTATTTGGATATTAATTCATTTATAACGTTTCGACTAAGCAATACGGGTCTCATGAATGATGCTCAAGATGAATTAGTGTTAACATGGCCAAATGGGGGCGATACTCTTTACTCAGATCAATCGTATGAAATTCTTTGGAATACGTATGGAGATATCACATCTGTCAATATTGATTATTCTACAGCCGAAAATCCTGAATTAAATAATGGTGAATTTTGGACACCCATCGTTCAAGGAATTGAAAATACAAATGCCTATTCATGGACATTGAGTGAAACAAGCGGATTACCAACTACTCACGATAAAATTCGATTGCGTTTATCCAAAGGCGATGGCACGATTCGTGATATGAATGGATATTATATCCATATTCGCCCAAGTGCGGGTAGAATGAGTGGGAATAATACGATTATGAGTCAATACGGAAACGGGGGAATGCGATAATGAAAAAATGCCTTCTTACCGTTTTTATAATTGCCACTTGTGCTTTTGCCCAAACCAAACGGGATGCTCGCGTTGTAGGTTTAGCAGGAACATACACAACTATAGCCGATGGTATTTTTTCGGTAGGGTACAATCCTGCTTTAATTGGATTTCAGCAATATAAACCTTTTCAATGGCAATTATTTGGGTTTGACACTGGCGTTATTGGGAATTTTATTTCATTTGAAACAATCGCCGAATACAGCGGTGATACATTATACACTGCAGATAAAGATAAATTATTTGAAAATTATGAAGATGCGGGCGGATTAACCTTCTTCCAGGATGTTCATTTGCCCATCCCCATGCTGAACTTTACGTCAGGGAATCTGGCTTTTACCAGTAATGCTATCTTTTTGGCTAATTATAAATTACCCATCGGATTATTAGAAATGATGATGTATGGGAATGCGAATAAACCAGAATTAGACATGACTTTGGGTTATGAAATTTTAGGCTTAAACGAATATGGTTTAACCTTTGCGGTTCCTTTTAATAATTTCTCAACGGGTATTACCCTTAAATATCTGCAAGGATTGTTTTATATGGGAATCGATCCTGAAAATAGTTATGCAAATCTTGTAACGGATGATAAAGGTTTGTATGGTTCCGGCCGATATCTTCTTCGACAAGGAATGGGTGGAGCTGGTTTTGGGCTCGATCTCGGAATTGTTACAAAAGAATTCCAAGGTTGGACCTTTGGTTCATCCATGATTAATGCCATGGGAACGATTGTCTGGAATAAAACAAATAGCGTAAACGATGAAGGTCCAGGTTTTACGATTCCAGGTATTTATCCGTTAACATGGGAAGGGGAAGAATTAGGCCCGAATGAAGCAGTCTTATTTACTTATACCATTGATACCATTCGTGCAGACAAATTATCTCAAGATTCCTTATTCTATAATAATTCTGAAATTATTTTAGACACGACAGGAGCCGGAGAAGGTCGTGTGTTTGAAACACGTTATCCAGCCACATTTCGAATGGGATTATCTAAAAGAACTGACACATTCGTATTTGCCAGTGATTTAGTCACTGGTTTTATTAATGAATATTATTCTCGCGCAAAATGGCGTATATCTTTTGGAGCAGAATGGACAAAATTAGATAATGTTCCTGTTCGATTTGGGTATAGTTGGGCTGGAGGAGATTTAAGTGAATTATCTATGGGCTTTGGCGTACATAAAGGACCCATTATTTTTGACTTAGGTTTTGCTTTTCGTAATGGCGTTTGGATTAGTTCAATGCGTGGTTTTAATTTTTCTATGGGACTGACTATTACGAGTCCAAAATCGCGAAAACCACTCAAGCCTGGTGAAAAAAGACGCTCAAAAAAGCGGAAAAAGTAATTTGATTAAACCTTTACTTTTTTGCTGAAACCAATAAATAGGCTCCACCGGTAAAGAAGAGAATATTCCCTAACCATGCTGACATTAAGGGTTCTAGAATACCATTAAATCCCAGTGATTGCCCAAACTTTATAAAGGCATAATAACTAAATATTACAAAAACACTCATCCCGGCTCCAAAGGATAAACTATTATTTTCTTTATAGACTACGAGCGGAATTCCAAAAAGAATTAAAATGAGACTTGTAAATGAAAAGGATATTTTCATATAACGAATCACTTCCCATCTCAATGTATCAACACCATTTTCTCTTAATTGCGCAATGCGACTTGTGAGTTCAAAATAGTTTAACTCCTCAGGTGAACGTGCTTGTTTTTTAATGTCTTCAGGTGAAAAACCTAATTCTATTAATGTATCTTCTTTCGAAATGACAACTTGGGACTCTTGACCGTTTTTTAAAAAAGAGCGAATGGAATAATCCTTTAAAATCCATAATGAAGAATCGGGATTCCATGTAATCTTTTTTGCATCCACTCTCTGTAAAATAGATTTGTCATCCAATTGGACGATTGCTATATCCGTTCCAATTTCTTTTTTTATTCGATATTTCCCGATGGATATATGTGAATGAGAATTCTTTTGAAGGAAAATATTATTAAGGACATTTTTTAATTTATGGCGAGAGCGTCTTTTGACATAATCACGGTCGATTTCGAAACGTTTTTCATTCCCCCAAGATACCCATTCATTATCCAAAATAAAGGATCCTCCGCCGATAAAACATCCGACTAAAAATAACGGTAATGCTAATCGATATAAAGAAACGCCTGCAGCTTTCATAGCTGTCCATTCATTCCGCTTAACAAATCCTCCCACGCTAAAGACGGTTCCAATGAGAACGGACATGGGTAATGCAATACTTACAAACCAAGGAAATGAGTAAACATAGTATAAACCAACCATTTTCCAAGGAACGTGGTTATCGATAAATCGATCGAGATTTTCGATAAGATCGACAATAATAAAAATGCTCACAAAACCCAATAGAGCCATGAGGAAAATTGCAAAAAATTGCCGAAGCAGGTATTGATCAAATTGTTTCATAAAATATGTTTAGAAAATAAGCAAATCTGAACGAATCATTTATCAAAACATGTGAGATTAAAAAATGACGATTAATCTTCGACATGGTAAAACAAATACCGAATCCTCAAATATTGATGTTAAATCAAAGCATGGAATGTCAGGAATGATATAAATAAACCGTCATTGCGAGCGAAGTATGAGTGGGGTTGTAAATCCCGTCAGATGACGGGACAGTCTGTTTTTATATCAAGAATTTGCCCTAAGAATTAAGCAGATCATCACAGAGAAAGCACCTCGCGATGACACTTATTTTATTAAGTCATTCTGAGTGTAAAACCGAGATTTAACAATCTTTCGTTAGATAATCCGAGCGAAGAATCTCAATTCATTTCCATCCAAATCTGATATAAAGCTAATAGAGAAATCGCGCATCACTCAAATAGATCCCTCTGCCTATGGCATTCGGGATGACTTAACGAATCGTTGTCATTCTGAGTGAAAAACCCGTTTTTGAAAATCTAGGATATGATAAAACCAGCGAAGAATCTCAATTCATTCCCATCCAAATCTGATATAAAGCTAATAGAGAAATCGCGCATTACTCAAATAGATCCCTCTGCCTATGCCATTCGGGATGACTTAACGAATCGTTGTCATTCTGAGTGAAAAACCCGTATTTGAAAATCTAAGATATGATAAAACCAGCGAAGAATCTCACATTCTATATATCTGACTCTTTTCCACCAAACCCAATATAGGGCCACTGGTAAAAACGCGCATTACTCAAATAGATCCCTCTGCCTATGGCATTCGGGATGACTTTTGCCTTTGTTGTCATTCTGAGTGAAAAACCGGGATTTTATAATCTTGCAATAGGTAGGCCGAGAGAAGAATCTACTTTACCCACCTGTAAAGATCTTTCATTCAACCCATTGTTCAGATAGATCCTGCCAAGATATATTTGTCTTTTCAAGTAGTTGAATTTTCTTTTCTCTTCTCCAACCTTTGATTCTTTTTTCTTCTTCGATGGCGGCATGCCAATCGTCCGTTTCTACAAACCATACCAATCTATTTATATTGTATTTCTTTGTGAAACCATTCATCGTTTTATTTTTATGTTGCCACATTCTTCCTTGTAAATCTGAAGTAACTCCTGTGTAAAGTCTTCTGGACAAACTCGCTACTATATATACAAAAAATGTTTTTTCCATTTTTAAAATTAGCAATATATTAATAGATAATAGTGAAAAACTTTTTCTTCACATAAATAGATTACTCATTTCTCTTTATCCGGTTCTTTTCCATTCAAACCCAATATTGGGCCACTGGTAAAAACGCGCATTACTCAAATAGATCCCTCAGACTTTGTCTCTCGGGATGCCACTTTTTTCATTAAGTCATTCTGAGTGAAAAACCCGTTTTTGAAAATCTAGGATATGATAAAACCAGCGAAAAATCTCAATTCATTCCCATCCAAATCTGATATAAAGCTAATAGAGAAATCGCGCATTACTCAAATAGATCCCTCTGCCTATGGCATTCGGGATGACTTAACGAATCGTTGTCATTCCGGAAGTTTGAATAACGATCCGGAATCCACTTAAATGGAAAATAAATCAAAGCATGGAATGTCAGGTATGATATAAATAAATCGCCATTTCTACGGGGAATCTTCGTGGCTGATAAATTAATCAAGTTAGGCATATTCCTATTCTTTCATTAAAATACACAACGATTCTCTTTAATAATCATAAACAAAACATTAAAAAAATACTCAAATGGGACTTATTCATACATTAGACCAAGTGATGTCCGCCTTTTCAGGAATGATGTGGGGAACACCTCTCATAATTCTATTAGTGGGTGGCGGATTCTTTTTTACAATTTATAGTCGATTTATCCCCTTTAGACATTTCCCCCATGCGATTCAAATTTTACGGGGAAAGTATGATGATGAAAAAGATCCCGGACAAATTTCACATTTTGAAGCATTATCTTCTGCATTAGCCAGTACGGTGGGAATGGGAAATATTGGTGGAGTAGCTTTAGCCATTCATACAGGCGGTCCTGGTGCCTTATTTTGGATGTGGGTCAGTGCCATCATTGGAATGGCAACAAAATATTTTACCTGTACACTCAGTATTATGTATCGCGGGAAAGATGATGCGGGAGAAGTGCAAGGTGGCCCAATGTATGTGATTGAAGAAGGGTTGGGAAAAGCCTTCCGTCCCTTAGCTATTTTATTTAGTGTGGCAGGATTGATTGGATGTCTCGTTTTATTCCAAGCCAATCAACTCGCACAAATTGTACGTGATTTATTTTATCAACCAAATCACCTATTTACATCCAATCCAATGGTGGGAGATGCCGTAACAGGACTCGTTGCAGCAAGTATTGTTTCGTTGGTTATTTTTGGCGGAATTAAACGAATTGGTAAAGTTGCTTCGAGAATGGTCCCCTTAATGGTTTTAATTTATTTATTTGCAGCCATGATAATTCTTATGAATCATATATCAGATATTCCGGGAATATTTGCATCTATATTTCAGGATGCTTTTACGGGTGATGCCGTTTTGGGTGGTGCTTTGGGGTCTATCATTATTGTGGGAATAAAACGAGCTGCATTTTCGAATGAAGCAGGAATTGGAACGGAAGTTATGGCCCACGGCGCCGCAAGAACCAAAGAACCTGTGCGAGAAGGATTAGTGGCCATGATGGGACCCTTTATTGATACCATTGTTGTGTGTTCCATTACTGCGTTTGTGATTTTAGCATCTGGAGTAGATTTCCATGGAGATAATGGTGTTACTTTAACCGTCATGGCTTTTAAGCATGAGTTGGGTATTTTGGGGGAAATCATTTTAGTAATTGCGGTATTAAGTTTTAGTTTATCGACTATGTTTGGTTATTCTTATTATGGACGAAAATGCACCAGTTATTTGTTTGGGACACAGGCAAAACCCATTTACAATTATTTTTATGTTGGCACGATTGTTTTAGCATCTATTATATCCATTGATATTGCCATTAATCTCATTGATGGTATGTTTGCATTAATGGCTATTCCTACCATGACGTCTGCTATTTTACTTTCCCCCAAGGTGATGGCGGAAACGCGTCGGTATTTTTCTAAAGTTAATTAATATTTTATCGCTGGAATAAAATGAATTATAAATAGTGTCATGTCGTGATAATCTTCCACGTAATGTCATAATTACACAGAAAATATTTCTGAAACGAGTCATACATCATTCATGAAATTGATGTTAGTAAGACACTTGAGTTAGAAAGGGATAAATACATAAATATTTTATTGCTATCCTAAAGAACCTGAAAGTAAAACCCATCCATCTTTTATATCTATAATTGAAAGAGTGACCCATTTTGAATAACACTGAATCACATCTTCAGCTTGTTTTTCAAGAATCCCTGACAAAACCAATGTTTCTCCAACAAGTGGCCCAATAACCGGTGCCAACCGAATTAAAATGACCGCCAAAATATTAGCCACTATCAGTGTATATGATTCTTTAGGGTTAAATGAATCTGGATGATAAAAAGGAATTCTGCATCCATTAAGTTCATTATTTTGATTCGCATTTTGGAGAGCAAGTGGATCCAACTCAACGCCTTCGACAAAAGAAAGGCCAATCAGTTTTGCTCCAATAGATAAAATGCCAGAACCACAGCCATAATCCAACATGGATTCATGTCCTTTAAGATTCTTTTCTAACCATTGTAAACATAATTGAGTTGTAGGGTGGGATCCAGTTCCAAAACCACTGCCAGGTTGAATTAAAATGGATTTCCCTGGAAAGGGTGTTTCCGATTCCCATGGCGGAACAATCCGCAGTGAATGTGAAATACGAATTTCTTTAAACTGTGATTGGGTATAGGTGACCCAATCTTTATCTTCAAATAGTTCTTCTTGGTAGGATGGAAGAAATGGCAATTTTAAAAGAGACTGAATCTCTAACAAGAGTTGGGAAACATCGTGAGTGGCGTGAATGAGTAAAACAAGATTGTGCGTATTTCCAGTGAGGGTCATTTTATGATTAGGATCATCAAACCAATTTGAATCAGATTCATTTTGTTTATCTAAAATGGTAAATGATAATACATCTAGAACGGATAATATGTCTGAAACCAGATTTAAATCCATATTCGGGAGATCAAGAGTAATGTTTTTCCACGCCTTCATGAAGTTGTAATTTACGGGCTATGAAATCACGTGGCGAACTTAAAACTGAACAACAAAATCCAAAATCATCTACAATTGATGCAATGTCCATTCATGATATATTGGTTACAATTAATCAAGAAGATCAAGCAATTGCATCCGCAGTAGAATTGGCAATTCCTGAAATTGACAAAACAGTAGAATTTGCAGTCAACTCGATCAAAAAGGGGGGACGCGTATTTTACGTAGGTGCTGGAACCAGTGGACGATTGGGTGTATTAGATGCATCTGAAATTCCACCGACCTATTCTGCACCAAAAGGACTCTTTATTGGTGTTATAGCTGGAGGCGAACCTGCGCTTACAAATTCCATTGAAGGGGCAGAAGATCAACCGGAAGCCGCCATACACGATTTAGAAAAATATTCAATAAATGAAAATGACACTTTAATGGGTATTTCTTGTAGTGGAGCTGCGGCCTATGTGGTATCAGCTTTAGATCATGCAAAAGAAAAAGGTGCAAAAACGGTTTACCTTGTCACCAATCCAAACCCATATAAAATGACCGAAGTGGATGTGATCATTCGTGCGGTAACGGGTCCAGAAGTGGTAACAGGTTCCACTCGGATGAAAGCAGGTACAGCTACAAAATTAATATTGAATATGATTTCCACAACAACGATGATCAAATTAGGGAAAGTATATGGGAATCTTATGGTTGATCTGATGGCTGTGAATGAAAAATTGGTGGATCGTGGCACGCGCATTATTCATGAAGTGACTGGCATTGATTATACGCGATCGGGTCATTTGTTAACAGAATCGGGTATGTCAGTAAAAACAGGTATTGTCATGGGAATCTTAGATTGCTCTAAAGAAAAAGCAGAAGTAGCACTTGAAGAACAAGATGGTTTTCTTCGTCGAGTTATTTCGAATCAAAATAAATAATTAGACTGTTTCTTATAAGGAAATCCATTTAGAATTCGTGTAATTTCATTACTCAAATATTTAAAGATTAAGGAATAAAATGAACATTAATAAATATATTTTCCGTGAATATGATATTCGGGGTAAAGTTGATGAAGATTTCCCCCATCATGTTGTCGTTTCTTTAGGGAAAGCATTTGGAACGCATATAAAACGATCCGGTGGACAAGAAATTGCTTTAAGTGGTGATATTCGTCTTACAACACCTTCTCTTATGGAATCATTCGCTGAAGGCGTTTTATCTACAGGAACAGATGTAATAAATTTAGGCTTATTACCTACACCCGCTAATTATTATAGTATGTTCAAATTAGGCGTATTTGGTGCTGTACAAATTACGGGAAGTCATAATCCACCAGAATTCAATGGATTTAAAATGTCCCTTGAACGGAAAGCTGTATTTGGAGAAGCGATTCAATCTTTGGAAGAATTAATCGAAAATAACGATTTCGAAACAGGGGAAGGCAGTGAAGCTCGTTATAATATTAATGATGATTACAATCGTATGATACGAAGCAAAATCACCATTGAACGTCCACTAAAAGTCGTCATGGATTGTGGAAATGCAGCTGCTTGTTTAAATGCTCCTGAAATATTTAAAGGCATGAACAATGTAGAAGTGACAGAACTTTATTGTGATGCAGATGGTACATTTCCAAATCACCATCCAGACCCAACGGTTGAAAAAAATCTTAAAGATCTTATTACAGAAGTTACATCGGGTGATTATGATTTAGGATTTGCCTTTGATGGTGATGCAGATCGCGTAGGCGTGGTGGATGAAAAAGGACACATCATTTGGGCAGACCAATTAATGGCCTTATTTCTGCCAGAAATTGTTGAACCTGGAGATGAAATATTATTTGATGTAAAATGCTCTCAAGCGTTAGAAGATATGATTCTAAAAGTAGGCGGAACTCCTGTCATGTGGAAAACGGGGCATTCACTCATTAAACAAAGAATGTCAGAACTTCAATGCAAATTTGGTGGAGAAATGAGTGGGCATATCTTTTTTGCCGATGATTTTTTTGGATTTGATGATGCCATTTATGTCGCTGCTCGTCTAATGCAATTGGTCTCTCGTTCCAATAAAAAATTATCTGAAATAGCCGCTAGTTTGCCTAAGTATTATTCAACACCAGAAATGCGTTTAGATTGCGGTACGGATGAAGAAAAATTTGCCATTGCAGAAAAAGCGCTCTCTTATTTTAAAGAGAATTTTAATTGTAATACCATTGATGGTGTTAGAATCCAATTTGGGGACGGATGGGGGCTTGTGCGTTCATCAAACACGCAACCGGTGATTGTAACACGTTTCGAAGCGAATTCCATTGAACGTATGGAAGAAATAAAAGAACTCGTATTGGATAAATTGAAATCATTTGGGCATATTGTCATTGAAGAATAATGGCTGATTTTCAACATCATATACAATTAATTCGAGAAGAAGTAAATCGAGAATTAGCGGGATTACCCATTCCAAAAAATCCACGGTATCTTTATGATCCCATCCGATTCTCATTGCAGGGAATTGGAAAAAGATTTCGTCCCATTCTCGTTCATCTAACGGGACAGGCATTGAGTGCTAATCAAGATGGCCTTACAAATATAGCGTTAGCCGTTGAATTGCTTCATACATTTACATTGGTTCATGATGATATTATGGATAATGATGATACAAGACATGGATTACCAACTTTGCATGAAAAATGGGATGAATCCACAGCTATTTTAGCTGGAGATGCGATTTTTGTTTTGGCGCAACTTAAAGTAACCCTTGTGGAAAATCATGCGACAGAAATCATGAATTATTTTAACAAGGTCACATTAGAAATATGTGAAGGACAAGCTTGGGATAAAGAATTTGAAAATGATTTAACCATTTCCGAAGAAAGCTATCTTAAAATGATTGATTGTAAAACAGGAGCATTGCTCGGTGCTTGTGCCGCTTTGCCCGCCATCATGGAAGGGTTAGATGATCAAACGGTTCAAAAGTTGGATCAATTTGGAAGGTTACTGGGAAAAGGGTTTCAGCTTCAAGATGATTTGTTAGAACTTATTTCAGATGCGGAAAAAATGGGAAAAAGTTTAGGAAGCGACTTAGCAGAGGGGAAACAAACGTATCCGGTTATTTTAGCTCGAAATCAAAAAGAAAATGAATGGAAAGAACTTATATCACCCTTTTTGTCTCACCCAAATGAACAATCTATGGAGAGAATAAAAACTTTTCTGGATGAAACTGGAATTACCCAACAAACGATTGAGAAATATGAATCCTTTTTTAATGAAGCACGAGATACTTTACACATTATTCCTGAGGATAGACGGGCTGATTTAGACTTATTTATACAACTTATTGAAAAAAGGACATACTAAAAATGACTCACGCATTAGACCCAGATAATATGTTTGGAGCGATTCACGATTTTTCTTCTAATATGTTGGATGCTGTTGAAATTGGAAAAAAAGCTGATTTAAAACAATTTGATACACCCATTCGAAATATCGTTTTAGCTGGAATGGGTGGCTCAGCTATTGGGGGTGATGTTAATCGCGTATTACTGAAAAACCAATTATCCATTCCATTTGTTGTATCAAGGCATTATGGTTTACCCAATTGGGTGAATGAAAATACCTTAGTGATTTGTTCATCTTATTCAGGAAACACAGAAGAAACATTATCAGCAACAGACCAAGCCCTCGATGTGGGTGCTCAAATCGTGGGTATTAGTACGGGAGGCCAAATAACAGAAAAATTGAATGGCGCGGGAAAAGATGTGGTAAAAATACCTTCAGGTCTTCAACCGAGAGCCGCATTAGCGTTTTCATTTATTCCCATGTTATATATATTACATAAATATGGTTTAATTAATCATAATTGGGAAACAGATTTAATCTCGTCAATTCCCTTTTTAAAAAATATGACGGCTCTTTATTGTCAAGATAATGATCTTAACCCAGCTTATGGAATGGCACAAAAGATTCATTCAAAAATTCCAATCATTTATGGTGAATCAGAAGGGACATCTGTTGTAGCTCTTAGGTATAAAGGGCAATTTTGTGAAAATGCAAAAATGCCTGCATATCATAATGAATTACCGGAGTTAAACCATAATGAGATTGTTGGATGGGAAAAGAACGAATCTTTATTCAAAGATATGGTTTTGTTATGGCTAAAAGATGAAGATGATCATACAAGGGTCAAATATCGTCAAACGATTTCTGAAAATATTTTAAAGGACCTTTCGCTAAACCAAGAAACAATACAATGTTCTGGTAGCAACAGGTTAGAAAGATTTCTTCATATGATTCACTACGGGGATTGGTTAAGTTATTGGTGCGCCATAGCCCATGGGGTTGATCCAAGTCCTGTGGTAAAAATTTCAAAATTAAAAAATGAACTTGAAGCATTAACATGATACCAGTAAACGTTAAAAAAATATCTTTTCATCCGCCCAGTAGAAGTTATGCGGTTATGCTTAAAGAAATAGATGGAAATCGAATTCTCCCTGTGATAGTAGGATCATTTGAAGCACAGGCAATCGCCCTTGCCATTGAATATGTAGAAACACCCCGCCCGCTTACACATGATTTAATTGGTGCTGTAATCTCCGGGGTAGATGCTCAATTAAAGACCATTAAAATTAGCCGCTTAAGTGAAGGTGTATTTTATGCGTCAATGGTCATTGAAACAGATGAATTAGGACAGTGTATTATTGATGCGCGTCCCAGTGATGCATTAGCCGTTGGATTACGGTTAAAGGTGCCTATTCTTGTTCATGAAGAAGTGATGGCTGAAGCAGGCGTTCCAGAAGGTAGCATAGAAGAAAAACCGGTGAAAAAAACGAGAATGAAAATGTCTGTTCAAGAAATTGAAAAAAAATTGGAACAGGCAATCGAAAAAGAAGAATATGAAAAAGCGGCGATTTTAAGAGATAAAATTAAAAATATGACCGCTTAGAGAGCTGCTCCTAACTTTTCTAATGCCCCTTTAGCCGCAAGTTGTTCTGCGGATTTTTTATTTGTAGCAACACCCGTAGGGAAGGCTTCGCCATCAATAAATACTTGTACTTCAAACGTTTTAGAATGATCAGGACCTGTAACATCTTTTACCTGAAAAGAAGGATTACCCATCGATCTCTGATGACAAAATTCTATGAGTTTTCCCTTAAAATTTGTTGATTCCCATGCATGATCTCGATGAGCCCAAACTGTTTTCATAATAAGCTTTTTACATGGTTCCATTCCACCATCAAGAAACATGGCTCCAATAAGCGCTTCAAATAAATTGGCTTGTTGTTTTTCAGCAATTTTATCAACAGATAAATTGACGCTTGATTCAATATTTAAATGATCCATCAAATCCAACAATTTGCCCATTTTTGCTAGATGGGATTTTTGGACTAGAAAGGCACGACGTTGAGTTAATAATCCTTCATCTCCTTCAGGAAATTCCTTCATGAGAGCTTTACTTACAACAATATCTAATACAGCATCTCCCAAAAATTCCAATCGTTCATAATTTTGTCTCGGACCGGATAAGATTGATTTGTGGGTAAACGCCTGTGTTAAATATTCACGACGATTGAATACATAATGTATTTTTTTTTCTAGGGGATTTGCTTGTGAGCGGTTAAACGAAAAAAAATCTTTAATGGAGTCAATAAGACCCATTAGCCAGAATATTTTTTCAGACAAATAACCGCATTATGTCCGCCAAACCCAAATGTATTGGATAAAGCAGCATTAATCGTAAATGATTGGGATTGATTCGGGATATAATCCAAATCGCATTCCGGATCAGGCGTTACCTGATTGATGGTCGGTGGTGCCTTTTGTTCCAATATAGTTTTTACCGTTGCTACAGCTTCAATTCCACCTGCAGCTCCTAATAAATGTCCAGTCATTGATTTGGTTGAACTTACTTTAATTGGATGGTTACCAAATAAACTTTTGATGGCTGCAGATTCATTTTTATCATTAAAGGGAGTAGAAGTCCCATGTGCATTAATATAATGAATATCTGTTTTAGTTAATTCTGCATCTTCAATGGCGCGGTTCATGGCTTTTTCTGCTCCAGCACCACCCGGAGCAGGTTGTGTTACATGGAGCGCATCGTCTGTTGCACCATATCCAGCTAATTCTGCTAAAATAGTTGCACCCCGATTAAGTGCATGTTCTTCAGACTCAATCACAATCATGCCAGCACCTTCGCCTAATACAAAGCCATCTCTATCTAAGTCAAAGGGACGACTTGCTCGTTGCGGATCATCGTTTCGTTGTGATAGTGCGCGCATATTTCCAAAACCGGCAATGGTTAAGGGTGTTATACTTGCTTCAGTTCCACCTGTAATCATTATATCAGCGTCACCATACCGAATAAGACGCAAAGCCATCCCAATGGCATCTGTGGCAGATGCGCAGGCAGATATAATCGTTTGATTTGGACCTCGAAAACCCCAACGAATGGATAAATGACCGCCAGCAATATTGGCAATCATTTTGGGTACAAATTGTGGAGAAACACGGCGACCGCCTTTTTCCATAATAACACCGTGTTGTTCTTCCAACGTTTGAATACCTCCGACGCCCGATCCAATGATGACTCCAGCACGATCTAAATCAATTGATGACAAGTCGAGCCCTGATTGATCAATGGCTTCCTGTCCCGCCACGAGTGCATACACAGAAAATGGATCTAATTTTCGAACTTCTTTGGGACTTAAAACAGGTTCAGGCGAAAAGTCGGATAATTCTCCAGCAATACTAACTCTTAAATCATCTGTGTCAAAATAACTGATAGGACCAATGCCACTTTGTCCTGCGACTAAAGCTGACCAAAATGAGTCTACATTATTTCCATTTGGAGCGAGAACGCCCAATCCTGTTACAACGACTTTGCGCATAAACTTGCCTTATTATTTATGTTTTTCTACGTAATCTACTGCTGCACCAACTGTCATGATATTTTCAGCATCTTCATCTGGAATTTCAATACCAAATTCTTCTTCAAATTCCATAATGAGTTCCACTGTATCTAGCGAATCAGCACCCAAATCATCAATAAAATGAGATTCAGGTTTAACGGCGGCTTCATCCACACCTAATTTGTCGATTACAACTTCTTTGATTTTGTCTAATGTTGACATTCTTCCTCCTGTTTAGCTTATGATTTGACCACCATCAATAACGATGGTTTGTCCTGTAATAAAACTGGCTTCATTGGATGCGAGGAATAGTGCAGCGTGTGCAATATCATCGCCTTCTCCCATTCTTCCGACCGGAATTCGAACCAGTAATTCTTCTTTAACTTGATCTGATAAAATATCTGTCATATCTGATTTAATAAATCCGGGCGCTATACAATTTACCGTAATTCCCCGGGAAGCAACTTCTTTTGCCACACTTTTTGTTAGACCGATAAGGCCAGCCTTTGAAGCGGCATAATTTGCCTGTCCTGCATTTCCTGTAATTCCAACGATGGATGATATATTAATAATACGACCCCAACGTTTTTTCATCATCGGACGCATAACAGATTTGCAACCATGAAACGCCCCTTTTAAATTTATATCCATCACCTGAGACCATTGGTCATCTGACATTCTCATTAAGAGTGTATCTTGTGTGACGCCTGCATTATTGATTAAAATATCGCATTGCCCAAATTCTCCCACAACAGATTTTATCATTGTTGCAAAGGAATCTCCGTCAGAAATGTCACACGTTCGATAAGATGCATTCCCTCCGGTTGCGTTCAAGTCGTTGGCGAGTTTTTGTAATGGTGCTTCAGAACGACTCACACAAATGACTGTCGCATCTGCTTTTGCAAATGTTTCAGCAATTGATTTTCCAATGCCTCTTGATGCTCCCGTAACGACAGCAACTTTATTTTTTAAATCAAACATAGTTATTCATTTCTTCTAATGTGCCTATACCGAGTGATTGCTTTTTACGATCAATTCGTTTTAACAATCCTTGTAATACTTTGCCCGGACCAACTTCAATAAACGGTTCAAAACCATTATCAATCATGCCTTGAATTGTTTTTGACCACAACACAGGGCTTTCTAGCTGTTTTAACAATAAACCTCGTATTTCATTTCCATCCGTTATAGGTAATGCACTAACATTGGCATAAACGGGATATAATGTGTCCGAAATTTCGGTGGAATCCAATATCTCTGCAAGTGATTCGCGTGCGGATGCCATTAAAGGAGAATGGAAGGCGCCACTCACATTTAATTGAACAGCCATTCGTGCACCTTCTTCTTTTGCCGTTATTATCATAGACTCAATCGCAGCTGGATTACCTGAAATAACCACTTGTCCAGGTGAATTGTAATTAGCGGGAACAACTATTCCTGAATGATTCTTTTCGCATAATGTTTTTACATGATCATCTTCTAAACCGACAATAGCGGCCATGGAACCTGGGATGGATTCTCCTGCCTTATACATACTTTCTGCTCGCACTTGAACTAAAGAAAGACCGGTCTCAAATGAAAAGGCTTCCGCAATGGTTAATGCAGAATATTCACCTAAACTATGACCCGCAACTGCAGATGGAAATTTTCCAGCTTCAATTAACAGTTTCCCTAAAATAACACTTACAATATAAATGGCCGGTTGAGTGAATTGAGTTTGTTTTAATTTTTCATCCGGTCCATCGAATACAATCGATTTAATATCATATCCTAAAATATCATTTGCTTGGTCAAAGTATTTTTTTCCAAGAGATGTATTTTCGTATAAATCTAATCCCATCCCAACTTTTTGAGATGCTTGACCAGGAAACATCCAGGCTAATTTCATGAAAGAGTATCCCATTTAATAAGCATACTTCCCCAAGTCCAACCTGCACCAAAAGCAGCAAGTAATAAAATATCCCCATCTTTTATCCGACCAGAATCCTGTGCTTCACTTAACCCGATCGGAAGCGTTCCCGCAGTCGTGTTTCCATACTCGTGAATATTAACCAGTACTTTATCTGAATCGATTCCACATCGGTTGGCCGCTGCATCAATAATTCGCTTATTAGCTTGATGTGGAATAAATAATGCAATATCATCGCCTGTTAATTGATGCTTTTCTAAAATCCTAGCAGAAACATCAGCCATGCCTTTTACGGCAAATTTGAAAACCGTTCTACCATCTTGCCTAATATAATGCATTTTATTTTCCACGGTTTCCACTGTCGCTGGCATACGGCTTCCACCGCCAGGCATTTGCAGAAAAGGACCTCCAGATCCATCCATTTTCAAAATAGAATCATAAATGCCAGAATCATGGCCCGTTTGTTCAAGAATTACACCTCCACCACCATCGCCAAATAAAACAGCCGTATTTCGATCTTCAAGATCTAAAATTGATGACATGGTATCAACACCTATAACCATCACTTTATTATATTGACCAGACTCCACAAATTTGGCTCCAGTTTCTAATCCATAAAGGAAGCCAGTACAAGCCCCTGATAAATCAAAACCCCAAGCACGTGATGCGCCAATATTATTTTGGACAATCGCTGCCGTTGATGGGGCAAACATATCCGGTGTAACGGTGGAAACAATGATAATATCAATGTCATCGGGTGATAAATGTCTTTTTTCTAATAATGATTGAGCAATTTGAGTACAAATATCAGATGTAGCTTCATCTTTGCCAACAAAATGTCTTTGATGAATACCCGTTCTACTTTTTATCCATTCATCTGACGTGTCCATGATTTTTTCCAAATCATGGTTTGTAACAACATTTTTCGGAACGTAACGTGCCGTTGTAGTTATGGTTGCGTTCATGCTGAATCCCTTAATAATGTTTCAAAACTTTCTCTTGTATGCGTAATTAAATCACTTTCCACGCATCTTTTTGCCGCAAAAATCGAATTCATAATCGACTTTGGGCCAGAACTTCCATGGGAAATAATCGCCACCCCATTTACACCCAATAATGGTACGCCGCCATGTTCTTCATAATCGAATATTTTATAGAGGGCCCTTAATGTTGGCTTTACAAGAAAACCACCTAATCGACTGACCCAATTCTTTTTTAACCCACGCTTCAATTCTTGTCCTAAATGAACAATCCAATTTTCTGCAAATTTGATAAGCGTATTTCCGACAAAACCGTCACAAATAAGAACATCCGCATTGGATGACATTATATCACGGCCTTCTACATTTCCGATGAAACGGGGAATATTTTCAGTTAAAAGCTGATATGCTTCCAAATATAATTCACTCCCTTTATTGGGTTCTTCCCCTATATTAACTAATCCAACATTAGGTTCAGATTTACCTTCAACGTGAGAATAATAATAGGAAGCTAGTTGTGCAAATTGGAGAAGATGATTTGCCTTTGCGTCTGGATTTGCCCCAACATCGCAAATGAGTTTCCCACCAGAATCAGATGGAATGTGGGCAGCTAAGGCTGGTCGTCTTACGCCTGGAATTCGTCCTAATAATAGAAGGGTAGAAGCTAATACAGCGCCTGTATTCCCAGCACTAACAAAAGCATCTGCTTTACCAGTTTTAACCAGTTTTAATCCTTGAACGATGGATGAGTTAGGTTTTGATTTTACAATTCGGGAACCCGGTTCATCCATAGATACTAATTCTGGCGCATGATGAATCGTAATTCGGTCGGATTCAAAAGAGCCTAAATGAGTCTGTATGGCGATTTCATCTCCAACTAAAACAATGTTTACAGAAGAAGATTCGATAGCTTGAATGGCACCTTGTACCACGACATCGGGGGCAAAGTCACCCCCCATGGCATCAACGGCTACGATCATATAATAAGTGGATTATTTTGCTGCGATAACTGGGCGGCCACGATAATACCCACAATTAGGGCATGCATGATGTGGCATTTTCGGTTGGCTACATTGAGCACATGTTGTAACAGATGCTAATTTGGACTTGTAATGTGTCCGACGTTTCTTGCCTCTGGTTTTTGATTGGCGTCTTTTAGGTAATGGCATTTTTACTCCTCAAAAAATTTCTTAATTGTGTATTTCACACTCACATGTTTCTTTATTTAAATCTGTTCCACATTGGTCACAAAGTCCATTACAATTCTCCTTGCATAGAATCTTAAAAGGAATATCAACAAATATCAATTCAGATATAACATCTTTTAAGTCTATATACTCTTGATTGGGTTCAAATTGAAAAACATTTATTTCATTCGTTCCAATTAAACTTTTATCGGAAGTTAACCAAAAAGTGAAAGGTATTTCATGATTTTCCAAAAATGATATTAAGCAACGATCGCATTGGAGGGATATTTGTGTACTTATATTCCCATTCAACTGAAATCCATATCGAGCTCTCTCTGCAGATAGTATGCAGGAAATCCCTTGGGTTTCGGCAACGATTGAGTCGTCAGTTAATTCCACAGATTCAATGTCAAAGAGCTTATCCTTGAACTCTGAGGCTAGTTCTGTTCGAAATAGCTTCATATAAAGCCTGGGAAACTACCTAATCGAAGTGCTTTTTTACAAGTTATATGGTATTGTTTTATTCTTCTTCAGAATCACCTGAATTTGCATCTTCTTCCGTAGAGTCATCACCATCTATATCATCAAATGAAAAATCGTCATCATCATCTTCTTCTAATTCATCTTCATCTTTTCTTTCGATTAAATCGTCATCATCAGACTTCTTTTTAAAAATGATAAACATGAGTGTTTCTCCGACAGATATAATGGACAATCCATAAGATATAACGGTAAAAAAGAGAATAAGAATAAATAGGCCCACAAAGATGGCGGCACCCGTTTCTGAGCCAGACAATGTTCCAGCTTGAGGGAGTGTGTAGAAACTACAAGGTGTGCTACAGACCGGTCCACCACAAGAAAACGGTGAACAAATTGTCTCACATAAACCACTTGGAAATACATAATTAAGCGCATTTCCGACAATGGATGTTGCCTTTTCGCCCATCAAAAAACTCATCCCAAAAATATGATTTACTAATTGAAATCCTGCAAACATAAACCATGAAAATATTTTTACAGACCACCAAGCTAATGGTAAGAGTATTGCGTTGTAGAGAACAACACGCCAAGGTTGAGACCAAGCAATTGAATAAGATTGAAAAACAGATCCCATTGTATCTTCTTCATAAGCACCGACAATGGCAGGAGTATAAATACATGAGACCAAAAGGACAAATGCGGTATATACTGTAAAAACGGATCCCATAAAATAGAAGAGATAGGGGAGAGCAAATAAGTATTCACCCACAAATGGAATTTTACCAAATAAAGCGAAGATGCCAGCAAAGAAAAGAAAGAAACCTAAAATGAGTACAATAGAGACAGAAGTAAAAATGACTGGATGCCAATGTTTTTGCACATATTTCCATGCATCACCAGCTGAAAAGAAGTTGTCACCTTTCAATTGTTTCAATGTAACGCGAGCAACAGCTGTGCAAGATAAATGGAGAAACGCAAGCCATCCTAACGATCCAACATAGTATAAAGCCCATGCAAACCATGGTGCTTCGGTACCATATAAACATGGATAAAGACCATGAGAAGCAATGGCATCACTAAAAGGAATACCGGCAGCGGCTAAAGCTAAATATGAAAAAATCCAATAAAGAATAAAACCTGCAAGATTTCCCAAAAGGAATATCCAGATTTTTTTTCCACTTAAAGCAAGACGTGGTGCTCTAAAAATATCTCTAACGTCAAAGTATAGATTTATAGGGTTCATTTTTCCTCCAAAAATTATTTATTGTTCAAATCGCACAAAATCTACCCAAGCTTTGATGCCTAATTTTTTAGACACAGCATTCGCTACAGCAACCGCAGAATTACGATTATCATAACTGCCAATCCGTACACGGTACCAGGTTTCATTTGTTTCTTTAAAAAAGGCCTTTTGGATATAACCATCATATCCAGCCATAATAAGTTCAGCAGCTGTTTTTTGGGCACTTTTTAAATCTCGTTTGGATACGACTTGAATTGTAAAACGTTTAAAATTTGCGGGAATGGATGAGCCGGGATTTGGCTTAGGTTTAGCTTTTTGTATTACAGGTTTTTTTGGAGCCGGTACAGTTTCTTGTACAACGACTACAGGCTCATCTTCATCTACAAATTCAGAATCTTCGTCGCCATCATATTCATCGTCCACATACTCTTCGTATTCCTCGTCGATATATTCATCATCATCTTCAAGATATTCATCAACGTCTTCATCTTCTTCTTCTATTTCCTCATTAAGCCATGTTTCTTCTTCGTTATCATCATCAGCTATTTCAGATTCTTGGTTAGTGGACGCAACTTCTTGTTCTTTTGCATCTTCATCTAGAATTGTGAATAGAAAAGATTGGGTTGATACTTGATCGCCATATTTAGATATAATGACATCAAAAGAATAATCCCCAGGATAATCAGGCGTGAAGGACATTTTCTTGGATTTGTCCTCCAAAATTAAGTCTGTTTCCGACAATAAGCTTCCGTCAGGTAATGACACTAAAGCCCAGTCATAATCAAACCTTTTCCCTTCTTCTGGGTTCTCGGCTGTGATAGAAATTTCTTCTCCAACATATCCTTCAATGCCAGTGTTTCCGCATGCGGTTAAAGCTAATAAAGAAATGATGAAGACTATATTTAAGCGTTTAATCATAAGTCTCGAATTATTGATTCGCTATAAGTTCACTCTCTGTGAAGAAAAATCCAATCTCTTTTTCAGCATTTTCATCACTATCAGATCCATGCACAGCATTCTCTCCAAGGCTCGTCGCAAAATCTTTCCGAATAGTTCCTTCAGCAGCTTCATCCGGATTGGTTGCACCAATGGTTTCACGCCATGCTGAGACGGCATTGTCCTTTTCTAATGCTAGAACCATACACGCACCCGAAGACATAAATGTAGTTAATTCTTCATAAAATGGACGTTCACTATGAACTGAATAAAATCCTTCTGCTTGTGCTTTGGTCATTTTCATGAGTTTTGCAGAAAGGATTTTAAAACCGGCTTGTAGAATACGATCATAAATTTTCCCTGTATTTCTATTTTTTATTGCATCTGGTTTTATGATTGCAAATGTTTTATTTCCCATTATTCTATTTCCTTTTATTGTATTATTTATTTTCCATTGCAGCTTTCATGAGGTCGCCAATATCTGCAACAGATTCAGCCACTTCAATCCCGCTTTCCTTCAATATTCTCATTTTTGCTTCCGCCGTATCGTCACCACCAGATACAATGGCACCCGCATGTCCCATGCGCCGTCCAGGAGGGGCTGTTTGCCCAGCGATAAATCCAACCATTGGTTTGGATACATGATCTTTCGCCCAGCGTGCAGCTTCAATTTCCATTTGACCTCCAATTTCTCCAATCATAACAATGCCTTCTGTTTCTGGGTCGGCTTCAAATAATTCGAGGCAATCTTTCATCGTTGTTCCAATGATTGGATCTCCGCCAATTCCAATCGCCGTTGTTTGGCCTAGTCCAACATTGACTAATTGGTCAATCGCTTCATAGGTGAGGGTTCCTGATTTTGATATAACGCCTATGGATCCTTTTTTTGTTATAAATCCTGGCATAATACCAAGTTTACATTCATCAACCGTTATTATCCCGGGGCAGTTAGGTCCAATAAGTTTGGTCCCATTTTGATCCACCACTTTTTTTACTTTAATCATATCATGAACAGGAACACCTTCTGTAATACAAACAACGACTTTAATTCCAGCAAAACTTGCTTCCATGACGGCTTCAGCTGCAAATGCGGGAGGAACAAAAATAATGGACGTATTTGCACCAGTTTCGTTTACAGCTTCTTCCACAGTATTAAATACAGGTACACGATTATTTAATGTGCTTTGCCCACCTTTCCCAGGGGTTACTCCTGCAACTACGTTGGTGCCATACTCTAACATTTGCCCACCATGGAATTGCCCTTCTGAACCCGTAATACCTTGGATGACTACTTTTGAATCTTTATTGACTAGTATTGACATATTTAAATCTCCTATGCGCTTAACGCTGCTTTAACAACTTTTTCTGCAGCATCTTTCATACCAACAGCTGGAATAATTGAAACACCGGATTCAGCTAAAATGGTTTGTGCTTCTTTTGCATTTGTACCTTCTAAGCGAACCACGACTGGCACTTTAAGTCCCAACTCTTTTACAGCTTGAACAACACCATTTGCAACTCGATCACAACGTACAATTCCGCCAAAAATATTTATTAATACTGCCTTTACATTATCATCTGATAAAATAATTCTAAATCCATTTTTAACTGTTTCAGCTGAAGCGGTGCCACCGACATCAAGGAAGTTTGCAGGATCACCGCCCGCAAGTTTAATGATATCCATGGTTGCCATAGCTAAACCGGCACCGTTAACCATACAGCCCACGTTCCCATCAAGTTTAATGTAATTAAGATTGAACTCGGCAGCTTCAACTTCATTGGGGTCTTCTTCATTTAAGTCACGCATTTCTGCAATGTCCGGATGACGAAATAAAGCATTATCATCTAAATTTACTTTTGCATCTAAAACAACAACTCGCCCGTCAGTCGTCAAAATAAGTGGATTCACTTCTACAATAGTCGCATCTATGTTTTGATATGTTTGATACATTTGCATAAATATTTTAACAGCTGATTTGAATGCATCTTTTGGAAGGCCTAAACCATAAGCTAATTTTCTTGCTTGAAAAGATTTCATCCCAAGTAATGGATCAATCCATACTTTAACAATTTTTTCAGGAGTTTCTGCGGCAACTTTTTCTATTTCAACTCCCCCTTCTGATGAAACCATAAAAACATCCATTCCTTTACCGCGGTCTAGTGTTATGGCAGCATAATATTCTTCTGCAATATCAAATGCTTCTGTCACATAGACTTTACGGACTAGCTGTCCCTTTTCTCCTGTTTGGTGTGTGACCAAATTCATACCAAGAATATTTTTAGCATTTTCCAATGCTTTATCAAAGTTGGGAGAATACTTCACACCGCCGCCTTTACCGCGACCCCCTGCATGGATTTGAGCTTTGACAACCACATCTTCTGTATTGAAATCTTTTTGTACACGTTTAATCGTGGATTCAGCATCTTCAATTTTGTCAAAAATATATCCATCTTGTACCGGCATTCCTGCCTTGGCAAAGATCTGTTTACCTTGGTATTCATGTACTTTCATCTTATTTCCTTATTTTATCCATATATAATATGAATTGTATGATTAATGCGTTTAGAAATAGAGTTCTATTTCAACGAAAATTATTTGTTATCCATAAATGGGTATGGGAAGTTCTTCGGCGGATCAAATGTTTCTTTTATAGTACGCTGAGAGACCCATCGAAGTAAATTCATCATAGATCCAGCTTTATCATTTGTGCCGGACGCTCGGCTTCCACCAAAAGGTTGTTGTCCTACTACAGCCCCAGTAGGTTTATCATTAATATAAAAATTACCGGCAGAATGGGTAAGCGCTTTACTCGCTTCAACAATTTTTTCTCTATCTGTACTGTGAACGCAACCTGTGAGAGCATAGGGAGATGTTTTATCCACTAATGTTAAAGTGTCAGCCCAATCTTTTGGGTCGTATATAAAAATCGTTAACACAGGTCCAAATATTTCTTCTTCCATTGTTTTGAAATGGGGATCTGTTGTTACTATCGTTGTGGGTTCGATAAAATATCCTTTAGAATCATCATACGACCCACCTGTAATAATCGTCGCGTCTGGAGATATTTTTGCATATTCTATAAAAGACGTAATCGAATCAAAAGCAGATTGATCTATTACTGCATTCATAAAATGAGAAAAATCTTCTGGATCGCCAACAGAGATCGTTGATACATCTAATACAAATTTTTCTTTGACTTCAGGCCATATGGATGATGGTATGTAAACTCGGGATAGAGCCGAACATTTTTGCCCTTGATATTCAAAGGCTCCACGAATCATGGCTGTAGCTAAGGCATCTATATTAGCAGATTCATGTGCAATGCAAAAATCTTTCCCACCTGTTTCTCCTACAATTCTTGGATATGTTTTATACTTTGGAATGTTTTGTCCAATCGTTTTCCACATAGATTGAAAAACGGATGTAGAGCCAGTAAAATGAACCCCAGCCAAATAAGGGCTTTCAAGAACTGTGGGGCCAATTTTGCTTCCAGATCCAGGAATAAAATTAATCACTCCTTTTGGTAAGCCAGCCTCTTCAAATAATTTCATTAAATAATAACCACTGTAAACTGCACTCGATGCAGGTTTCCATAAAGCCACATTGCCCATTAGGGCTGGAGCCGTTGGTAAATTTCCAGCAATAGAAGTGAAGTTGAAAGGCGTTACAGCAAAAACAAATCCTTCTAAGGGACGATTCTCAACCATATTCCAAATGCCATCTGGAGAATAAAGTGGCTGTTGTTCATATATTTCCTGTGCATACATGGTATTAAAATTGAAGAAATCTATTAATTCACAAGAAGCATCTATTTCAGCTTGAAATGCATTCTTACTCTGACTTAAGACTGTTGCAGCATTAATTGTTTGTTCATGAGTTCTTTGTAAAATAGATGCCATTCTTTTAAAAAGAGCCGTCCGTGATTCCCAAGGGAGCGCTGACCAATTTTCCCATGCATCCATTGCAGATTCAATCGCCAATTTAATTTCTTTATCGCCGGCTTGATGATATATTCCTAACACATGTTGATGATCGTGCGGGATTCGCATCTCAACAGTATTCCCTGTAAAAATAGCTTCACCATTAATAATGATGGGAACTTCAATTTCTTGTGCTTTTAACTCTGTAATACGATTTTTTAATGCTTTTCGCTCGGGAGTCCCAGGCGCATAAGAATAGACAGGTTCATTAACCGCTTTCGGAACGTGTACTTTGGCATTTTGCATAACTAGCCTTTAGTGATTTATTTTAATAAAATTATGAATAAAAGAGCCCGATAATTTACCGGCTAAATGTGGATGGATTCAAGCAATTGCCTTATGGATTATAAATGATTTTCATCTTGTTGGCTTTCCCAATAGACGGCTTTTTCTTTAAACGATTCTAATTCAATCCTCATATCATCTACATGTGGAGCCGTAACGAGGCGATACCTAATCTTAGATGCACCCGGGAATTTTTTTATATAATTTGAAAAATGTTTACGCATCAAATTTGAACCAATGGATTGTCCATGATATTTTATGATAAGGTTTAAATGATTCTCGCACATATCTGCAATTTCTGTCATAGTTGGGCGAAGAGGAACGGCTTGTCCCATGAATCTTGCTTTAGCTTCTCGAAAAAACCAGGGATTTCCATGGGCAACTCTTCCAACCATAACGGCATCACATTGGGTTTCTTCAAACATGCGCACCATATCATCTGTCGTTAAAATATCGCCATTACCAATAATGGGAATGGACACAGAATCTTTTAATTGTTTAATCAATGACCAATCAGATTTTCCCTTATATCGCATGGAAGTTGTTCTTGGGTGTAGGGCGATGGCTTTTACACCTAAATTTTCTAATCGAGGCCCAACCTCAGGTACAATAATGGATTGTTTATCCCATCCGGCGCGCATTTTAACGGTCACAGGCACTTCAGGAACCGATTCCACAACTGCGGATGTTATATCATCCATTAGACATAAATCTTTAAGTGCGGCAGATCCAGCACCCTTTTTTGTCACTTTTGGAACAGGACAACCATAATTTATATCTAATATGTCTGGGTTGAATTGATCGACCACATATCGAGCCGCCATAGACATGACATCCGGGTTGTCCCCAAAAATTTGTATTCCGATCGGCCGTTCTTTATTTGAAAATCGAATTAAATTTAACGATTTTGTATTTTCGCGAATAATACCATCCGCAGAAACAAATTCAGAATAAACAACACCCGCTCCCATTTGTTTACATAAAATGCGAAAAGGGTAATCCGTATAGCCCGCCATTGGAGCGAGGAAGATGGGTGTCTTTATTTTTATATGACCGATTTTCATAATCTAAAATGTACTAAACATAAAAATAAATGTATTTCATTTTTCAAATTCTAGGACCAATCTTCTTCGTATAATTCATATTCTGTTTCTTTCATTCCCATTGCTAAATATACATTTTTCGCATTCACATTACTGCGGTCAACATACAACCTAATACCGCATACATTTCCATCTTCTTGGGCAAGTTTTTTCACTTCTTTGTGAAGCTTTTTATATATACCTTTTTTTCGATGATCTGGATGTATGTAAACAGATTGAATCCACCAAAAGATTCCATTACGCCAGTCAGACCATTCTTTTGTAATCATTAATTGTCCACATAGTTTATTATTTTTTTCAGCAATGAGATAAAATCCATTATTAGAATTATTGAAAAGCGCCGTAACGCCTTTTGTTAAAATAGGACTATTTAGATCTTTCATCTCTGTCTCTAAAGCCATAGCCTTATTAAACTCTACTATGAAGGGTATATCTTCTTTCTTACCATGTCGAATATTCATATTCAAATTTAGGGTTTTAACATTAAAAACAATCAATTGGAATGATTTGACTTAAATAATTTGTGAAACTGTTCATTTAATGTAAATTCGCCAGCATTTTTTCAATTAAATAGAAACAAATAATAAAGAATATTATGAGTAGAGTTTGTGACGTAACAGGGAAAAAACCGATGTTTGGCAATAATGTTAGCCACGCACATAATAAATCCCGCAGAAGATTTAATATCAATTTACAACGTAAAAAATTCTGGCTACCAGAAGAAAACCGGTTTATCACTCTCCGCATTTCCACGCGTGGTATGAGGGTTATTGATAAAAAAGGAATTACACGTGTTGTTAATGAACTTCGCGCAAAAGGAATAAAAGTATAAACTTTTTATCATCCTTTTAAAAAATAAATAAAAAAAGCCCCGTCCGCTAGAAGCAGATGGGGCTTTTTTTTAGAACTAGAACAGTGTAACTATTTATTATTCATGTTGCCTACGAATAAACGCAGGTACATCTAAATCATCCCCGTACACAATGGGAGTTGGTTTGGTTGAATCAAACATAATAGGCGATTTCTTATCGGTTGGTTGAATCACCGTTTCTTGAGGTTCTTCTACTTCAGGTGCTTGAGCATATAACGGTGCATTCACTTGTTCGGAAAGAATATGCGTTTTATGAGACCGTGTAGTCATTGTATCTTGAGGTTCAATAATATCAGCCATTGGTTCAGATTTATTAAAACCAGTTGCAATCACTGTAACTCGAATCTCATCATTTAAATCAGGATCAATTACGGCGCCAAAGATTATATTGGCTGATGGTCCAGCTTCTTCAAAAATGATACTAGTCGCTTCATCAACTTCGTGAAGAGTTAAATCATTCCCGCCCGTAATATTCACTAATACACCCTGAGCTCCCTTAATAGAAGCATCATCGAGGAGTGGGGATGATATGGCTTGTTGAGCTGCAAGTACAGCACGCTCTTCACCTGTTGCCGTTCCCGTGCCCATAATGGCTTCTCCCATATTTTTCATAATCGTTTCAACATCAGCAAAATCAAGGTTTATCATTCCATGAACATTAATTAAATCAGAAATGCCTTTAGCCGCTTGATGAAGAATGGAATCTGCCAACTTAAATGCGTCTCCCAATGTTGTGGATTTATCCACAATTGACATGAGTTTTTGATTTGGGATTACGAGTAAGGTGTCACAATTCTTTTTGAGTTCTGCCATACCAGCTAATGCACGATTTAATCGTTTAGGTCCTTCGAATTTGAAGGGAAGTGTTACAATCCCAACAGTCAAAATACCCATTTCTCTCGAAATTTGTGCTACGGCAGGTGCTGCTCCTGTTCCTGTTCCACCACCCATTCCGGCTGTTATAAATGTCATATCCGCACCATCAAGTAAAGACCGAACAGCATCTTGATCTGTTTCGACAGCTTGCAGTCCAACTTCTGCTCGTGCTCCAGCTCCGAGTCCTTTTGTTAAATCCCGACCAATTTGAATTTTGTGCTCGGACGGGTTATTGTCCAAATCTTGAGCATCTGTATTGATGGCAATAAAATCTACACCTTCCATACCTGACGTAATCATTCGGGTGACGGCATTTCCTCCCGCACCACCAATGCCTACGACTTTTAATTTAGCTTTTTGTTCTGATAAGCTATCGAATTCAAATAGCATATTATTCTCCTTTTTTTTGTTCTAGTTCTAAAAAAATTCTTTAAACCATTTACCGACTTTATTAGATACAGCTTTTATGGTTAATGCTGAATCTTGAGATGGATGGCTAAAATCATCTGATTGTGTTTTCCATAACAGTAAACCGAGAGCTGCAGTGTATTCTGGGTTTGGAGCAACTTCTTCGATTCCAGTAATACGAGATGGCACACCTAAACGCACTTTCATTGCTAAAGATTCTTCAGCTAAAGCCGTTAAGTTTTTTAATTGAGCGCCTCCGCCTGTTAAAACGATGCCGTATGTTAATTTACCTTTTACATCTGCTTTAGAAATTTCTCTAACGATGAGTTGAAATATTTCCTGCATTCTCGCTTCGACATACCGAGATACTTCATGTTCCGAAATGCTTCTTTTTGGGCCGCCATTATTAACCGGTAAATCGAATTTTAATTCTGAAGATGCCATAGAGGCTTTTGCAGATGCATACTTTACTTTTATATCTTCTGCTGTTTCAAGACCAATTTGAAGCATAACAGCTATATCATTGGTTATACTGTTTGCGCCAATAGGTATAACACTGGAGTATCGAACTGCGTCCCCATTATACACAGTAACATCCGTTGTATGTGCTCCAATGTCAACCAAGGTAACACCTAAGCTTTTTTCATCATCATTCAATGCGACGAGTGATGATGCGAGTGGTTGAAATACGATACCTTCAAAATCAATACCCAGCTCTTCAACGCAATTTCTCAAATTATGCATAGCTGTTGTGGCTGCAATAACTAAATGTACTCTTGCTTCAAGACGTCGTCCAGTCATGCCAATAGGGTTTTTAATAAATTCTAAGGTATCGACCAAAAATTCTTGTGGCAGTACGTGTAAAATATCTTTATCCATAGGAAGAGAAACGGCTTGGGATAATTCAACAGCTTTATCTAAATCTTCAGCTCTAATTGTATGCTCCGAGACCAAATTCGGCGAGCTTCCTTTGTTTAAGGCAACCGCACCGACAGTGTTAATACAACGGATATGCTCACCCGTCATAGATATGATTGCTCTCTCTACAGATATATTGGACATCATTTCTGCTGCTTGAACGGCTTTTTCGATTTGTTCAATTAATTGATCACGATGAACAATATTACCTCGGTTCATACCTCTTGATGGAACAATACCAATTCCCATTAATTTTGTGGATTTATCTGGTTGTAATTCTCCAATAGCGCAACAGACTTTTGAAGAACCAATATCGATTCCAACCGTTATATTTGGGCCTTGAGATTGAGAACTGCGTTTCATAATCGTTCTTTCGCAATAACTTGATTATCATATCTCATATCAAGATAGGCATAATCCGTTAACGTTCTTTTTCCTTGAATCGCTAGTTCAAATTCACGTAATACAAGTAATTTGGTCCAAATATTATTTCGCCCTAATCGTATTTTAGTTGGTTGGTCAATAAGAACGATAATGAATTCATCATTGGTATTAAGAGACATTTCTGAAATATTTTGATAAAGGGATCCATAATCCCGCTGAATTTTCTTCAATAATTCTATGGATTCTTGTACTTTGACAGAATTGGCTTTATCTCCAGTTGGATACAAATCTGGGTTAGGATTATAATTAGACAATATTGGAACGTTTAAATCGGCCAAATTCCCAACCTCGGGCATTACATAACATTCTTCATCTAAAAATACCATCGGATCGCCATTCAATACCGCTAATGGCACTCGTTCAACAATCTCAATTTCAATGGTTGACGGAAACCGATGACTCACTCTTGTTGCGCGTACATAAGGATGTGTTTCGATTCGTTCTTGAATTTCAACTAAATTGATTTCTGAAGGTGTTTGTTTTGTTATATCATCAATAAGTCCCATATATTCACTTCTTGAAATTTGAACATATCCTTTATAAGAATAGTGACTCACATCGATGTATCCTCGAAAATTCACCCAACTAATCGCCGACCAAACGAGTCCAATAACAAAAATGGCTAATCCAAAGCGAATGATTGTATTCAACGATATTTTTGATTTTTTCTTAGCCATTAGGCATTAACTCTCTTTCGTTGAATCCGAAAGTTTTTATTTCTAGTTCTAACATAATATTAAATTTTTCTTTAACATTTTTTCTCGCAATTTGAATTAACGTTGAAATATCCTTTGCAGTTGCTTTGCCATGATTAATAAAAAAATTGGCATGTTTTTTGGATATTTCTGCATCACCTTGTCGTAATCCTTTTAAACCAGCTTGGTCGATTAAATAACCTGCGGCCGTAGTAGAATTTGGATTTTTAAATACACTTCCTGCAGATCGATATTTTAATGGTTGAGATGATTTTCGTTTATCGCTCGCTAATTTTCGTTTTTCTTGAATAGATTGAGCGTCACAATTTTTCAATGAAAAAAGTGCACTCACAATAAAGGCTTCTTTGTCGATAGATGAATAGCGATAAGAAAAATCAATTTCTTCTTTTTGGAGAATATGAAGATTCCCATCCATGCTCATAAGAGTAATAGAAACGAGGTAATTAGATATTTCGTGTCCAAAGGCGCCGGCATTCATCATAAGTGCGCCACCTAAAGTTCCAGGAACGCCACCCAATCCTTCAAACCCTGTTAAGTCTCTATTGATGGATTCTCGAACAAGTCGACCTAACATAACACCTGACTCAGCTTCAATATTCCCTTCTTTAAATGAAAGGTGAGTAAAAGCTTTAACAGGAGAAATAACTAAGCCATCAATGCCTGTGTCGCTCACTAAAATATTCGAACCTGAACCGACAAAAAATGTTTTTATTTTATGGGAATGTGCGAATCGAAGGATGTTCGATAAATCATTCACATTCTTTGGGATAATAAAAGCAGTTGCTGGACCACCAACACCATAGGACGAATGTCGAGCCATTGGTTCATTTTCGGTCAATTGACCTTTAACAATTTTGATTAATTCTGCCATATAATCCAATTCATACCTCGGTATTTACCGTTGACAAATGTTGTATATACTTTTCACTATATCGCCAAATATTTCCTGCACCTAATGTAATAACTAAATCTCCAGGAATAACAATTTCATCTAGTTTTTGAATAACATTATCCAAATCAGGAATGTAGAAAACAGATGTATGTCCGGAATTCACACATTCATTATAGATCATTTCACCTGTAATACCCGGAATGGGTTTCTCGCGTGCAGGATAAATATCTGTAATAATGACAACATCACTTGAGGCTAATGCTTCCCCAAATTCTCTAAAAAATTCTTGAGTGCGAGAGTATAAGTGTGGTTGGAAAACTGAAATGAGTCGACGATTCCACCCGGCCTTGGCCGCATTTAAAGTTGCTAGGACTTCAGTTGGGTGATGGGCGTAATCATCCACAACCATGATGTCATTTTCAGTTCCTTTTAATTCAAATCGTCTTCTTACTCCGGCATAAGCATAAATACCATCCTTAACCGTTATGAAATCAAGTCCCATTTCTAACCCAATTATTACCGCAGCAAGCGAATTTAAAACATTATGTTCTCCAGGGACATTTAAGGTGATTTCGCCTAGAATAGATTCATCATGTTTTATAGAATAGGTGGATGAAAATGCATCAAAGGATAATTTAACCGCTTGATAATCAGCCCCATCAGAAAGTCCGTATGTCGTAACAGGGCGAGTTATTTTTGGTATAATCTCAAAAAGGGCAGGAGAGTCTTTGCAAATAATAACTTCACCATAAAAGGGTACAGCTTGGGCGAATTGTAAAAACGTATTTTGCAAATCCTGCAAATCTTCGTAACAATCTGTATGCTCTAATTCAATATTTGTAATAATGCCAATAGTTGGTTTGAGCGCTAAAAAGCTTCGGTCAAATTCGTCTGCTTCCACAACAATAATGCTCCCATCGCCTAATTTAGAATTCGTATCTAAACTTTTGACGAGTCCACCGACAACAAGGGTTGGGTCTTTTTTACCATGAGCAAGAATACTTCCAATCATGGATGATGTAGACGTTTTCCCGTGTGTCCCACCCACGCCAATGCTGGTTTCTTTCATAGAAATAAGCTCACCCAGCATTTCTGCTCTTCTAATAACAGGGATTCCTTTTTGGTGTGCCATAACAATTTCAGGGTTTTCCTGCGGAACAGCACTTGAATAAACAACAGCATCCGCATGGTCGATATTATCTGGATTATGTCCGATAGCGATTGAAATACCTAGCGATTTTAATCTTTGAACATTCTCTGATTCATGTAAATCTGATCCGGATATTTTGAAACCAAGATTTAATAGTAATTCAGCAATTCCGCTCATACCAATGCCACCAATGCCAATAAAATGAATTTTGGATACTTTCCGGAATACGGTCATTTAGTAATCTCCAAAATATTATCCACTATATCGCTGGTTGCATTTGGTTTACCTAATCCGCCTGCTGCCTTGCCCATTTGATTTAGTTGATCTTGGTTGTTTATTAGGCCAAGGATTGTTCTAGTGAAATCACCTTGTGAGAGTGATTTTTCAAATAATATTTGTGATGCTCCAGAATTGACCATTGATTGAGCATTTTTAGTTTGATGATCACCAGCGGCGCCTAGAAATGGGATAAGAATGCTTGGCTTATGACAAACGGTTATTTCCGCTAAAGCAAGTGCGCCACTTCTCGAAATCACTAAATCAGCGAGAGCATATGCACCAGCCATATCATTAATAAAGGGGAGAACTCGAACACTTTCTGAATCAAATTGTTTATAGGAATCGTAGGCAACATCGCCTGTTTGCCATAATACCTGAATACCGGATTCAATCAATGATTCAACCGTTTGAGACATTTGTTGATTTAAATAAGCAGATCCTTGGCTACCGCCAAAAAGAAAAACCGTTTTTTTATCTTCTTGAAGAGAAAATGTTTTTAAGGCACTTTCTTTATTTCCGTCAGATATTCCTGCCCGCACTGGATTTCCGGTTATGACGGAATCCGCTTTTAACAAATCCACGGAATCTTGGAAAGCAACACAAATCGCTTTTGCTTTTTTTGCAAACCATCTTGTGGTAATTCCGGGGAAGGAATTTTGTTCTTGTAATAGAATTGGAATTGGTTCTTTTTCACCCGATGCGACATAGAGCGGGAGGGCGCTTGCATATCCGCCTGTTCCAACGACAATTTGTGGCGAAAATTCTCTGATGAGAGATTTTATTTTTATCATGGATTGAATAATGCGTCCAGGTAATAAAATATTTCTACCCACACTTCTAAAGCTAATATCCCGTTGAAGTCCCCGAATTGGAACTAAAGTATGCCAAACGCCCTTCACAGGAAAAACTTTCGCTTCCAGGCCAAAAGTGGATCCTACAAAATGAACCTTCGCATCATGATGTCGAGATTTAATTTCTTCACCTATCGCTAAAGCAGGGAATAAGTGCCCACCTGTGCCACCTCCGGCAATTATGACTCGTAAAGCATTAGCCATTATACATTGGGCTCCAACCTTTTTTATGAGATACAGATCTCCGAGCTTGACTGATATTGAGTAAAATGCCAATCATCGCTAGGTTTATAACCATTCCAGATCCACCATAACTAATCATGGGCATGGGTAAACCAGTTACGGGAAAAATACCTGTCACAACAGCTGCATTTGTAAATGCATAGAGGATAATATTAAATGAAATACCGATGGCTAAAAAAACGCCAAAAGGATCTGTACATTGTTTGGCAATTTTAAGGCCTCGGTGAAAAATAAAAACAAAAAGAACTAAAATCAAAATGGCACGAATAAAACCAAGTTCTTCACCTATAATGGCAAAGATAAAATCGGTGTGTGGCGTTGGGAGGAATAAATTCTTTTCCATACTGTTCCCAAGCCCAAGCCCAAACCAGCCACCATTTCCTAAGCTAATTAAAGATTGATCTGCTTGATAATCTGCTGCAGGATTTGTCCCAATTCCAAACCAAGATAAAATACGAGCTAATCGATAGGGCTTGGAAACAAGTACAGGTATTGCAACTAACAAGCCCATCGCCCCAGAAAATGATAAGTGTGACATTTTTGCACCAGAAATAAAAATAAGGGCAATTCCGATAAACCCAATCATGGCAGCTGTACTAAAATCAGGTTGAATAACGATTAATCCCATTACCAATGAAAGGACACCCAAGATAGGTAAGAGCCCCGTTTGGAAGTCATGGATTTGTGATCGTTTTTTATCCAAATAATAGGACGTATAAATCAATACTGCTAAGCGAGCTATATCAGAAGTTTGAATGGAAAATGAACCAATGTAAATCCAACGAGCAGGGGAATAATTTCCTTTAATTAAGAATAATAATTTAGTGATTGCAAGAAGAGCAATTGCTCCGATCATAATACCTGGGGCAAATCGTTTTAATATTCTATAATCAAATGAAAGAGTCATAAACATAACAATAACACCAATGAGTAACCGTTTTAAATGCGCTTCAAGATAAAGCATATTGGTCCTGTTATTTGACTCTAATAAGGAAATGGGTGAACTGGCACTAAAAAGCATGATGGTACCAACACCCGCAAGGAGTAGAAGGCAAACAAGTAATGTTCGATCATATCTTTTAATGATTACATCTAAATTCATATTACTAAGTCCAATTCGTTGACCCATTTTTTAAACATGTTTCCTCTCTCTTCGAAATGATCAAATTGATCAAAACTGGCACAGCCAGGAGACAATAAAATAACGTCTCCTGGGCTGGCCAGGTTTTTAGCTGTCACTACCGCATCCCTGAGATCCAAAATAGATTCAGATCTCACCGCATCCCCAAAAGATTCGGTAATTTCGTGACGAGCTTCTCCATACGTGATAACCTGTTTGACTTGGTTTACTTGAGTATGTGGAAGGAGATTATGGAAATCCGCCCCTTTATTTCGACCGCCAAGGATCAATATTATGGGCTGATTAAAACTACTTAAGGCAACAATAACAGATTCAAGATTGGTTGCTTTTGAATCATTGATATATGTTACGCCTTCAATTTCTGCTACATATTCTAGTCTATGTTCAACGCCGCTAAAGTTTGATATTACTTTTGAGATATGGGATAATGAAATACCAAATTCAAACGATAGAGTAGAAGCGGCTATAATGTTTTCAATATTATGTTGCCCGGGTATTTTAATTTGATCGAGTCCAATAAAAGATTCATGGTTAGGGCCATATATTTTTGTTTCATTCATACGAAACAATCCAGACTGATGAATCGTGCTAAATGGAATTGTTTTTGCTTTATGGTTTTGAAAAGCTTGTTGTAGCTCAAAATCATTTTGATTAAATATAACCGTATCTTGGTCGGTCTGGTTTTTGGCCATATTCAATTTACAGTCGATATAATTCTTTAAGGATCCATGTCGATCTAGATGGTCCGGTGTAATATTAAGAAATAGGCTGAAATTTGGGTGAAAATGGAGAATGAATTCCATTTGAAAACTTGATATTTCAAGAATGTAAACTCTTTTAGCATCAGGGTTTATTGTGTCGGCTAAAACTTCTTGTGAAAAAGGAATGCCTACATTGCCACAAATGGAACCATGAATTGTATCTGTTTGAAAAATCTTTCCTAATATATTTACAGTTGTGGTTTTCCCATTTGACCCTGTAACACCAATAATTGGATATTGAGAAAACCAATAAGCAAATTCGATTTCGCCTACAACGGGGATTCCAACTTCAATTGCTTTTTTAACAATAGAACTTTCTTTCGGAACACCCGGAGAAATAATCATTAAATCTGCATCAAAAATACGGTCCGAATGTGTTCCGGATTCACCTGCAATGTTTAGGCGATTCAATTCATTTAAAAAATGGCGGTTCAATTCTGAATCATTGGCATCGCTAATAAAAACATTCGCCCCATGATGGTGAGCAAGTTTCGCTGCAGAAACACCACTTCGACCAAGACCGATAATCGAAATGTTTTTTCCGGCAATATTAATATAATTTTTGTTACTAATATCCATTTAACGAATCTTGAATGTGGTTAATGAAAAAAGGGCTAGTAGGAGACCAATGATCCAAAAACGAATCACGACTTTTGATTCTGGCCATCCTGATAATTCGAAATGGTGATGAATTGGCGCCATTTTGAACAGTCTTTTACCTTCAGTGTATTTTGATTTTGTCCACCGAAAATACCCTACTTGCAAAATGACTGAGATAGCTTCCCAAACAAAGACACCGCCAATTATAATCAATAATAATTCTTTTTTTAATAACACAGCTAATGTCCCTAAAGCGGCACCAGAAGAAAGGGAGCCAGTGTCCCCCATAAAAATTTCTGCAGGATTTGCATTAAACCATAAATAACCTAAGCAAGCACCAGCCATGGCTGACGCAAATACGGTTAATTCGCCGGCTCCAGGTAAATATAAAATATTCAAATAATCAGAAAAATCAACACGCCCGGATATATATGCGATGGCAGCAAAAACAGTGAATGAAATAGCTAATAGACCTGCAGCGAGTCCATCCAAACCGTCTGTTAAATTAACAGCATTTGAAGTTCCAGTAATAACAAAAATAACGATAAATGGGTAAAGTAAACCAAAATCGATTTCAAAATTCTTTAAAAATGGGATAGATGTTTTAGACGCTATATGGGCAAATTCTGGCGTATTTAAAATCCAAAAACTAATAACTATACCTAATAGTATTTGTCCAGCCATTTTGTATCGTGCAATTAGACCCGCTTTCGATTTCTTAACAACCTTTAAATAATCATCAATAAATCCAAATAAACCCATCCAAATAGTTGACACAATAATAATTTGAATAAATGTATTGCTTAAATCGCCAAATAGAAAAGTCGGTACAAGTACTGCACTCAAAATAAGCAATCCTCCCATCGTGGGTGTCCCTTTTTTCTTCAAATGACTTTCGGGCCCTGACTGGCGAATTTCTTCCCCAATTTGATGACTTTGTAGTATGTGGATAATCCAGGGCCCGATAAGAAAGCTTATTAATAATGCTGTAATAGCAGCAGATGCTGAACGAAATGTGATATATTCGAATACATTCAAAAATGAAAATGAATCTTTAACAGATGTAAGCAGTTGATATAACATTAGCTTTGAAATACCCCTGAAATTATTTTTTCCATTGCCATGCCACGAGATCCTTTAATCAGTACTTTATCGCCTGACTGTAGCCCATTTTTCAAAGCTTGTATGAGAGACTCTTGTGCTTTAAAATGTTGGTGGAACCCACGAGAGATAACTTTATCCGTATAAACAGTTTCATCCCCGATAGTATATACAGCATCCAACCCGATTTTTGAACATTTTAGACCAATTTTTTCATGTTGTTTCTGAGAACTTTTTCCAAGTTCAAACATATCACCGAAAACAAAAATCCGTCTTCCGTTACCACTGAAGGCCTTTAAATAATCTAAAGCGGCTAAACTCGATGATAGATTGGCATTATATGTATCATCGATTACGGTAATGTCATTAAATTGCTTTACTTGACACCGACCAGCGGGTGGTGTGAATGTCTTAATTCTTTCTCGGAAAGTATCCCAGCTAATTCCTAAAGAAATTGCAATGGAAGCAGCAGAAATCATATTTTTTATAAATGAGAAATTTTGAGATTCAGTTTGAACTTCTTCAGCATCTATGGTTAATGTCAAATTTCCATTTTCTTCTTCATGAATATCAACTGGGAAATCGCAATCTGCTGTCAATCCAAATGATACTGTGTCCCCATAGGTTGGAATGCTTTGGACTTTTTCATCCGCTAAATTGACAAATGAAATTCCATTTTCGAGAGATTTGAAGAGAGCGCCCTTCGTCTCCGCAATTATGTCAATATTACCAAACCCGGCCAAATGTGCTGGTGCAATATTAGTTATAAGTCCATGTGTTGGCTCTGTAATTTGACATAAATAATCAATATCTCCCGGCTGATTAGCACCCATTTCTAATATGGAAATGCTATGGGTGCCATCTAGAGTTAAAAGGGTGAGGGGAAGTCCAATAGACGTATTGAAATTCCCCTGCGTGGCGTGCACTTTAAAATTAGATTCTAAAATATGGAATAATAATTCTTTGGTTGATGTTTTTCCATTTGATCCCGTAATACCAATGATAGGTATATCGTATTGCCTGCGCCAGTTTCGAGCAATCCGCCCAATGGTTTTTAGTGGATCTCCTACAACCACTTGCTGCATTCTTAAAATGGCGTCATTTGATTGAGCTACCAATGCTACAGAAGCGCCCAAATCATTGACCGTTTCCAAGAAACGATGGCCGTCAACGCGTTCTCCAGTTAATGCAATGTATAAATCGCCTTCTTGACATTCGCGACTATCTGTTACAATTCCCGTTACAGGTGTTTTTAAAATTTGCCCAGTAACCTTAGTGAAAATTTGACTGAATTTTTCTGGATTTTTTATATCAATTCTCATCGAAAAGCCTCAATTATTTCTAAATCAGAATAAGGAAATTTGATTCCGTTTATTTCCTGATATGCTTCTCGACCTTTTCCCAGAACAATGGTAACATCCCCATGACCAAGTCGGTTCAAAGCATCTTTGAGTCCAATGGATCGATCTTGATAAACAGTATAATGATCTGTCGAAAACCCTGCTATAATTTCATTACAAATTGAGTCGGGGTTTTCTGTCCGGGGGTTGTCGGGTGTTACGTAACAATGGTCACAGTATTTTTCTGCAATTCTTGCCATTTCGGGTCGTTTTGATTTATCTCTGTCTCCGCCTGCTCCAAATACGGCAAAAATACTTTTTCCTACAGGTACAATCGCTCGAATTGTCGATAATACCTTTTCATAAGCATCGGATGTATGAGCGTAATCAATTATAACGACACCACCTTTCCGCAAAGTGATGGATTCCATGCGACCGGCTACACTTTTTAATCGTGTTATACCATTAGATATTTTCTTGGGTTCAATGCCAAGCGCATGGGCTGCCGAAACGGCGAGTATAATATTTTCTTGGTTGAAAGTCCCAATTAAAGACGATTTAATTGGGTATTGTTGAGTTCCTGCCGTAATGTCACCTTCTATTCCTTCAAGAGAAGATGAAACGTGTGTAAAATGAATATCTTTTTCTTCATACCGTGAAACGGTTAATGCGGGAGCTGTTGAAATCTCTAATAATCTTTTCCCGCTTAAATCATCAACATTTATTATAGCCGTCGCATCCAACCCGAGCATTGAAAATAATTTTGATTTAGCTAAGAAATAATCTTCCATCGTATGATGATAATCTAAATGTTCTGGAGTAAGATTTGTGAATACGGCAATATTAAATTGAACATCAGCAACACGATACTGTGATAAAGCATGGGATGACACTTCCATGACAACATGCGAATATCCTGCATCGATTAAAGAACGAAACGTTTTATGTAATGTTATGGGATCCGATGTTGTTAAATCTTTTTCTTGTGGAAAGCCATCTGCAATTAGTCCTAATGTTCCCATTTGCGCTGTTTGAAAACCGGCTTCTGTTAGTATAGATGTAAGAATAGACGCAATGGTTGTTTTTCCATTCGTACCCGTAATACCAATGATCGTTAATTCTTTACTAGGTTGCTCATAGTATAAATTGGCCAATGCGGATGCAGCTCTCCGAGGGTTGGCTACTTTGACTTGGGGGACAGGAAGTGCACCCAAATCACGCCCATTTGATACAATTGCAGTGGCACCTTTATCAATTGCATCTTGGACGAAATCATGCCCATCAACTTTTGTACCTGGGATGGCTACAAACAAATCTCCGGGCTCAACCGTGTTAGAATTGATTTTAATACCCGAAACAGAAACATCTGGCCAATCATTGAGTTCTGTGGGAAGGAGATGATCGATGAGCGTATGGAGTGATTGCATTATTTTAACCCTACTCTACATACGGTTCCAGATGATACATAAGTTCCCGGCCCCGGACTTTGCCATGCAACACTTCCAGATCCATCTAATTTGTACTTCAAATTCGATCTTCGAAGTGTTGTCATCGCTTTTCGCATACTCATCCCACGAAGTTCTGGCATGATAGTTTTAGCCACACTAGCAGTCGTCCACAGCGGAACTGGATGATTAGAAATATTCTCAGCAATTTTTACAGATGCATCAACAAGTATAATATCAGCTTTGTTTTTTGGGGACGAATAATGTTTTTTTGATGGAGGCTTAATTTCATCATCCATACTAATAACCCGAGTCATGACGCGATTAAATATTTTGGCGGCACCAATCCCTCCCCAATGAAAGCCCGCATTAGGTTCATCCAATACGAAGACACCTAGAAGTTGAGGGTTATCCGCTGGAAGATATCCAACAAAGTTTGATATAAATTTTGTATTTGAATATTTTCCGTCCATATATTTTTGAGCAGTTCCGGTTTTCCCCGCCACATTCCACCCAGCAATTTCAGCTCCCGTACCTGTTCCGGTTTTTACAACTCGACACAGCATTTTAGTTATTTCATCCATCGTTTCACGGGTAGCTACTTTCCGAGTGATTTCATAATTTTCTTTTCGAATTATATCCCCATCAGGACTCATAATTTGACGAGTAATTTTAGGTACTACTAAAAATCCACCATTAGCGATTGCTGAGTAAGCTGTCGCTAATTGGAGAGCAGTTACACCAACTTCATGACCCATAGAAATTTGTCCGAGGGAAATTTGGCTCCACCGATTGATGGGTTTTAGGGAACCGGAAGATTCGCCCCTGAATGAAATTCTTGTTTGTGACCCAAAACCAAATTCGCGAGAATATTTATATAACTCATCTTGCCCAAGGCGTTCGGCAATTTTAATAATTCCAATATTGCTTGAATGTTCCATGACTTGAGGAAATGTAAGTAATCCATATTCTTCATGGTCTCGAATCGGAATATTCTTATACATGAATGAACCATTTTCACAATTAAACTCTTCCGTTAAGTCCACAACATTTTGATCAAAAGCGGCTACAGCAGGAACAACTTTATATGTTGAACCTGGTTCAAATTGATCCGTTATGGCACGGTTTCTATGGTATTCCACGGATGATTCAGAGTATTGATTATTATTAAATCCTGGCTCTGTTGCCATTGCAAGTATTTCACCTGTTTGTGGATTCATAATAATCCCAGTGGCTGTTTTGGCGCCTGTTTCCTTAATCCGTCTGTTTAATTCTTCCTGTAAAATAGATTGGTATTCTAAGTCGAGCGTTAATTGAATATTATTCCCATCCCTAGGCGGAGTGTAAGGAAGGTTAGGGGATAGTTGAGTTTTTCCATGTCCATTTTTTGATTTAACTATGGCGCCAGATTCCCCTTTTAAATCTTGATTGAAATCTTTTTCTAAACCGGCAATGCCATCATCATCTACACTGGTATATCCTAATATTTGTGAACCGATAGTTTCGTGAGGATAATAGCGCCTATACTGTCGTTTTATTTGAAACCCATCTATCTGAACTCCAATTAGCGAGCCCAAAACTTCTTTACTTAAATTCCTTTCCAAATAAACAAATTTTCCTTTTCTGTTTAATTTGTTTAAATAGGAATCGACACCTTTACCTGTTCGATTGTGAATTAATTCTGCGAGTGCTTTTTTATCATCTACTTTCTGTGGATTTGCAGCTAAGGTATAATGAATAATATTTCGAGTTAAGGGGCGATTATCTCGATCTACAATATTGCCGCGATTTGCAGGAATAGTTAATTCAATGAGGCCTTGCTTTAGTCCGATACGATGAAATTCTTCACCATTTAATACCATAATATCGAATAAACGGAATGAAAGTCCCGCCCAGCTAATTAGCACAAAGCTGGAAATCACCGTTACACGATTTCGATATTTTAGGTATGTCTTTGTCATAGCGAATTCAACAATCCTGCATTCAACTTTATTGAAAGTGTTTCCGGATGAGCTACAACCATCCCAAGCTGGCTTTTTGCTTTTCGCGAAATAACATCAGGGCGCGATAACATTTCTATACTACTTTTTAATTCTTCAATTTCATTTGAAATTTCTGCAACAGTGGAATTTTGAATTTCAATTGCCAACAATGATTCATCAATTTCCGTGTAAACCCAAAGATAAATAATCAGACAAGCAATGACACCAATAGTAGACACAAAGAACATGGCTGTTTGAAATATTTCATTTTGTTTTTTTGACTTTCTTCGACGAGCCATTAGATAATCCTTTCAGCAGCACGTAATTTTGCGCTTCGCGATCTCGGGTTGATTTCGATTTCTTCTTTACTTGCCATAATGGGTTTTTTTGTGAGCACTTTTAATACTCCTGCTTGCTTAAGTGATTTAAATGAATGCTTTACCATGCGATCTTCGAGCGAATGATAACTCATAATTACAATTCGGCCGCCGACAGTTAAAGAATCCATAAAATGAGCTAAAAAGGACTCAATTTTTTCGAGTTCTTGATTAACAGCAATACGAAATGCCTGAAAAACACGCGCTAAGGATTTATTCCTATGTTGCGGAGGCGTTGCCGATCGCACTGCGTCATAAAGGTCGTCAACGGTGGATATGGGTCTTTTCTGCGCGATGGACCTTGCAATTCGACGAGACAATCTTTCTTCTCCAAACTCATATATAATATTGGCCAATTCTTCTTCAGAACTATAATTAATTAATGATTCAGCGTCAAGTTCCGCCGTCTGATCAAATCTCATATCAAGTGGACCGCTCTTTGAAAACGCAAATCCCCTGGATGCATCATTGAGTTGCATAGACGAAAGCCCTAAATCGAGTAAAAAACCATTCACGCTTGGAATTCCTTCATTCCGAAGAAACGTTGGGAATGTGTGATATGACGCGCAGGCGAGTTTGATCCGAGATGGAGAGGCGGAAAGGGTTTTCTTGGCAATATCCAAGGCCTCTTGGTCCCGGTCAAATCCAACGAGAGTTCCTGCGGGAGAAAGCTGATTGAGAATATGTTTGGAATGGCCGCCTGCTCCGACGGTTCCATCCACATAAACTCCATTGGGGTTGATACTGAGGTAAGTCAATACCTCGTCGACCATTACAGGAATATGCGGTAATTGCGTTTCCTGAGATGGCAATGAATTCATTAGAGTATAATTTTTCCGGCCAAATCATCATATGCATTTGAATCTAGGTTAAGATTGTTTTGATCATTTTCTGCTAAGATATCAGGATTCCAAATTTCAATTTTATTAATCATGCCAATAATGGCTACTTCTTTGTCAATACCAGCGTACTCAAGCAGGGACGTAGGAAGAGTAATTCGTCCCTGCTTATCATATGTGGAAGATGAAGCATGTCGCGTTTGATTTCGGATAAAGGTTCTATTGATTCCCGAGACGGAAGAAAGATTGCTGAGTTCCGTTTCCATATCCATCCAAATGATGGCTGGAATAACATAGATGCAACGATCAAAACCACGCGTTGTAAAAAAGGTCCCCTCATTTTCAACTGAGAGGGCCTGCCTGAATCTGGCAGGAATATTGACGCGACCTTTCGCATCAATTGAATAGGCGTATTCGCCAATGAATCTGTTAGCACTTAAAGTCATTGTTTAAAAGGGAAAGTTACCCACAACTACCCACTATCTTACTTACTTGTAAGAATAATGTCAATAATTATTAATAATTATTTTAATATAAATGCTGGAAGTCCCTATTTGATAGGGGTATAACAGATATGGGTTTTTGTGGGTTATTTAATTGAAGCTTGGAGCGTAATGGGTGATTTTTACGCTAGGAGGTGCATTAATGATTTCAAGGCGGACGGGGTGTTCTTGCTCGTCTATTTTCCCTGGGCTGATACCATTAATAAGAGTAGTTACGCCCAATGATTTAGGGAATAAGATATTTGCGGACTCGACAAAAGGAGGTAAAGTTTTATTAACACCTGCAAATAATGTAATTGTTTGACTTGCGCCATTGTCAAATGAAAATAAAATGTTTATTTGTTCGCTTGACTGGATGGTGATAAAGAAAGGGGGTTCGACTTGAACCATGGCGTTACTTGAAGCGATTGCACGGTATTTTGCCAAAATAATGGATTCTGATATCGTTGATTCTACTGATGCAGAATTCGTTGATGCTGGTTCGAGCTGCGCACTACTTTCTTCTGTAAAAATGGATCTGAAAATAACAATAGCAAAAATAAAAATTAAAAGTAACACACTTCCTTTTATAATATCTTGCCTCAGTTTTTGATCTGTTTGGAAAGAAGAATTTATCTTTTCATTGGCATCCTGAGACGGGTAGCCTGGAACATCATCTTTTAGCTCTTCTTGAACTATTTGAAGTGGTTTTTTTACAGTCCCATTAAAAGAGTCTAATTGTTCCAATGCATTCACAGAATCGCCACCAATTTCTTCTGCATAAGCCCTAAGGAATAAACGTAAATAAGGCACTTCTATCACATCGAACTCACCCTTTTCAATAGCCCGTAAATAACGGATATTGATTTTAGTACGGGATTCGAGCTCTTCTAAGGAGATTCCTCGAGATTCACGTAACACCTTTAATTCTAAGTAAAATTGAGCCATAGTCTAAAATTTCGCAGGTGAAATTAACAGAAGGAGTCTTGGGTGACAATCCATAAAACAACTGTTTTTAGTCATTTTCAACATTTGGATATTTTCGAAACTCTTTCTTTTGACTTTGATGTCGCTTATTTCTCAGCCGCTTTTCTTTTTCTTTTATAGGAACGCGGGTTTGTCTTCTGATTTTAGGCTTTATTGCTGCTTGGGCAATCATTCGTAATAGTCGATCCAGTGCATCTGTTTTATTCATCCTTTGTGATCGGTGGTTTTGAGCCTTAATGATTATAACATCATTGGTCGATAAATGTGAGCCCGCGATAACCCTAAGTCGAGTTAGAATATCATTCGTTAGAGATGATGTGTTTAAATCAAATTTTAATTGAATAGCTGTAGAAGATTTATTGACATGCTGTCCCCCTGGACCGGAGGCTCGAATTGCATCAAATTGGATTTCCTTTTCTGAAATAGATAATTGATCGTTAATCTTAATCATCGGCTTCAATTATCCGTTTATACCTTTGATAAAAAGACGATAAGGGGAAACCCATTACATTATAAAAGTCCCCTTTGATTTCTTTCACATAGACCGAAAACCAATCTTGAATACCATAACTCCCAGCTTTATCTAAAGGATTGTAAGTGCTAATATAATAGAGTATATCGCTTTTGCTAATTTCGCGAAAAGTGACGAATGTTTCTTCAGCAAAAGTTTCGGAAATATTGCATGATTGCCATTGAATTGAAACACCTGTTATTACTTTATGTGTATTGCCGGAAAGCATGGTAAGCATATCGAAACTTTCGTTTTTATCTTTGGGTTTCCCTAGAATTTTATCATCATATACAACAATTGTATCTGCCCCTATTACTAATGCATCTGTATAATTAGATGCAACATCTTTCGCTTTCAATTCTGCATAATGCATTGCAAAGTTTTTGGGTTTTAGCGATATGTTAAAATCTTCATAAATCGTACTTGGGATAATTTCAAAGGAAAAATCGATTTGTTCCAAGAGCTGTTTTCTTCGAGGTGATGTTGATGCTAATATTATTTTTGGCGGTTTTGTCATTTTATTATCTAAACTTTGCAATCCGCCCGATTGTTGAAACTTTTTCGCCGTTAGCTTCTGCTTGGATTCGGTATAAATAAACACCGTTGGCTAATTGTCCTCCGAAAGCATCCTTTCCATTCCAATCGATTGTATGGTACCCAGACATATATACAACGGGATCAAATTCCATTATTTTCCGTCCACCTAATGTAAAGATTGCCAATGAAATATCGGCCGATTGATTTATTTCAAAAGTGAATTGAGTTTCTTGAGCAAATGGGTTTGGGTAATTAAAAATGTTAAATAAACCCAATGATTGTAATTCAGTTACATTTAGAGATAATGTTTGCTCTGAAGAATTGTTTGCACTATCCCATGCTTTTATTGTGAATTCAATTTCGGAATCATTTGGTGACAGGGTAAAGGGAATAGTTCCTGTGGTAATGCTATTAATATCGTAAATAAAATCATTCGTAATATTGGTGGTATTTTGATTCCGTAAATCTGTTAACATAATTTCATGACCAATTTCGTTTGTTAAATTAATTCCCATTGCATCTGTTAGTCTAATAACAATTGGATTATCTTTATCGATATGATCTCCTGTTGAAATAATTCTCCCGTCTTGTGTTTCGAACGAAATAATAGGACCTTGCGTATCCGATGTGACATTCCCGCCCCTTAAAGGAATATTCCCGTGGTTCCCTAATGCTTCCCCTAATCCATCATGACTATAAATATATATATTCATTTCCGCATTTTCATCTGAATAGGAAATATCTAATGGAATTCGAAAGTTTCCACTTAAATCATTCCCCGAAAAAGAAAATTGGCCTCTGAATAAAAGAGGGCCAGAGAGAGTATAAGTAACGGATTGAGTTGTAGAAGCAATATTGTATTCGCGAGAAACGGTTCTTTTGGCATCTCGTAAAGATACAATACCAGTGCCAGTTTCCGCCACAGCCATTTGTTGCCCTGTGAATGTGCCCAAAGCTAAAGTTTCAATTGTGTCCGGAGAAATGGACGATATAGATAATGTGTCAGTGGGTATTGGCATTTTCATGGCTGGATCACCAAATAATGTAAAATATTCTCCTTCGCCATATCCTGTTTTTATATTTCTTAATATTGAACCAATGGGCAAGGAAGAAACACCTCCATTCGGAAAAATTGTTGAAAATAAATCTTCCGAATAATTTGCATTGCCGGATACGGTTATTTTTCGAGTTGTGCTAATAACAGCCACGGCAGCATTCATGGGTGTTCGAACAAGTTCTTCAGAAAAGGATTCAATATATAAATCATCAAAATGACCGAAGGAGCATGTACCCACAATCCATAAAGGATATTTATTTCCTGTATTCATTAATTGAATATCGCCTCTATCTAAATAAAGTAATCGCTCTTGGGCCAATTGAGTTGAAGATCCATGTCCAATATAATTGATAATGGCTGTTCCTTCATTTAAAGCATTTATGACAGCTTGTGTTGCTTCAGGTTTTACAACACCATATACGGACGCATCACTTTCTTCAGGAAATTCTAACATATATAATTTATTTATTTCGATGGTGGGCGGGATCAAAGAAGCTAAATCTTCTGAATTGTAAGTATGACTTTTTCCCGTTCCAATTTCCCAGGTTTCTTTTTCGGGGCGAGCGCCATCGTCAGCAATAAGAGTGACACGTTGACGCCAAGCTCCAAGTTCAGGGGACGTTTCCGCGTCGAGGATTTTATCTATATAATCTTCAAATTCACCTAAGTTGCGTGCAGGGAACCGGCCCAAAGCTAATTCTGGGACTGAGCCATATAATGTCGCTAATCGATCATCTGTAGCCCACGAAAAAGAAGTTCCTACTTCAATAGTTGGAATTATGTTTCCAGACTCTCCTGAAATATTTCTATAATCAAAATCGGCATCACCAATCAAGAAAACGGAATAAGGTTTGGGGCTTTGCCAATATTCCTGTGTCCATTGAATAAAAGTTCGTATGGCCATCGGATCTTCATTGCCAGCCGTAAATTCTTTATATATATCTTCAATGCTTGCAAAAACTGCAGGAGTCCTTAAATCTAATAATCGTTGTGCACTTTCACGATATGACTCTGGGCCTATGACAATATGATCAGCAAGTTCATTTTCTTTTCTTAACGTAGAAAAAGACATTGAACCTTCATTTGTCAAGGAAGAAATGGGTACTAAGTCATCTGTATTAAAAACAGTGAAATGATTTGGGGATGCAAACATTGTTTGAATATCAAATGTGGTTAATCCCGAACTTTCTACAAGTGTCATTGCTTTTGGGTTTTGAACATCTGAAATATCCCAAATATGCATTAAGCTGGAAGGAGAACCATCAAGAACAAATCTTACTTTTGTCCCTTGAATGGGTGAATAAAAATCATAAGACTCATTTGCCATCAATTGACGACCATATTGAAGGTTTATATAATCAAAATAGGGTTGAGAATTGCTATTGCTAGATGAATTAACGGCAAAGAGTGAATTAATTCCAATTGATAAATTCGTACCAGGAATGATGAAGTTTGCCGTATGTGTCCCGATTGATGACCAAGATGCATACGCCGTATGATTTCCTGAAATGACAGAACCAAAATAACAATAGATTCTATGATTGGTATTATGATAGGACGTGGGCGTTAATTCGCCACCAAGAAACCCCATAGTAACGGTGGCATCGATTGTCGTTTTTGGGGAAGGCATATTTAAATCTAAAGAATAAGTTCCATTATGGGGAATAGGGCTTGATGCCCATCCTAACCCTGATTGAGCCGGGTTAACTAAATCGATTTCCTGGTGGATGTAATTTAAACCATAATCGATTGATAGAGTAATTTCGTCGGGGATTGTTTCATCTGTAATTCTATTTCCTCGAAGAGAAGTGTCATTGGGGATGAGTAAATAATAGGTATTATGCGTGAAATATAAATTTTGATTAAATACAACGGATCCGCTCATAACATTATAACCGCTGGCTCCTTTCCCATAGAAGAATATTTCATCATTAGAATCAAATGTACCATCATTTTCACCTGAAATAAATAAACCTATTTCAACCAGATTATCTTGGATGGGTTGATTTGTTGCTTGTGTTTTCGACCTGCCTAATTCTGGTCCGGTAAAAAGCATAATGGATCGAGGGTCAATGGTGGATGTTTGATTATATATGGAAGATATAGAATTGTAGGATATTTTCGCCATTCCATCTTTTTCAATATGAAACGATAACCATGTACCTGCCGGGAATGAACTGGTTTGCATTCTTTTTCGCGATTGAGGTTGAATCCAGTTTTTAGCATAATCCCAATTCATAATTTGAGGCGATAAAAGGATGGCTTGATTTTTTGTGGGCGGTTGGAATTCTTCCTGGAAATTTCCGAAATTCATTTGGATTCGAATTTTTTTATAATATTGATTATTCCCTTTAACGGGAGAAATAACAAATGTAGCCGTTTCTAACGATTGTACTTTTTGCTGTTGGGCCCAAAATTCCGCTTCACTTTGGAGAGAAGAACAATCAAATGGACATTCGGTCGGTTCTAAATATTGAACAGATACATGAGGTATAGATTTGTTTGGTAAACCAATTAAAAAAGATTTATGTCGCAAATCATCAACGTTTCGTGGTTCGGTCATAACATCAAAAGAAAATTGTTCAGCATCATTTCTTTGAATACTTTGGGAGCTTTTTGCAAAGCCCACCTGAAAAAGGGTAACTATAATAAGAAAATATTTCATTTTATCTTCATTCAAAATTTATGGTAACTATTCATGACTTCGCATTGAAAACTCTCGTATTGATTCTGTAACTTCAACGTCTAATTCCAAACGATTTAAAATGGTTTGGGTTCCACATATAGCAATTGATGACAAAAGGATGAAATTCATGTTCGATTTACGGATGATAAAAGATGTTTATAGCACATTTGGGGAAAAGGTAGAAAATGCTCGATCCTTTTTAGGGCGACCACTTACATTTACAGAAAAAATTCTATTTGCACACTTAGCTGAACCATTTTCAAAAAAGCCAACGCGATTTGAAACATATGCTTATTTCAATCCTGATCGTGTGGCTATGCAAGACGCAACGGCACAAATGGCTTTATTGCAATTTATGTCAGCAGGGAAGCAGCAAACAGCGGTCCCTTCCACCGTCCATTGTGATCATTTAATTCAAGCAGAAGTAGGTGCTTTAAGTGATTTAGCAACGGCGGAGAAAGTAAATGGAGAAGTGTATGCATTTCTACATTCCGTGAGTCAAAAATATGGCATTGGTTTTTGGAAACCCGGAGCGGGAATTATTCACCAAGTTATTTTAGAAAATTATGCTTTTCCAGGCGGAATGATGGTTGGGACTGATTCTCATACAGTAAATGCGGGTGGTTTAGGTATGGTCGCAATTGGAGTGGGCGGTGCTGATGCTGTGGATGTTATGGCTGGAATGCCTTGGGAACTGAAATGGCCCGGTGTAACTGGCGTTAAATTAACCGGTTCTTTATCGGGCTGGACATCCGCAAAAGATGTCATCTTAAAATTAGCAGGAATTATGACTGTCAAAGGTGGTACAGGGAAAATTGTTGAATATTTTGGTCCTGGAACAAAATCAATTAGTTGCACTGGAAAAGCAACCATCACAAATATGGGCGCTGAAATAGGCGCAACAACATCTGTTTTTCCTTATGATGAAAAAATGGGAACTTATTTAAGACAAACAGAAAGATCGGATGTTGCGGATTTAGCCGATGGCATTAAAACGCATTTACGTGCAGATGATGAAGTATTGGAAAATCCTGAAGCTTATTATGACGAAATTATTGAAATAAATTTATCGGAACTAGAGCCACACATTGTGGGTCCATTTACACCGGATTTGACCCATCCCATTTCTCAAATGAAAACGGATGTTATTGAGCAGGAATATGAGGATGTTTTGAGTGTCGCATTAATTGGAAGTTGCACGAATTCATCTTATGAAGATATTGAACGAGCAGCTCACGTTGCAAAACAAGCGCTATCAAAAGGATTAAAAGCAAAATCATCCTTCATGATCTCTCCAGGATCTGAACAAATACGAGCCACTATTGAACGAGATGGTCAATTAGCGATTCTGGAAGAATTAGGTGGAACCGTTTTGGCGAATGCATGTGGACCGTGTATTGGTCAATGGAAGCGACATGGCATGGAAGATGGAAAGAAAAATTCTATTATAACATCCTTCAATCGAAATTTTGCCAAGAGAGCTGATGGGAATTCAGGCACATATGCATTTATTGGAAGTCCGGAAATTGTAACTGCTTTAGCTATAGCTGGATCCATGAGCTTTAATCCTGAAACGGATTCGTTAATAAATGAAAACGGAGAAAAGGTCATGCTAAGTCATCCTGTTGGAAAAGAATTACCAAAGGATGGGTTTGATCCTGGCGAATTTGGGTTTGTGGCGCCTCCCAAATCTGGAAAAGATATTCAAGTTGTTGTAAATCCTGAAAGTGAACGATTGCAACTATTAAAGCCATTTATAAAATGGGATGGGAATGATTTTTGTCAATTACCTGTATTAGTAAAGGCAAAAGGAAAATGCACTACAGATCATATATCTCCAGCAGGTCCTTGGTTAAGATTCAGAGGCCATTTGGACAATATTTCCGGAAATATGTATAGTGGAGCCGTCAATAGTTTTACGGATGAAGTGGGACACGGCACAAATATTCTTAATGGAGAAACGGGCCAATCATTTAATCAAATTGCGAGGTATTATAAGTCAAATCAGACCGGTTGGGTCGTCATTGGTGATGAAAATTATGGCGAAGGATCTAGCCGTGAACATGCAGCTATGGAACCTCGGCATTTAGGATGTAAAGCCGTTATTACGCGAAGTTTTGCTCGAATCGCAGAAACGAATCTAAAAAAACAAGGGATTCTTCCTTTTACATTCGATGATAAAAATACTTATAATCTCATTCAGGAAAATGATCGAGTGGATATTTTAGGTTTGGATTCTCTTGCAACAGGAAGTAAACACGAAATGATTATGACCCATTTGGATGGTTCTGTTGATTCTGGCACATTATCCCATTCATTATCTAATATTCAAATAGAATGGTTTAAAGAAGGATCCGCTTTAAACAAAATTGCAAAAGATTCGTGAAAAAAGTTTTAGTAACAGATCCAATTGCCGAATCAGGCTATGCTATTCTGGAAAAAGCCGGGTTTGATGTATTAGATTATGCTCATTCTGCAAGGGAAGAATGGATGTCTGTTTTGCCCGAAGTACATGGTTGGGTCATCCGAAGTGGGTCCAAACCAGATGAAGAAGCACTCAATAAGGCTGCGAATTTGGAAATCATTGGGAGAGCGGGTGTCGGTGTTGACAATATTGATATTCCCACGGCAACTCGTCTCGGAATTATTGTAATGAATACCCCTGCCGTAAATACCATCTCGGCTGCAGAACATACTGTTGGAATGATTTTAGCGGTTTCGCGTCATTTGGCTCAAGGACATGAAAGTTTAAATCAGGGACATTGGAATCGTCATGCTTTAGTGGGTACAGAATTATTTGGTAAAACACTTGGCATTGTTGGATGCGGAAAAATTGGGTGCGAAGTCAGAAAAAGATTTAGTGCTTTTGGCATGAATATGATTGGATATGATCCTTTTTTAACTCAAAAAGATTTTAACATTAATGAATTAAAAATGGTTGATTTGGATACACTAACTCAGGAATCAGATTTTATTTCACTTCACGTTCCTTTGGTAAATGAGACAAAATATTTATTTAATTTGGATCGTTTTAACATGATGAAACCCACAGCACGTATTATTAATGTTGCGCGAGGAGGCATTATTCATGAAAATGATTTAGCCACTGCATTAAACCAAAACATCATTGCAGGAGCGGGAATGGATGTTTTTGAAAAAGAGCCCATTGATGAAAACCATCCGTTATTAAATATACCTAATTGCATTTTAACACCCCATTTAGGCGCATCAACTTTAGAAGCGAAAGAAGGCGTTTCTTTAGCTGTTTGTAATCAAGTGAGAGATTATTTAATTGACAAAAAAATGACCTATGCATTGAATAATCCGTTTGAAAAAAAATGATTCACAATGAGCTAAACATACCTTCGAACCAGGAAATGGAATATGCTTGTTTTTTCTACAAACAAGTGTAATTTTTTTACAGTAAAAATAATGAAATTTTAGAAGAGGATGAAACCATGTCAAAATTATGGGATGATTTAAAAGAAAATATGAAAGAATGGGGAAGTTCTGCGGTCGAAAAAGCCGAAGAAATGAGTAAAGTTGCTGTTGCTAAAACAGAAGAATTAACCCGTATTTCAAAAATCAAATTGGATATCCATCAATTAGGTAAAGAAATGGATAAACAAACGGAACTATTGGGTCAACATGTTTACGACCAAGCTAAAGACGATAATATTGTAAACTTTACAGGCAATGCAGAATTTTTTAATTATGTCGATAAAATTGATGAATTAAGGGAAAAGATCCTTGAAAGAAAAGCAGATCTAGATTCAATTCCAGATTCTGATGAACATGAAGAAAGTGTTTCAGAAGCAGTTGAAGTGAATATACCCGTCGATGGACAAGACGAAATTGAGCCAAAAGAAGAAATAATCACCGAAGAAGTGCCCGATGATAAACCGGTTGAAAGTACAGACTAATCCTTCGTAAAATCAGCGATCCGAGGATTATAAATAATCTTAAATGAAACAAATTTTTCCGACCAGCCGGTATATTATCCATAGAGAGACCGAGAAAGGTGTAAAACAAGTGCATTTTTCCCGTGTTCAATTTATCGCCATTTTGTCGACGACCATTGTGTTGTTGGGGGCGGTATTATTCTTTAGTGCAGATAGCCTTAGTAAATTGCTTTATCAAAAGCGATTGGCTGAATTCAAACAAAATTACCACAGTGTATCCCAAAATTTAGATGCTTTAAAAACGCGTTTAGATTTTTTAGATAGCCAAATAATAGCCTTAGAAGAAAAAGATCAAGCTGTTCGAACCTATGCAGGAATGCCCGATATTGATAAAGAAATCAGACAATTAGGTATCGGGGGAATTATGTCTGAAAAATCTTTATCCATGGATAATCTTGCTCCGGCTGTCAATAAAGAATTAATGGCGCTTGAATTTGATATTGACAAATTATCGCGAAAAGTAAACCTAGAATTGATTAGTTATGAAAACATTTATGATCAAGTTAAAACAGATGTTGATCGTATTCGAGCCATTCCATCCATCCGTCCAATTGAAGGTGGCTATTTAAATTCATCTTACGGGTATAGAACGGACCCCATTGATCATAAAAAAAGGTTCCACCAAGGTCAAGATATTACTGTTAGAACCGGAACCCCCATTATTGCTCCTGCGGATGGCGAAGTAAAAAGAGCTTATTATGTGGGTGGTTTTGGGAATCATATAAAAGTAGATCACGGATATGGATACACAACTATTTATGCTCATTTGTCCAAATTAAAAGTGAGAACGGGACAAAAAGTGAAGCGGGGCGATATTATTGGTTATACAGGAAATACAGGGCGTTCGACTGCGCCACATCTCCATTATGAAGTCCATTATTATGGGTCTCCTCAAAACCCGTTGGACTATTTCTTCTCCGACGCATCTAAATAAATCTAGGGATACATCCCTGTCATGAATTCATCGTATTTTATAGAAACTTACGGCTGCCAGATGAATGTAGCTGACTCCGAACTTGTTGAAGGCTTATTGCAAAAGCAAGGTTATATCCAGTCAGAATCATTAGAATCAGCTGATGTAATATTTGTCAATACTTGTTCTGTTCGAGAACATGCGGAAGAAAAAGTCCACTCTCAATTGGGCCGTTATGATTTAATAAAACAAAAGCGACCTGAAGTATTAATTGGTGTTTTAGGTTGTATGGCTCAAAGTTTAAAGCATGATATTTTAGAAAATAAACCTTATGTCGATATTGTTCTAGGCCCCGATTCTTATCGACGTTTACCAGAACTACTTTCCCGAAAGCAAACGATTAAACAAAGTCAAGTGGATACAACATTATCTAAATTTGAAGTTTATGATGATTTATTCCCTAGCCGAAAAGAAGGCATAAATGCTTGGATTTCCATTATGCGTGGGTGTGATAAATTTTGCACATTCTGTATTGTCCCTTTCACCCGTGGACGAGAAAGAAGTAGAAGTGTTGAAGGCATTATTACAGAAGTAACGCAAGCGGTATCAGAAGGATTTGTCGAGATTACATTACTTGGACAGAATGTGAATTCCTATCGTCATGAAGGCAAAGAATTTCATGGTTTATTGGAATCAGTTGCACAGATTGATGGCGTAAAAAGAATCCGGTATACTTCACCCCATCCGCAAGATATTACGGATCCATTATTAAATGTAATGGGGCAATATGATAACATTTGTAATTATATTCATTTACCTCTTCAAGCAGGATCGGATACAATTTTAAAAAGGATGAATCGTACCTATACAAAAGATCATTTTATGAGATTAGCAGATAAAATTCGCCAAAAACTTCCTTATGTGGGCATTAGTACAGATATTATAGTTGGTTTCCCCGGTGAAACTGCAAGCGATTTTGCCGAAACCATTGAAGTAATGAATCATGTAAAGTTTGATTCAGCTTTTAATTTTAAATATTCACCCCGACGTGGCACAAAAGCTTCAGAATATGATGATCGCGTTCCCGAAGCTGAAAAGCAATCGCGACTTGTTGAAGTCATTGAACTCCAAAAAAACCATACTTTGGCGCGAAACAAATCATTTGTTGGACACACAGAATCTGTTCTTGTGGAAAAAGAAAGTAAACGGTCAAAAGATCAATGGGCTGGGCGAATTGATGCGAATAAATGGGTTATATTTGATAAAGGATTGGCCCAAGTAAAAGATATTGTTCCTGTAGAAATTATTGAAGCAAAAGGGGTAACCCTTCATGGAAAACTTATTAATAAAGCGGAGGCAGCTTAATGAAACTTGTAAAAATTTTTGGTGGAATACTCACCGTTCTCATTCTCGTCTATTTTCTCACACAAAATGCTGGAGAGAATTCCCAAGTATATGTTAATTTGATTTTTCATGAATATGAAAGTGCACCTGTATCCATGATTATGCTTGGCGCATTAACTGTGGGAGTTTTAATCGGATTTTTAGCTGCTGTTGTTTCAATATTGAGTGCAAAAAATGATATCCGTGCCCTACAAAATAAAAACCGAATTTTAACAGATGAATTAAATGATTTACGAAATGTAGCCATTGATGAAGGTATCTATGATCTCGAGGATGGAGATTAATCACTTTGAATACATGGATTACTTTAATCATACTTGGGTTAGCCTCTCTAGGAATTCTTTTTATTTATTTGAGATTTAAATCTGACCCAACACCCAAAATAGAATATTTATATACTGAAGCATTAAATGCCATGGTACGTTCAGATCGAAACCACGCATTGAAATTATTACGTGATGTGGTAAAACAAGATTCTGACCATGTTACAGCTTATTTGCAAATGGGCAATATTTTACGTGATGATCATCCAGAACAAGCTGTAAAAATCCACCAATCATTAACCGTTCGTCCTCATTTAGATAAACCCTTAAGAGTCGAAATCCACCAAGCTCTGGCAATGGATTATAATGAATTAGGATTTATTGCACGTGCCAAGAAGGAAGGGGAGAAGATTCTTCAATTGGACAAGAAAAATATATGGGCGTCCCAATTTCTTCTTGAAGTAGCTGAAAAAGATCACGATTGGAAAACAGCAACAAAATGGGCGAAAATTATACAAAAACAATCTCAGGAGAAAAATCCATTTCAAGTCGCGCAATATAAAGTTTATGAAGGTTTAGAGAAGATGGAATCCGGAGATAGCCATGGAGCTAAATCTCTTTTTCTAAAAGCGATTAAAGATGCACGCGATTTTGGATTACCACACTATTATTTAGGCGATATTTTTTCTGAAGCTCGAGATTTAGTTAAAGCAATTGACAGTTGGGAAAAATTCGCCCATTTATCCCCGTCTGAAAGTGTAAAAGTTTTTTCAAAAATTGAATCAGCTTTATTCGATTTAGGTCGATACAGTGAAGTAGAAAAGTTTTATCGAAGAATTTTAGATGAAAATCCTGATAATATTGAAGCGGTGGCAAAATTGGCCAATGTATTAGAAGAGAAAGGCGAACATCAGGCCGCTATTTCTTTGATTGAACAATCCTTGGATTCAAATAACCCCAGCATTCATGGTTTATTGATGAAACTAAAATTGTCTTTACACGGTTCAACTCCCGTGGAGCTGTCTCACCAAATCGATCAGATAATCGAGCAAGTCACGGATCAATAAAGCAAATGAGTAAGTGCATTCTATGGCTGTCAATATTTTTATCATTATTAAATGCGCAGAATATTGATATGTATCTTTCTCTGATTCATGAAGGTCAAATTGTTGCTGTGAAGGAGCAAGTGCCTGAATTGATGTCCAAATACCCCAATGATCCGGATGTGTGGTATTTAAAAGCATTAATTACAACCAATGGCGATAATGCCCTCACGCAATATCAACAATTATTGGAAAAGTTTCCAGAATCAAAATTTGCCCATGAAGCGGCTATGAAAGTGGGGGAATATTATTTTGCTCGAGGTTTGTATTCACAATCAGCGAAACATTTTAAAATAATTCCATTAAAATACCACAATTCTCATAACGTTCAGCGAGCTGTAGATTTACTTGTAAATAGTTTTGATGCAACAGGAGAGAGTGATTCAGCTCGATATTGGATATCCTATATAAAAAGTATTCATCCAAACTTAGCTGTGGACAAATACGAATTAGATTTAAATCAAAAGGTGCAACGTGCTCCGAAAAAATTGCTTAAAAAAGAAATGGTTAAAAAACCATATATAATTCAAATTGGTGCATTTGGAAATTTAAATAATGCAGAACGTCTTCGATTGCAAGCCAGTCAAATTGGTTATAATGTTGAAATTCATACAGTAGAATCAAATGGCAAAAAATTAAATGCCGTTAGGATTGTTCGATATACCAGCAAAAGACAAGCTAAAAAAGCTGGGGAAGAAATAAAACGTAAACTTGGAATGGATTATCGCGTATTATATAGACCCTAAATAATATTGGGAATGAGTGTGAGGCTGGTGCCCACCTCGGCCTTCAAAGCCGCTGTCCCGGTGATGAATCGGGAGCTGAGTTCGATTCTCAGGCGTTCCCGCCATTTAACAAAGCCTTAGTTTCAAGACGTGAGATTAGGGCTTTTGTCTTTTTATTGAAACAGAAGTGACGGTTAAGTCATTATTGTAAAAAACGTATAATAAACAGAAAATCTGCTACCATTAATGATCCATTTCCATCAAATGCTTTTTCCCATGATCATCAAAATACAATTCAATGAAAGCGTTAATTCGGTCTAAACCTTTTTGAACGTGTTGAACATCAACCGTTTGCTTACACTTCATAGCTGACACTAATATTTGATGCAAAGATGTTGTGAGCGAAGCATAAGAATCAAATTCTTTTCCAGACTTACTTTTAATGCGTTGTGTTAAAAAATAACTTGAAACACTATTTTGAATATTATTAGCATGTGTTTCTTTTGTCATAATCCAGCGTGTGGCTTGATTGAGTGATTGAGCATCGCTTTTTTGATTTAGTATGGCAATTTGATTCATCGCTTTTTGAATAGTAGCAAAATCTTCACGTAATTGTACAATCCGAGCAGCATCGTCATAAATTCCACACGGAACTTGACAGTGAGCATATACAAGTCCTTGCACAAGTATGAAGGAAACAAACAGGGATGCGATATACTTTTTCATGGTTAGAACCTCTCTTCTAATGATGGAAAATTGTATCTCTAATTTAATATATCTTATAGAGCGGAATGGACTATTTGAGCAACCTTTTCACCTATGGCTAGCGAAGAAGTAAGTCCTGGCGAATCAATCCCAATTAAATTAATCCAACCCGGAAACCCTTTAACATCTTCATGGGAAATATAGAAATCGGAGAATGAATGATCATTTGTTTTTATTTTAGGGCGAATACCGGAAAAATCAGGAGATAAATCTTCCTTTTTTAATTCGGGTATATATGTAAAACCTTCATCAAAAAAATAATCGAGATGGGTAGAATCAACCTGGTAATCTTTATCACGATTCCTTTGCCAATGTGCACTGGGGCCTAATTTTGTATTCCCAAGTTGATCAAAACTTAAATGAATCCCTAATGAATCATGTCTTTTATCCGGTAATGGGTATATTAAATGTGTAAAATGATTTCGCCATTTAGATGATAATTTAAAATAGTCACCTTTAGAATACTGTAACTCCGGGAATGTTGGTCTTTCGCCTTGAGCGATAAATCGCGCCAAGTGATCACTTTCAAGTCCGCTGGCATTTACCACCCAATCAGATGTGGCAATTTCAATTTCTCCCATTGCATTTTCAATGGAAATTTCATAACCAGATTCAATCGTTTTTGCACCCGTAACTTTAGTTTTATATAACGTATTATGATCCGCATTATCCGATTCCCTTTTCAATGAAGTCATTAAAGCATGTGCATCGATAATGCCAGTACAACCAATAAATAGGGCTGTTTCTGCATTAATTGATGGCTCCAATAATTGAATATTTTCTTTATGAATCATTTCTAATTCCGGAACATGATTCTTCTGAGCATTAAGATATAATTTTGCTAATTCTTCTTCTTGGCCCTGGTGAGCAATAACCAGTTTGCCACAGCGAGAATACCAAATTTGATTTGAATCACAATAGTCATAAAGTAGATCGCGACCTTGCGTGCATAAGTCTGCTTTTAATGAATTGGGAGGATAATAGATACCTGAGTGTATAACTTCGCTGTTGCGACTAGAAATCCCTTTCCCAAAATGATCTTCCTTTTCAATAATCAGTATATTTGATTGCCCTTTAAGCGCAAGCGACCTTGCAATGGATAATCCAACAACGCCTGCTCCTATAATAATAATGGAAAAATCATTTTTCATGATAATATTATGATTTGATAGGTTTTAAAAATCCTCGGTTTATTTGAACAGATACAGAATGTTGAATCGCATCCACTCGAACAACCAATCGATCATCTTTATCCACACGAACCACTTCTCCTGCAATGCCTTTCATAGGACCTTCCTGCACTTCCACTTTATCGCCAACAATAAAAAAGTCAATCGGTGTTGGATTATAGCCACCTTCAATCATGAGCCTAATTGCTTGAATTGTGGCTGGATTAACAAGGGCAATTTCATTCCCAAATTTAATAATTTTAACCACACCGGATGTTTGAAGAACAAAAAGTCCTTTTTTAGGTTCGCATTGGACGAACATATATGATTTGAATAACGGTATATCAACCCATTTTTTTCGATCACTCCATTTCCGTCGTTCACGAACAATCGGAAGATATACTTCAAATCCTTTTTCTTCCAATGCTCTGGCTGTGGTTTTTTCATGCCGAGGCTTCGTATATATTGCAATCCAATGTTTCATATTCAACCTAAAATTAAGTGAGTTATTTCAAACGGAATAACATTTATTTATTGAAGATAAAAATATCTGTTTTGTTGACAATAAAAAATTAAATTGTTTATAATTATATAGTATTTTGTTGATAATATTTTTAGATTAATTCCAGCGTGCAGTCAACTCAAATAAGAAAATTTATATTAGATAATCTTTCAGAGCATCAGAAGGACATCGTTAGAGCCTCAATCCGGAAATTTGGAATTTCTCGGCAGGGAATTCTACGACATGTAAAATCGCTTATTCAGGATGGGAAAATAACCGCTCACGGGAAAACAAAAGATCGGTATTATGAAATTATTCCAACCATCGATTTTTCTAAATTGATTCCAATAACAGATACGATAAATGAAAATAATATTGGCGTAAAATTTATTTTTCCTTATTTAAACCAAATGCCTCAAAATATTTCAACCATTTGTGAATATGGGTTTTCAAATGCATTTAATAATATTCTATCTCATTCGAATGCACATCATGCTACAATCGGGTTTAAACAAACATCTCAATTAATTCAAATAACGATCCAGGATGATGGAATTGGATGTTTTGAAAATATAACTGATGTATTGGGATTATCGTCACACCGACAGGCTGCATTCGACATAGTAAAAGGGAAAACGACAGTGGCTCCTGATCAATTTTTAGGAGAAAGTCTTTTCTTTATTCTCCGCTTATTTGATGTGTGTAAAATTCAAGCCAATGGCCTGTGTCTCACTCGAAAAGAAGGGCAGCCAGAATGGGAGCTCAATGAGTGTGATAACACTCCAGGAACAAAAATAATGTTATTTATAAGTTCAAACTCCAAAAAAGATTTTTATTCTATATTAAATCAATATGCTACCGATGCAGATTCACCCAATTTCGATAGAACTATCATTCCTTTAAATCTCTTATTGAAAAATGGGGAAAAATTAATGTCTCGTGCTCAGGCTAAGGATATGTTACGAGGTTTAAATCAATTTCATGAATCATGTTTAGATTTCCAAAAAATAGATTTTGTGGGACCGGCTTTTCTGGATGAAATTTTCAGAGTGTATCCAAGCATGAATAAAAATAGTCACTTTACGTGGATAAATGCCAGCCCTTCTGTAGAAAAAATGGTATGGCGAGCCGTAAATCGGGAGAGTAACGAGCCGTAAATTTCCCATTTATTTTGGGAATCAGAGATGAAAAGCCTTTTCAGTTATTGTGACTGACGAGGCGGAGCTTTGCCCGGTGGTAAAGATAAAAGTAATAAGATGAAAGATCAAAGAAGCCACTTAATTGACTGATTTAAACGACAGAACATTTAAATTTTCTGTGGATTCGATTAAAATGTTAAATACATTAGAGAAAACAAGAATTTCAAACGTGATTATTACTCAATTAGCCAAATCAGCCACTAGTGTAGGCGCGAATTATGAAGAATCCCAAGCCACTTATTCCAAAAAAGAATTCTACCACAAAATTGGAATATGTCTTAGAGAAATTAGAGAGAGTCATTATTGGTTGAGAATTATTAATTCTCAAAAATGGGTAAGCAATAATAAAGAATTAGATATTTTAATAAATGAAGCAAACGAACTTAAACTAATCTTTGGAAAAATATTTTCTCGTAGAAAAAAAGAGAATATATGATGAACAATATTTCTTCCAAATTCATCTTTTATTTTAAACTCATTTATCTTTGCATCTTTTACTCTTATTAAAAATTGATAGATTTTCATAACCACGTGTTACCAGCAGTAGATGATGGGTCAAAATCTTTGGAAATGTCTCTAAACATGCTTCGCACCGCGTCAGAGCAGGGTATTACCGATGTTGTTAATACAGTTCATTTTCAGCATCCAAAAGTTGAAACGGAAGATATTTCATATAATCGAATTCTTGAAGAAACAAAACAATTACAGTTATCAATAGATAATGAATCCATACCAATCAAGATTCATATTGGGGCAGAAGTATTTTATCTCCCCAATTTGGTGGAATTAAAAGAAAATAAATTAACCACAATGGGAAACGGGAAATATATGTTAATCGAATTCCAGCCTCACCAAATCCCTGAAGGTTCAAAGCAAGAATTGTTTAATTTGAAGATGGCCGGTGTTACGCCCATCATTGCTCATCCAGAAAGATATAAACCGGTTCAGGAAAATATTGATATTATTCATCAATGGTTGAGAGCTGGGTGTTTGATTCAAATTGATGCAGGCAGTGTGTTGGGCTTCTTGGGTTCTGGTGCAGAAAAATCATCCCATGAAATTTTGCGTGGACAATTATGCCAATTAATGGGATCCGATGCACACGATAATAGAAAGCGTAATTTCTGTTTATCTGATGCGATTGAATATTCAAAAACAATCGTCGATGAATCATTTTTGGATGGCTTAATTAAAAATGGAAATAAAGTATTACATGGCGAAGAAATAGCCATCGAATTTGATGAATTTACCCATAGCACACATAAGTCAATTTGGGAAAAAATAGGTTCTAGGTTGGGATTGGGATGATGTTGGACTCAAATCCCTTTATCGCTAACTTTCCAAGCTCTTTTATATGGAGCATTAAAAAGAAATCAGTATGAAAAAAACAATTATTATTAAAATGATATTATTGAGTGTCCTTCTTGGTCAAGGGCAAGAGGGTATATCAACAGACACCAAAACATTTCAAGTTTCACGCGAGCGATTTATAACAAATGAAAATGGGAATATTCTCATGTTTGTGAATGTGTGGGGACATGTCAATAATCCCGGGCGACATACTGTTTATGACGGTATAGATATGGCAACACTTCTTTCAATTGTTGGCGGACCGCAAACGGGTGCAAATTTGAAAAAAGTTCGTGTCTTTAGAGAAGTGCCAGATTTGAATGGAGAAAAAACGTATATACTCAATTTAGATTCCTTTTTTAAAACGGGAGATCGATCTGCATTTATTCAAATTAAACCAAATGATACTATTCTTATACCACAAAAGTGGTCTAATACACTTTTAACTCAAATAGGCACATTAAATACATTTATGGGGCTATTTAACCTTTATCTTCAACTGGAAAGCCGAGTAAAATAAATTGTGAATAATATGATTGAAAACCCAATGAATGGCCAACCGCCAATATCAAATGATTCTGAATTATCGATTCGCGATTATATTGTTATTCTGCGTCTTCATTATAAAAAAATTATTCTATTTACGATGGCGGGTATTCTATTTGGTTTATATCAAGTAAATACTCTTCCTCCATCCTACACAGCCACAGCCACCGTTGTTGTCCGAGAAAAGCCAGGTGCAAGTATGATTATGGATTTGACCGGTAGTCGAGAAAGAAATCGTGTTACAAGTGAAATTCAACTCATTAAGTCTAGAAGTGTAGCTAAAGCTACCATTGAAGCCATTTGGCCACACAAAAAAAACAACTTAGCTCTTTTTGGCTCTTATCCATTTTATCCGAGAGGGCACCGATTACGAATTCTTATCAAAGAAATAGTCACTTTAGGTTTATATGATCCGAAATCTCATGGGCCAACTAAATATGATGTGGACTACTCCGATGAAATTGGGGAACGATTTGCAGGTAGTTTAATCTCTCATGTAAAGGTAAATCATAGACAGGGGACGGATATTATTGATATTTCCTATACCAGTGTATGGCCCCATGAAGCCCAATTATTCGTAAATACAATGGCCGAAGTTTATCAAAAACTTGATATTCAATGGAGTGGTGAGCATGCAGTCAATTCAGTGGACTTTTTAAAAGCATTGGTTGAAACTCAAGAAATCAAATTATGGGAGTCTGAAAAGGCCCTTACGGTATTTAAGAAGCAGGAAAGAATGTATGATTTGGATGGAAACGCCATTGCCATTACTGGACAAGTTTCAACCATTGAATCTGAAATCTATAATGCATCTGCCGAAATCAATATTCGGAATGAAAAGTACAGTTTATTAAAATCTAAATTATCGCAAGATGAAAAAGTATTAGCTGAGCAGCTAATGAATAATATCAATGTTCAGGTTCTTTCTTTAAGAAATGAAATAAGTAAACTCGAATCTAATCTTATTCAAAATATTGCACAATATGGAGAAAAACACGGAGCAGTCACTGAGCAAAATGTAAAATTATCGTCTCTAAAAAAACAGTTAAATACTAAAGTAAAAGAATTAACAGCTATGGGAATCACTGTTCAGGATCCTTTGCAATCTAGACACGATATTGTATCAGAACTCATTACATTAGATTCAGAAATTACTGGCTTAAAATTAAGAAAAATTGAATCTGAAAAATTATTAAGTGTATATATTGAGAAACTGAATCGCTTACCTGAAAGGCAATTGGAATTTTCAAAACTTTTACGAAATAATACCGTATTAAATCAAAATTATTCATTACTTCGCCAAAAACTGGAAGAAGCCAAAATAAATGTCGCATCTCAAGTTGGGAAAGTTCAAATTGTTGACCATGCTCGACTGCCTGGAAAGTCAGGACAGAATAATAACCGCATTATGCTTATGGGCTTCGTTTTTGGAATGGGCGCAGGAATAGCATTAGCATTCTTCTTGGAATTTCTCGATAACACTGTCAAGTCCATTGACGATATTGTGAGACATAATTTAGCTGTGTTAGGCATTATTCCATCCATTGGTGAACCGGTTCGAAAGAAGAAGAAAACTATCTTTGGCCATAAGAGAAAATTATCGTCTGGAGGAGCAAGTAGCCGTGGGCTTCGCAGGCGTCTTATGACAAGAGAAGACCCAAAATCACCTGTGTCAGAAGCGTATCGAAGTTTGCGAACGAACCTCCTTTATTCGTCTACAAAAAAAGAACCTAAATCGCTATTAATATCAAGTGCTGGCCCAGGAGAAGGGAAAACGACAACGGTAGCAAATCTAGCAATTACTTATGCAAATCTAGGGAAGAAAACCTTATTAGTTGATACCGATTTACGTCGACCGGTTGTTCATAAAGTATTTGATTTAAACCGTGAACCTGGAGTGACCACTTATTTATCTTCAGCAACCGATGATTATAAAAGTCTTGTTCAAGATTCTAAAATAGAAAATTTAGATATTATTACTTCCGGTATTATTCCACCAAATCCATCTGAATTATTGGGTTCTGCCCGTATGACCCAATTTGTAAAAGAATTAGAGAATAATTGGGATATTGTACTATTTGATAGTCCACCATTAGTGGCTGTAACAGACGCAACCATGATTTCGAAAGAAATTGATCAAATTATTATGGTGGTAAAAGTTGGACAAACAGACAAAAAAGCCTTTACACATACCTTGTCAAATTTGCGAAATGTCCATGCCCCTTTAGGGGGCATTATTATGAATGCTGTCACCCATAAAAATAGTTATGGTTCCTACTATTATTATTACCAATATTATCATTATTATGGTAGTGATTCAGATTCAAAAAAAGCATAAAACATTTTTTTAGCATACCCTTATATCAATTTATCTTATTTACACTTTAATAATTTTAGAATGGAGAATATTTAATGAATGAACAAACTTATTTTGTCCATGAATCCAGTTACGTCGATGAAAATGTATCATTAGGGTCTGGGACTAAAATATGGCATTATTCACATATTCAATCTGGGACCGTGATGGGTGAAAACTGCAGTGTAGGCCAAAATGTAAATGTGGGCAATAATGTTATTATTGGGAAGGGCGTCAAAATCCAAAATAATGTATCTGTTTATGAAGGGGTTGAATTAGAAGATTATGTCTTTTGTGGTCCATCCATGGTTTTTACAAATGTCAAATTACCTCGATCTGAATTCCCCCAACGTGGATCTGAATTTTATGCTAAAACATTGGTAAAGAAATCAGCATCCATTGGTGCAAACGCAACAATCGTCTGCGGAACAACCATTGGAGAATATGCTTTAATAGGATCGGGTGCAGTTGTAACGAAAAATATTCCACCCCATGCTCTTGTTGTAGGAAATCCTGGAAAAATAATTGGATGGGTTGATAAGAAAGGACATCGACTCACTTTTGATGATAGCGGACTATCGTCTTGTAAACAATTCAAATTGAAAGATGGATTGTGTGAAATATTGGGTTAAAGCCCTTTGTCCTTTTTTACTCATTTCCAACGCTAATGCATTGGGAAGTAAGATAATTACCTAGATGCCATAAGTGGCGACAATTTATTACCCTGCCCAATCGCATTAAAAAGTTGAACAATAATTTTAAAATCCAAATGATGTTTAATAGATGTGCAAAATTTACCCTGCCCTTTAGAGCAAGGGTAAAGAATAACCACAAGATCGGGCTTTAGCCCAATTAATTGATAATCTTTTTTCATAATCAAAGGTTATAAATAAATATGACTAACAAATATAATCGAATATTAGTAACAGGTGGAGCTGGGTTTATTGGTTCTTATTTATGTGAAAAATTATTAGATCAAGGTCATGAAATTATTTGTGTCGATAATTTATATACAGGTTCAAAACTAAATATTGAACCCCTATTAAACAATAATAGATTCGAATTTATTCGCCATGATGTAACATTTCCATTATATCTCGAAATTGATCAAATATATAATCTAGCTTGTCCCGCAAGTCCAGTGCATTATCAATATGATCCTGTACAAACCATTAAAACCAGTGTGCATGGTGCAATAAATATGTTGGGACTTGCAAAAAGGACCGGTGCAAGAATTCTGCAAGCTTCTACATCCGAAGTGTATGGCGATCCGACGGTTCATCCCCAACCAGAATCTTATGTTGGGAGTGTTAATCCTATCGGTCCAAGAGCATGTTATGACGAAGGGAAGCGGGCGGCAGAAACACTCTTTTTTGATTATAATCGACAACACGAAATTGATATTAGAGTTGTTAGAATATTTAATACTTATGGGCCAAAAATGGCCATGAATGATGGTAGAGTTGTTTCCAATTTCATCATTCAAGCATTAAAGAATGAATCCATAACCCTGTTTGGGGACGGCACTCAAACTAGGTCTTTTTGTTATGTGGACGATTTAGTGGATGGCTTAATCAAAATGATGAAGCAAAATGAATTCATTGGACCGGTCAATATGGGAAACCCAGAAGAAATAACCATATTAGCATTAGCGAAGGAAATTATCCGTCTCACTAATTCAAATAGCGAAATAAGTTTTAATCCTTTACCCAAAGATGACCCAATCCAGAGACAACCTGATATAACTTATGCTAAAACAAAAATTGGATGGGAGCCACATATTGACAGGGAAAAAGGTCTAAACAATACAATAAATTATTTTCAACAATTATTAAGAGAATCGCAATAAAGAAAGATTCAAATCATTTGACAATAATTAAACCCCGCTCTGGTTGGCA
>JADHUI010000046.1 GCA_016784605.1 Fidelibacterota bacterium | reverse complement strand
TTGTGGAGAAGAAATTCATTTCATTAACGGTTCGTTTTCGCCACGCCACATCGCGTCTTAAAGATAGAAATCGATTTAAAAAATCATACTTGTCTGTTACTGAAGCAAAAATATCCTTCACGATTCCAATGCGTTGATCGTCATTCATATCCTTAACAGATGGATATTCGTTATCTGATTGATTAATCATTTAAACCCTTTAGTAAATAATTCCGTTATACTATTCACCCAATCATTTCGATCTAATAGTTTCCCATTAGATAATGAATCATGGTATTCTTTTAAAAATCGGTTTAATACAGCATCTAAATAAAAAACTGCTTGGGCCTTATTTAGTGTCGAATTCAACTCTTTATGATTAATTCCATCTTGTATGATTTCGCCTAAATAGTTATTTGAAAGCAGCTGAAGTTCCGTAATTATTTTTTTTCTATTTGGCGAATCACTAGAATACACCAATCTAAAATATATTTTGGCTAATCTTGGATGGTCTACAATGAACTGAACGCCCGAATCAATTATTTGTGTAAGTCGCTCATTAAATGGGAGTCCTATGGTTGAATCCCTTACATCTTTTAAATAGGCTTTTACTTCTCCAAGAGCTAAAGCATACACATAATCATATAGGGTGCTTTTTGTTTTAAAATAATTAAACAATGATCCCTTAGAAATACCTGCATGATTAACAACAACATTCATGGATGCCGTTTCATAATCTTTTTCAGCAAATTCAGAAATGGATGCATTCACTATTCGTGCTTGCTTTTCTATCGGTAATCTTTCAAATGGATTCATATGGATATTTCATTAAGAAAATGTAAATTGACCGGGTGGTCAAATTAAGATATTTTCTTATTTATTGATAACAAAATAATTACGAATGAGTAAATTAGTACTATGTTAAAAAAACTTACATTTCTAACTGCGGGGGAATCACACGGCCGCGGTCTTCTTGGAATATTGGATGGTATTCCCGCTTCATTAGATATTTCTGAAAATGAAATTAATATTCAACTTGCTCGTAGGCAAATGGGTCATGGTCGTGGTGGGCGTATGAAAATTGAAACAGATACGGCTGAGATTTGGAGTGGAGTTCGTCACGGGAAATCGCTTGGGTCACCCATTGGAATTTTAATTCACAATAAAGATTGGGATAATTGGACAAAAAAAATGTCCGTTGAACCTATAGATGATGCAGTCAAAAAAGTTACTCTTCCTCGACCTGGCCACGCCGATCTTGCGGGAATTCAAAAATTTGGTTTTGATGATATTAGAAATGTGCTCGAACGCTCTAGTGCTCGAGAAACAACTATGCGAGTCGCATTAGGGTCTATTTGCAGAAAGCTATTGAATGAAGTAGGCGTACAGGTCGCCAGTCGCGTTACCCAAATACATGATATCATAGATGAAACGCCTATCCCGTCCAATTATAGCCCTGAAATATTAAATAAAATTGCTGACGAATCTCCAGTTCGATGTTTAGACAAAGATGCAGAAGCTTCTATGATAAGTACCATTGATGATGCAAAAGACAAAGGTGATTCAGTCGGCGGTATCTTTGAAGTGGTGGCAACGGGGCTCCCCTATGGCCTTGGATCCTACACACAATGGGATCAAAAGTTACACACTCGTATTTCTGCATTAATGATGAGTGTTAATGCTTTCAAGGGAATTGAAATTGGAAATGGTTTCGCTGGAGGAACGCAATTTGGAAGTGAAGTACATGATGAAATTGGATGGGATGGTGAAAATTTTATTCGTCATTCAAACAATGCTGGAGGCATTGAAGGAGGAATGAGCAATGCACAACCCATTATTTTAAGAATGGCGATGAAACCCATTCCAACTTTGATAAAACCACTACGATCCGTTGATATAGAGACTAAAGAAGATAGGGATGCGCATAAGGAAAGAACCGATTCTTGTGCTGTGCCTGCAGCTTCCATCATTGCTGAAAGTATGCTATGCTTTGTATTGGCTGATGCGTTGCTCGAAAAATTTGGCGGTGATTCCATGAACCAATTAAAAGCGCATCTTTCCGCCACCGCAAAATACTAATGACCCTTTTATTAATTGGCATGATGGGATCAGGCAAATCCACGGTTGGTGAAATTCTCGCTGCACAACTTGGTATTCCATTTATTGATTTAGATTCAATTATTGAAAAAATGACCGGAAAATCTGTCTACACATTATTTGATCAATTTGGGGAATCCCATTTTCGTAAATTGGAATCTGAAATACTTAAAGAAAATATTAATAAAAATGCAGTCATATCTTGCGGTGGGGGAATCATATTAGGAAAAGAGAATAGAGTTTTATTGAAATCTGGAACTGTTATTTATTTAGATGCATCCATATCAGAATTAAAAAAACGACTTAAAAACGCTAATGAACGCCCATTATTAAAAAATGGAACTTTAGAAGAAAGCCTCAGGCAAATTTTGATTAAACGAGAAAAATTATATACAAAATGTGCCAATATTATCATTAATGTAAATGGGGAAATTCCCGATGATATTTCTCACAAAATAATAAGTCTATTAAATTAATGAAAACTATTAATGTAAACCTTGAAAAACGATCATATCCTATTTATGTAGAAAATGGATTAATCAAGGAAATACCATCCATATTGAAGGATCATAATAAAGATCAAAAATGGATTATTATATCTCAACACAGATTGATGGAATTTTTCGGGTTCGAATTAATGAATCAATTAAAACAAGCTGGCTATTCTGTCGATTATATAACCGTCCCAACAGGAGAGACAGCAAAAAGTATTCTTGAGTTTAACCGTATTATTAGTCAAATGATTGAAATGAAATGTGATCGATCTACAACTATCCTTGCTCTTGGAGGCGGTGTTGTCGGTGATGCTGCGGGATTTGTTGCATCGAGTTTTATGCGAGGTATAGATTATTACCAAATCCCAACCACATTATTGGCTATGGTTGATTCATCTATTGGGGGTAAAACTGGTATTAATATTGCTGAAGGTAAAAATTTGGTTGGAGCAATTTATCAGCCAAAGGGCGTTTTTGTTGACCCAACAATATTAGAGTCACTCCCAAAAGAAGAAGTTGTGTCAGGCTTGGGTGAAATATTGAAATATGGCGCAATAAAAGATGCGACTTTCTTTTCAGCCACATCTCAACATTTGGAAAATATAGATGCGTTCCCTTTTGAAGATGCTATTGCTCGATCATGTGAAATAAAAGCCACTATTGTTTCTCAAGATGAACGTGAAGGTGGTTTACGTAGGTTACTCAATTTTGGTCATACGATTGGCCATGCACTTGAAGCTCATTTTGGATATGGCCAAATACGACACGGTGATGCTGTATCATATGGAATGATAAGCGCGGGATGGATTTCAAAAGAGTTAGGACTATTAAAGAAAGATGATTACAAAACTTTTAAACAATCAATTTTAAGATTACCTTTACCAATATTAAATAAATTTGATCCTGTTTCTTTATTACCATTTATTAAAAATGATAAAAAAACGATTTCCGGCCAATTGCATTTTGTTATTTTAAATCAAATTGGATCTGCTGACACAACTGAAAAAGTCACAGATGAACTATTGCTTAATTCCATGAAAATAATCCAATGAAATTATTAATAATCAACGGTCCAAATTTGAATTTACTCGGTTTGCGAGAACCGGAGATATACGGCAATGAAACATTATTTGATATCGAAAGTTGGCTAATCAATCAACCCGAAGTGGATGACCACACCATCACTTGGTTTCAATCAAACCATGAAGGTGAACTCATTGAACGTATTCACGATGCCATGGGAAATGTGGATGGTATTGTTATTAATCCCGGCGCACTCACTCATTACTCCTATGCCCTTCGTGATGCCATTGTAGCTGTTAATATCCCCACAGTGGAAATTCATTTAAGTGATATTAATACGCGGGAAGAATTTAGAAAAATATCTGTCGTAAAAGATGTATGCTTAGCCCAACTATCAGGGTTAGGTAAAAAAGGATATTTAGAAGCAATTAAAAAATTAATCCATTAATGGCACTAAATAATTACATTTTAATAAATAATTGATTGACAGATAATATATTAATCTATATTTTTGCTACCGAATTATGAATATCCGACGACGCCATAACCATCATCATCGACCCTTTACATTAAAAGGAAGGTCTGGCCTAGCTACATAGTTTTTTAATAAAATTTCAAAAATATAAAAGCCCCCCAGACATCTGGGGGGCTTTTTTTTTACCATAAAGGAATACGAATGAAAAGTACATTAAAAATGGGATTACCAAAAGGAAGTCTCCAAGAGACAACCTTAAAACTCTTGAAAAAAGCAGGATGGGATTTTTCCATATCCGGTCGTGCCTATAAACCTTATTGTGATGATAATGAAATTGAAGCATGGCTCATACGGGCTCAAGAAATGTCTGTATATGTTGAACAAGGCGTTTTTGACATGGGTATAACCGGCAAAGATTGGGTTGAAGAAAATGAGTCAGATGTTGTTGAAGTTTGTGAACTCATTTATGCTAAATCTTACATGAGGCCCGTTCGTTGGGTATTGGCTGTTCCTGAAGATAGCGATATTCAATCCGTTAAAGACTTGGAAGGAAAACGTATTAGTACAGAAGTTGTAAATATTACCAAAAAGTATTTGAAGGAAAATAATGTAAATGCACATGTTGAATTTTCTTGGGGTGCGACTGAGGTTAAACCGGGAATTCTTGTAGATGCTATAGTAGAAGTGACTGAAACAGGCTCTTCATTAAAAGCAAATAATCTTCGTATTGCTGATACCATTATGGAATCAAGCACGCGATTAGTAGCAAATATGGATGCATATAAAGATCCATGGAAAAAGAAAAAAATAGATAATATTGCAATGTTACTCCAAAGTAGTATAAACGCGACTGCCCGGGTTGGGCTTAAAATGAATGTAAGTACGGATTGGACCTAGTATAAAAAAGTGTACATGTAGTTAAGCAACTTTTTAACTTGAATAAGTTGAAAGGAAGCAAAATGGATAATAGACGAATAAGAAAGACATATGATAGAGATTTCAAGGTGTCAGCCATGCGATTGATA
>JADHUI010000031.1 GCA_016784605.1 Fidelibacterota bacterium | reverse complement strand
AGTCTGAATCATTTAGCTTTTTATTTGTATCTTTTCTTTGGGTCATGGTTCTTCTCCTTTTATTTGCTTCTGTTCAAAACAAATTTAAGAGAAAACTGTGACCCCTTTTTTAAAAGTACAGAAACTTATGGACATAACTATATCGTCTATATTCACCGATAATGGTTTGGTTAATATATATATATTTATACTTATTTTCAGTTTCAATTCTAATAGGCCAAGAATTCACAGGTGGAGTGCGATTTCTAACATATTATGATGATAAACCAATCACGTCGCTATTTTTACCCAAAGAACCTTTCCTTCAATTTAAGGATGGTCTAGAGATTGGATTTGAAATATGTATCCGCGAAAAATCTCCATTTGGCTATATTGTATCGACCCTTCATGAAGATTCAGATGATGGTATAATTCTTTCTTATATTGAATTCAGAAACCCTGATACCAGTTTTATAGAATTAACTATTCATAATCAACCCGAAGTTATCTTAACAGTCCCATTCCCCAATTCAATGATTGGAAGGGGCCAGTGGCATAAAATAAACATATTGTATAAAGAAAATATTCTATCTTTAACATTAAATGAATCAGGAACCGTATCCGCGAAAGTGGATTTATCACATTTAAAACCATTTCGATTAAGTTTTGGGAATATAACCAATCGCTTAGAACCACCCAGGATGGATATTAGACAAGTAAAAGTCAAGCATGGGACAAAAATGATTCATGATTATCCTTTGAATGAAATAGAAGGTGAAATTATTGTTGATAAAGTTGGTTTTAAGAATGGTTTACTCAAAAATGGTTCCTTGCTTGCAGGCCATCATAAAAATATACAACATGTTCAATCTATAATAATACATCCAGATAGATATGGCCAAATGTATGTGGATCAACAAGATGGGCATCTCACTATTATAAATCATAATGAATTCATTAAAATGGATATTCAAACCTGGGACATTTTATCCAAAACCGAAACGGATACAATTCCGAAGAATCATAAAATACTTTATTACGATTTTCAAAATCAATTATATATTTATCATCATGGAGGTGATCTCCCATTTTACCAATATGATTATACAAATGGGCAGTGGAATGGCTTTGATTTAAGTCAAAAGTCAAAGGGTCAATATTTTGACGGGCAGCGGATTTATATTCCTGAAACAAATAATATATATTCTTTTGGGGGTTATGGCTGGTACACCTATAAAAACGATATTTTCAAATATGCGCTAAATAACAAAGAATGGTCCATGGTTACACCAAAATTAAGAAAGGGTGCTATTTTTTATCCACAAGGCCCAACAAATGTGGTATTTGATGAGCCCCAAAACCGAATCATTATATTTGGCGGAACAGGATCCAAAACAGGGAAGCAGGAAAGTGGCATTACTTATTTTTCAGATATATGGTCTTTTAATGTTCAGACTGATTCATTAGTGCAGTTGGCATCCCATCAACCAATTCCAATGAATCAATCTGTATTAGGAGTAGAAGTGGATTGGGAATCCAATACAGCTTATAAACTTATGGTTGTTGAAAGAGATTCTTTCAGAACAGCGCTATTAAAAGAATTTGATTTTCCATCTGGCAATGCAATTGAGATTCCACTAAAGTTTGGCTCCTATTTTAAAACAATTCAACATTCTGAAATCTTTTTCGATTTAGTTGAAAATACGTCAGAATTATTGATTGTTGTAATTGGAGAGTTATATGGTAAACCAAATATGAATGGAATACACATATTTACACTTGCTTTACCCTTAATGAAAAATGAAATCAGGGTAAAATCAAACAATCATTCAATCGTCTATATTTTAATGGCCGTTGGGCTCATAGGGAGCGGGTATTGGGGCAGAAAAAGAAGTTTAACGAGCTTTAAAACGCGAAAAATGAGTATGACTGATCTTCCTTATGAAATATTAGAGAAAGGTGTAACAATACAGTTGTTTGGTGTATTTAGGATGTGGATTGATGGGAAAGAAGTTTTCAAAAAGGACTGGCAATCTAAAAAGGCAAGAGACCTATTCATTTATCTTATTTTAAAGAATCACCATGGCGTTACAGGAGAAGAAATATCTTTAACCTTTTGGCAAAATGTTGCTTCAGATAGTGCGGTAAATAGCCGTGGTGTTGCTTTATCTAAAATTAGAAAAGTATTAGGTGATTATGCGCACTGCCTAAAAAGAAACGAAAATCGATTTAGTATTCAGTATAGTTCAATATTTATCTCAGATTTGCATTTCGTTCAATCGTGGATGAAGTCACAAAAGGTTCAAGAGTATAAAAAAGCTTTATCCTTATTTGGAAATGATGGCTTATTATCAGAATTTCATGAAGATTGGGCAGAAGCCATTAAAGTCGATGTGAATGATTCGTTTATTAGGTACTTAAAAAAGATGTGTAGGTATGAATCACCTCAAGTCGAATTAGAAATGATTGAAAAAATAGGTGCATTTTTAATACACTGGAATCCATTAGATGATGAAGCATTAATTACTTATGTAAAAGCATTAAAAGAAAGCGACAAACAAGGATTAGCCCACCAAGTGTATAATGATTTTGTAGTCCAATATGAGAAAGAAATGAAAGAGCCTTATCAACTTCAGTATAAAAATATTTAATAATGCTAACCCAATTATTTAGATAATACAGGCTTTTATCTTTTTACTTTTTTATCTTATTAGAGTACCCGGGACTGGACTTGAACCAGCACGTTCTTTCGAACACACGGACCTGAACCGTGCGCGTCTACCAATTCCGCCACCCGGGCAATGTCAATAAATTCATTCAAAAATTGGGTATATAGTTTAGCGGAGGGTAAAAGTTTTAATCAAGAAGCAGGTTGAATAAATTGCCTAAGAATATGAGTGAATGAAAAAACACCCATTCCTGTTGGTACTGCAGTCAAAATGCCTGTATTTTCCACGACTTATTTTATGACTACAAAGATTGTTTCCACGAACCGAAAAGCTTACCATGAATATCATATTCTAGAAACATATGAAGCTGGGATTGTTTTATTAGGAAGTGAAGTGAAAAGTCTTCGAGAAGGAAATGCAAGTTTAAAGGAATCATATGTTATCATTCGTGGGGGTGAAGCCTTTCTAGTTGGAACGCATATTCGCGCTTATTCTCATACAGGATTTGTGGGACATGAACCGGTTCGAAATCGTAAATTGTTGCTTCATAAAAAGGAAATTGGCAAGATTCATTCAAAATTGGCTGAAAAAGGATTAACAGCAGTACCGCTAAAGCTTTATTTTTCCAAGGGGAGACTCAAAGTTGAATTTGGTTTAGCAAAAGGAAAAAAGCTTCATGATAAGAGAGAAGCGAAAAAACAAAAAGATATTAAAAGAGAAATGCAAAGAGAAATGGGAAAATATTCATGACATTCTTACCTGTTGAAGATCAATTAACCTTGATTCGCCGCGGGGCTGAGGAAATTATACCGGAAGAAGAATTAAAATCGAAATTAGAAAAATCGATTGAATCTGGAATTCCATTAATCATCAAATTAGGATGCGATCCTAGCCGGGCTGATCTCCATATTGGGCACGGGGTTGTTTTAAGGAAATTACGTCATTTTCAAGATTTAGGGCATCAGGCTGTATTAGTTATTGGGGATTTTACCGCCATGATTGGAGATCCATCTGGAAGGAATAAAACACGTCCGCAATTAACACTAGAAGAAGCACGAAAAAATGCAAAATCTTATGTAGAACAAGCTCAAGCAATACTTGACATAAACAGCCTTAAGATTGTATATAATTCGGAATGGCTAGATAGGATGAATTTTTCTGATGTTATTTCATTAGCCAGTTCATATACCGTTGCGCGTATGTTAGAAAGGGATGATTTCACAAAACGATTTAAAGAAGAAATCCCTATTTCTCTCCATGAATTTTTATATCCACTCGCTCAAGGACAAGATTCAGTCGAATTAAAATCAGACGTGGAGTTAGGTGGAACTGATCAAAAATTTAATTTATTGGTTGGGCGTGATTTGCAAAGATCCAACGAACAAAGTCCACAATGTATTATTACACTTCCATTACTTGAAGGTACAGATGGCGTAGAAAAAATGTCCAAATCCTATGGCAACCATATTGGGCTTCATGATTCTCCCAATGATATGTTTGGTAAAACATTATCCATTGGGGATGATATGATTGAAAAATGGTTCATTTTAGGTGCAGATGCAAACGAGGAAAAAATGGAAAAAGTTCGAGCGGATTTGAAAGATTCGAATGTGAACCCAATGATAGTTAAACGAGATTTAGCTCGATCAATTGTTGCCCTTTATTATTCAGAAGAAGAAGCGAATAAAGCAGAAGCTCATTTTAATAATGTTGTTGTATCTAAAGGGATTCCTGATGATATGCCCATATTTGAACTAACGGAGGATAAATCAATTGTTGATATCATTTCAGAAGCAGGACTCCTCCAAAGTAAAAGTGAAGCTAGACGAATGATTAAGCAAGGTGCCGTTAAGTTAAATGATGAAAAAATATTAGATATTCAAGCCATAATGACTTGTAACAACAATGAACACATTTTAAAAGTAGGTAAAAGACGATTCTTAAAAATAATATGATAAAAAACACACTCATGGGAATCATTTTGGTTTCCATTTCTTTCTTTTCTTGTAATTCATTCATTAACCAAAAACCCAAATTAGTCGTTGTAATGGTCGTGGATCAAATGCGTCCAGATTTGCTCACAAGATACGATTCATTATTTACCGGTGGATTCCGGTGGCTCATTGATCATGGAACTTGGTTGACCAACACACATCATGAACATGGCTATACAGCAACAGGGCCTGGCCATTTTTCGATTGGTTCAGGTCGGTATCCGGGCCCAAATGGCTTAATGGGGAACTCTTTTTATGATCCACATTTGAAAAAGAGAGTCAATTGTGTTGAAGACCCAAATGCCAAGGTAATTGATAATACCGGAAATGCACGATCCTACTCTCGATACAAAAATTCTGCTTTGGGCGATTGGACTAAAGATTCTGATCCCAAATCAAAGGTAATTTCTGTTGCAGGGAAGGATAGAGCTGCCGTATTGCTTGGTGGGCAAAAGCCTGATTTAGCTGTCTATTACAATTATGGTGATTCCTTCATTACTTCTGATTATTATACCGAGTCAAACCCGACTTGGTTAACTGAGTTTAATTCAACAATGAATATTTCTAGTTATAAAGATTCTCTTTGGAATCGATCATTAGATAAGCAGACTTATGTAAAATACTCTCGACCGGATTTTTTTGAAGGTGAAGCAGATGAATATTTAAAAGACCCTTATTCTCCAACATTTCCAATTGGCATTGAACCAACCGAAGAAGCAAAATCCTTTTTTATGGGTCGTCCGTGGTTTGAACGCACTTTACTTGAATTAGCCGGTACGGTTGTAAAAGAAGAATCATTAGGATTGGACGATCATTCTGATATTTTTTTTGTTGGATTTTCTGCCATGGATTGGATGATTCATGATTATGGCCCTTATTCTCAAGAAATAATGGATGCCATGATAAAATTGGATCGTTACTTAAATAGGTTTTTTCTCCAATTAGATCAAACAGTTGGACTTGATAATATACAATTTGTATTAACGGCTGATCATGGTGGATTACCCTTACCGGAGTGGCTTAAATCACAAGGTATAGATGCGGGTCGTTTTGATCCAGAGCAAGTGAAAGAAGCACGTCAATGGATTGAAGATGAAATCACGGAAAAATATGGAAAAGATTTATATGTTAGAGATGGATATAATTATTTTTTAAATGATGATCGTATTGAGCATAATGAAGCAAATAAAGATTCAATCATTTCAATTATTAAAGATTATTTATTGAGAATTGATGGAATTGGACTTGTATTGACACCGGATGAAATAAAACATGGTGATCAAAATAATCCCATTTATTCTCGATATGTGAATATGTTACATCCTACAATGAGTCCAGATATTATATCAATCCCTGAGCCTAATTGGATTTATCGCCATCCGCATGGCACAAGCCACGGAAGTCCATATGATTATGATACACACGTTCCATTGCTATTTTCGCAGATCAATAACACAATGAAGAATTTGGATCAAAAAGTAGAAACAGTAGATATTGCTCCCACAATTGCAAAATTAATGGGCGTATCTGTTCCAGCCGATGTGGATGGTTCAGTTATTTCTTCAATATTGGATCAATAAACCTAAATGAAAATTGTATTATTTGGGTTACTCATCGCTTCAAAAATATTCGCAACTGATCCTATTTTTGGCGATCGGCAAAATTGGGGAGAATTATCATTAAATGATATTGATGAAGCATCTGGTTTAGTGGCGAGTCAAAAAAATGAAAATGTATTTTGGACGCATAATGATTCTGGAGGTGATCCTTGTTTATATGCGTTTAATGCAAACGGAGAACATTTAGGGCGATATTATCTAAATGGAATTTCTCTTCGTGATTGGGAAGATTTAACCATTGGTCCGGGTCCAATTCAAGATTCTTCTTATTTATATGTTGGTGAGATTGGCGATAATAGTGCCCAGTATAATCAAAAATATATTTATCGATTTATTGAACCTACCGTTTCAGCAGAGCAACAACCGATAACGACCACTTTATCGAATATAGAAACCATTACCGTGATTTACCCCGATCAGAAAAGAGATGCAGAAACTTTATTAATTGATCCATGGACAAAAGATTTATATATATTTTCAAAAAGGGAAGAATTAAATAGACTCTATAAAATACCTTTTCCACAATCTGTGACAAATGTTATAACAGCTGAATTAGTAAGAACGATAGATTTATATCCCAATCAGAATAATAATGGGAACCAATCCACGTGGCTCGTAGCAGGAGAAATGTCAACAGATGGATTTGAAATATTATTGAAATCGTATGAACATATTTTATACTATTCCAGAGAAGAAAATGATTCATTTGAGTCGGCATTTGATCAAGACCCAATCTCTGTCCCATATATTCCAGAAACGCAAGGAGAGGCTGTAGCATGGCATCCAAATGGTTTTGGATACTTTACCGTTAGTGAAGAAAATAATGGAATACCTGCCTACTTATATTTTTACCCTAGAACGGTAGGATGCACAGATTCACTCGCTCAAAATTGGAATCCTTGGGCGGAAGAAGACAATGATAGCTGTTTATATATAGACTCGATGGGAGACGTAAATCAAGACGGTCAAGTGAGTCTTCATGATGTGCTTTTAAGCCTCAATTTCATATTGGGACTAGTAGAGTTAGATTCTAACCAAGTGCAAGTAGGGGATATGGATGGAAACGGTTTAATCAATATTTATGATTTATTTCTCATTTTACAAAATATCCATTAAAACCATCTTTGATTTTAAAGAGAAAAATAATCAATTTTAATCAATCTAGAATTAAATTCATCTGAATATGACAAACCTGATATTTTATTTTACTCTAGCACTCGCAGTCTCATTTCTGTGCTCGCTACTTGAATCAGCATTATTATCTATTTCCCATGCGCACGTTGCTGTGTTAGTAAAGGAAGGGAAGAAGAGCGCTATTCTTCTTGAAAAACTAAAGCAAAATATAAATCGTCCCTTAGCAGCTATTCTGACATTAAATACAATTGCAAATACAGTTGGAGCTGCTGGTGTTGGGGCAGAAACGTTAGTTTTATATGGAAGTAAATGGGTTGCACTATCATCTGCAATATTAACACTCTGTATTCTTGTCTTTTCTGAAATTATCCCAAAAACATTGGGGTCTGTCTATGCCAAATCAATGATTAGTTTTTTAGCCTATACAATTGAGGCAATGATGATTATTACCATTCCATTTGTGTGGCTGTCGGAATCTCTTTCGGGTCTTTTTAAACACACGGGTGAAAATGGAAAAAAAGTTTCGAGAGATGAACTTGTTGCTATGGCAGAATTAGGTGAAGATGAAGGATCCATCGACGAGCAAGAGAGTGATATTATTGAAAATTTAATGAAGTTGGATGATGTGAAAGCGGAAGATGTAATGACACCACGTTCGGTTGTATTTGCTATTCAAATGGATAAAACGGTTGAAGAAGTTATAGAAAAACATTCTCCCCTTATTTTTTCGCGGATCCCAGTATTTGATAAAAGTTTAGATGATATTATAGGATTTGTTCAACGATTCCACATTATGAATAAACAGGCAGATGACCAATTTGATGTTCAGATAAAGCAAATTATGCAAGATGTCCATGCTGTATTAGAGAAAGATTCCATTTCAGATATTTTAAATTTGTTTGTTAAACGTCGCGAGCAAATATTTATTGTTGCAGATGAATTTGGAACAACAACGGGTATAATTACTTTAGAAGACGCCATTGAAACATTATTAGGCGTCGAAATTGTGGATGAAATGGATAGTGTAGTCGATATGCGTAAATTTGCAGCTGCAAAACTGGCACGAGAGCGAGCTGAAAGAAAATCCAATAGCTAACTTGTTGTTTCGCATTGGAGTTCCAGTTCATATCCCCTAAATTCGCCGGCAAAAAATTTAAGGAGTAGTAATTCTATGGCAAAAAAACAAAAGAGTTTCGCAGAAAAAGCTGCAGGGCAAGGTGGGGCAGAAACCGTCTGGGTCAAGTATGTGAAAAGTGTAAAATCAGAACAAACAGATAAATATCGCTTTAATGAGCAAATGGTTGGCCTCGTTGGTGGTGAATCATTAGATGCAGCATTAAAAAGATTAGATGAAGCTTCGAATTTAGTTGATATTGATTTATCAGAATTTATTGCTCAACAAGCGGAAGAAATTGTTGAAGAAGCAGCTGTTGATTCAACAGAAGAAGTAGTTGCTACAGATGAAGCTGAACCTGATTCAGAAGAATCGCAAGACGAAGCTTCTGAAGAAGTTGAAGCAGCGCCCGCTGACGACCAAGAAGAATCTAAAGAGTAATTCTTTCAATTCCTTTTTAGGAGAGGTGGCCGAGTGGCTGAAGGCGCACGCTTGGAAAGCGTGTTTGCGTTAATAGCGTAACGTGGGTTCGAATCCCACCCTCTCCGCAAAAAAAAATAATGGCTCAGGCAAATGTCTGGGCTTTTTAATTTTAGGACATGTGGAGCGTTTATATTATTCAAAGTACTGTCGATGGATATAAATATCGTGGAATGAGTGAAAATGTGGAGGAAAGATTAAAGTCACATAACCGTGGTAAAGTAAAATCGACAAATGGGCATAGACCTTTTAAACTAATATATGAAGAAAAAGTAGAAAGTAGAGAAGCCGCAAGAAATCGAGAGAAATATTTGAAGTCAGCCGCAGGTCGTAAATTCATTCAGAAAATTATTGGAGATTTGGTTTAGGGTTCCCTGCCCGACTGACTACGTCAGTCATTCAGGCGGGCCTGCCCGACTATGTCATTCAGGCGGGGAATCCCACCCTCTCCGCATAAAAATTTATCCTTACCAAGGTATTGGCGCTTAGGTGTTTGACTTGGTTTACTATTTTTTAATTTTTTAATTTAATCTGTACATATTAATTTGCTCTGAGGACAATTTAACTTTGGAGGAGAGATCAATGAAAAAGTCATTTTATTTTTTATTTATTTTAGGTATAGCCATTTCGCAAAATGTGTCAGATCCTATGTTACTATCAGGTGATGGATCTAATTCTCAGCCAGACATAGCTATAAATAATGATGGACATGTTGCGGTCGTTTGGGTGCAAAATGATGGCGGATATAATGCTAGATTCGCCTATTCGACTGACGAAGGTGAAACATTCTCAGAATCATATATAGTCAATGATTTTCCTGGACATGTCATCCATATTGGAAATAGTGGACCCAAAATGGATATTCATAATAATATTATTCATGTCATTTGGGCAGATCAACGAGATGGATATGATGATACAAACATTTACTATTCAAAATCATCTGACCAAGGTGAATCATGGTCTGTTTCCGTCCCCATTGGGAAGGATGCAAAATTTAATATATACCCCGAAATTAAAGTAAGCGACGATGGAAGAGTTCATGTGATTTATTATTCTTACAATAAGCGTACATTTAATTTTGAAGATATACATTATACTGAATCAACGGATGGGGGAGAAACTTTTTCTAATCCTGTAGTTGCAAGTGAATTTTCTGGGCAGGAACCATGTGATTGTTGTGCAGCGGATATTCATGTGTTAGATAATGGAACAAAAATGGTTGCATTCAGAAATAATAATGACAATATCCGCGATATGTTTAGCGTGTCTATTCATGAGGGGGAAGAAGAATGGGGGAATCTAACTCAAATTTCAAATGATCATTTTGAATTGAATTATTGTCCTGCATCAGGTCCTTCAATTGACGGGAGAGAATCAACGGTTATTGTATCTTACATGGCGCCATATGGAAATGATAATCGTGTTTTCGTAAAAAAATCGGTGGATTATGGCGTAACATTTGGCGATAGTATTTTAATCGATGTAACTGCTGGAATAGATGTAAACCAAGATCATCCAATTTCACGGATTTCGCCTGATGGGGATATCCACATGACCTGGGAAGATACTCGCGGGAACGGGGATATTTTTTATGGCCGAATTCCGAATGGTGAATCAACGGTCACTGACTTGACCCTTCTTACGGAAGAATCTGAACCCAATTCTCAGAAATATCCAAGAATCGGTATTGGACCCGACGCGAGTATATACTTTGTTTGGACTGATTACACAAATGGATCTGATGTTTATTTTAGCAAAATTCAGGGAAACTTCGTCAGTACAGATGAGACTAATCCATTTTTAACTAACTTTAAATTATTGAATAATTACCCAAATCCATTTAATCCAACAACCACCATTCGATTTAATACGGGAGAAACAAATCTAAAAACATCATTGCGTATTTATGATATTTCGGGGCGATTGATCGAGAGCATCTTGAACGAAAATGTCCAATCGGGTTCTCATGAAACTCAATGGAATGCCTCGGAACAGGTGAGTGGTGTTTATTTTGTGGAATTAATGAATGGATCAAGTAGACAGGTTCAGAAGATTATTTTATTAAAATAATTCTTCTTCATCCAATCCATCTACTTTAATGCCTAAATGTTTTTCAATCATTTGAAGGGCATCAATTTCGCCAGACATAATCATTCCATCTGCCAGTATTAGATGTCTTAAATGGTCTTTTAATGGTCCAGAAATTTGATCTTGGGGTAATGCTATTTTTATTTGATTTAAAATTTGAACTAGAAAAGATTCACGTTCGAATTGGGAAAGTTGATTTAATTTCGTAAAAGCATCATTTAGGAATTGATCCGCTCTTTCACTTGAATGTATTGGGAACATATCTGATAACGCGTTAGCCCAAACTTTTCTTTCCTCGTAGGCCGATTCATTGTCAGCTAACTGAACAATGGCAAATAAATGTGTCACCACCTCAACGGGAGACATATCCATTGGATGTGTAAATTTCGGTTCTTTTTCTTTTCGACTAAATAATCCCATAATGATTCCTTGTGGTTTTGATTCCCATTGCATTTGATTCCAATCCTATTGAACTTAATCCTATGACGGATGAGAAATTATTCCAGCTAACAGAGGAAGATAAAGAAAAATATCGTAAATCGATTAATCGCATTGATATTTCTACTCAAAACAAAATTATAAATATTGCCGTACCTAAAATCAATGAAATATTAAAAGGCAATATAAATAAAGTAGAAGTTCAACTCGTGAAAGATATAATGCAGCTCATTGGTTTACTAGAATCATTCCCTGGATTGACAGATCATATGAAGCAAAGAATTATTTTTGCCTTAACTTATTTCTGTGATGAAAATGATGAAATACCCGATTTCATTCCCAATATTGGGTATTTAGATGATGCTTCAGTAGCTCAATGGATTGTAGATGGTATTCTTCTTGAATTGCCTCCACCTACAGAAGCTTAAAATAAATTAGTCAGAAACTGAATTTTCAGACAAATCTTCTTCTGAAAATTGCCATTGGCATCTTCCGCACCACCAAGGTTTTCCAAAGAAAGTTGGTTCATTCTTTTGCAATTCTAAAGCATTATTGCATTTAGGGCATTCTTTTTCAGTCCCTGATTCAGGCCATTGATAATCTTCGTGATATTTAAGCCCTTTTTCGTGTTTATGATGATCTTGCATACTTGGAAATTAAGGTGATTAACTGATGAGTGAAATTAAAGTTTTAAATCGCATTAAAAATAAGCATTATAACAATAAAAAATAATCCAATGCCTGTATAAGATTGAATTTTGAATTCTTTATGGAATGATTCAGCTTGATTCGCATAATGATCGTAATAAAGAAAAACGTCTAAAGTATCATTAGGCGTCACATAAACTCTTTTGACCGCTTCGGATAAATTCCCTTTTACAAATTTATTTGAAATTTCCGGGGGTAAATACCCGACTTCATGAAATCCGGGCAAGACTGGAATAACGCCATCTAATGGGTCATTCCCTATAAAAACACCGTCAATGTATAAGGGAGCTCCTAAACTATCTGTATGGACATACAAGAAGCCAAATTTTTCCATGTCGGGATTAGATGATTGCCCGAATGCAGTTGCACATCCAAGAATCAAAAGGATTGAATATAGGATTTGTTTCATACCCCAAATTATTTTTATATCACATTGAAAGCAAATAAGTAAATTCATTATTCTATGAAAAAACATTTAAGACATTTATGGCTCATTTTGATCTTTTTTGCATTATCTTGCGCCTATTTCAATACGTTCTATAATGCTCAATCTTATTTTGATAAAGCAGAGAATCAACGTCTAGAAAAATTAGGCCAAAAATTGCCCAACTCGGTTTTGGATGATTACGGAAAGTCAATAAAGCGCTGTCAAAAAGTAATTAAAGATTACCCTGAATCTCGTTATAAAATCCCAGCTATGATGCTTATGAGTAAGGCGAGGTATTACCGAAGCGAGTACAAAAGTTCACTCGAGGAGCTCAATGAAATAAAACACGGGGATAACGAAGATTATGCTGAAGAAGTCGATTATTGGATAGCTTTAAATAAATGGAGGTTAGGGAAAGTTCAATTTGCATTGGATGCACTTCATCAATTAAGTGAAACCACGGATTCGCGTGACTTAAAATCACGGTGTTTACTTTCGAGAGCAGAAATAAATCTAGAATTAGCCCAAGACAGTGTTGCTTTAGAAGAGTTAGAAGCGGCAGCCGAATTAACTCGAAATACGTCACAAAAATCACAAATCTATACACGATTAGCTGACATTGCTTTCAAAAAAGGCGATTTTGAAAAAGCCCTGTCTGCTTATAAAGGTGTTGTTAAAACATCTTTGACAAGAACAAAAATAGAATATGCTCATCTCCAAATTTTAAAGATTTACCGCAATCAAGGAGATTATAAAACAGCAACAAGAAAAATTAAATCTATGTTAGCCGATGATAAATTTAAGAAAATAGCGGGTCAACTTGATTTGGAATTAGTTCAACTTTATATGGCGCAGAATGAAATGAATCAAGCGGAAACACGTTTGCAATCCATGGTGAGCGACTATCAAAGGTCAGCTGTCTCCGCAGAAGCATATTATTTACTAGGCCAAATAATGATTGAATCTCATTGGGATTTGGAAAAGGCTGATGAGTATTTAGGCAAAGTGGGAAAAGAATTTAATAAAACACCTTTTAAATTTTTAGCCAGTGAAAAACAAAAAGATATTCAGCTTTACAAAACGACTAAGGATAATATTCTCATTTGGGAAGAAGAAAAGTCAAAACCCGATTCTGTTAATATGAATGATTCAACATCTGTTGAACCTGAATTGCCACAAGAATATGATCCAGCAGAAGCATATTATTTACTTGCAGATTTGGAAGCGTTCAAATTTAATCGACCTGATTCTAGCATGTTAATTATGAATAGAATCCAAAGCGACTTCCCTGAATCAGCTTTTTCTCAAAAGGCACTTTTTACGTCTATTTTCATTTATAAGCAATTAGGCGACTCCTTGCAAAGCCAATTAGCTAAAGATCAATTATTAGAAAATTATCCAAATTCTGAATATGCTTATTTTCTTTCAGAAAAAATAAATGAAAAAGAGTTAGAGCCCATTGAATTAAAGTATAAAAATGCGGAAACACTCATGTCGACAGATATGGATCAAGCCATATTATCTTTTATAGATATTACTAAAACAGATTCTTTAGAGATTCTATCTGCATCTGCCGGTTATTATTTAGGGTATTATTATGATTGGATTCATGTTATTCCTGACAGCGCCGTCAAATATTATTCATGGGTTACACATCATCATTCAGCAACGGAGCAGGGAGTCTTAGCGTTAAAACGATTAAATATTATTCAAAATATTATTTCAGATACGTTAAGTCAAGAGATGCCATTCCTTCTAGATTCCACTATAACGGACACGGTCATTTCAGATTAATAATATGAGGTTATATTTCTTTTCGCTTGGGTATCGAATTATAAGAAAAATGTCAATTATAGTATATTCTATTTGGTGCTTCATAGTTGGGAGAACCTATGATTTAGAAGATGTCTCAGATTTTGGCAATCACCAAATGGCTAAATTAGACTCTTTCCCCTTTGGCTTATTTTATACTTTCTCGATTCCTCGTGGATTACAAACTTCTTTCTTTGGGCATAATTTTAAATCGCCCCTTATTGCGGCTTCATTCCAATCAGATAAAAAAGCCCTATTAAGATGGTTGAAGTTCGGATTGGGCGGAATTACCTTTAAAACAATCATGGCTGATTCTAGAGTTGGGAATGAAAGACCTAGGCTGTCTGAAGTAATTATTGCCGGGAATCGATCAATTATTAATGCAATGGGATTACCGGGAGAAGGCGTTGGGCCATTTGTAGATTCAATTATTAATGAAGATGTTTGGCAAATGGATATTCCTTTTGGTCTTAGCATTGGTGGGAATAATAAGGAAGAGTATATAAACGTGTTTAACGCAATGAACCAAAACCTGAGCTCAAAATTCCCCCATTTATTTTATGAAATAAATATTAGTTGCCCTAATACAGAAGATGGAAAAACATTGAGTGAAAACCCAGATGAATTATTATTTGTATTATCCGAGATGCGAAAAGAATGTAGAAACCCGATTATCGTAAAAGTTTCTCCGGACCAGGATGATAATTCATTGCTCGAAATGGTTGAAACGATTAAACCAATATCGGACATTGGGATAAATGCTGGAAATACTTCGTATATGAATAGAAAGGACGTAGGTCTAAAAGAACATTTGTTTAAGCCGATTGGTGGTGGTGTAAGTGGACTTCCCCTATTTCTCAGAATGCTAAATATGATCAAATTATTAAAACCATTTAATATACCTATCATTGCAACAGGAGGAATTGACTCTGGGCAAAAAGCAATGGCTGCCTTAAATGAAGGTGCTACTTTAATTGGTATGGCATCTGCATTGATTGTTGACCCATATTGTATTCCTCGAATAAACCAATATTTGGCAAGTCATAAATGATTACAGTTGTTTTATTAGACCCAAAGATTCCGCCCAATACTGGAAGTACAGCTCGTTTATGTGGTGCTATGAATGTAAAGCTAGATATAGTTGGAAACATTGGTTTTGAGTTAACGGATAGTCGCTTGAAAAGGGCCGGACTTGATTATTGGGACCATATCGAGTGGGAGTTTCATCCAGATAGAGATTCATATATTTCAAAGTTAGCAGCAAAGCGGTTTTTCTTCTTAACAACAAAATCAGACAAGCCTTATACAGATTGTGAGTTTAAAGATGGCGATTACCTTGTTTTCGGGAGTGAAACAGCTGGGATTGAAGAATCTTTGCTTAAAAAATATTGGAATAATACGTGCACAATACCTATGGTGAATCCTAATATTAGGAGTCTAAATTTGGCTACAAGTGTGGGCATCGTTCTTTACGAAGCTCTTCGACAAACTCATGCATATTAAATTAATAATTTTACTCGGTGTCCTACTATTTGCTGGATGTGCCAGCGCGCCACGTTATGGTGTGTCAAAAGTATCTTCCCCCAAGCTTAGCAAATCTGGAAAATCAAAAAAGCCAATTAGACATCAAAAAATAATGACAGGTGTGAGCTCTTTTTATGCAGAAGATTTTCATGGAAAATTGACTGCCAATGGCGAAGTTTATGATATGTATGGTGTTACTGCGGCTCATAAAACACTTCCGCTAAATACCATTGTACGTGTAACAAACCTAGATAATGACAAATCTCTTATTTTAAGAATTAATGATCGTGGACCCTATGTGAAAGGAAGGATTTTGGATTGTTCCTATGGCGCAGCGAAGAAATTGGGATTCTTGAATAAAGGGACAACACGTGTTAAAATCGAGGTCATCGAGTGGGGGGATAATAAGTATATGAAACATAGAAGTAAGCCATAATGAAAAAAATGTTTATGATAGTTAATCCTCATGGAGGATTAAAAAAAGGTCTGGGAATATTGGAGAAAGTCAAACCAATATTCGAGAAAGCTCAAGTTGAGTTGACAATCCTTGAAACAGAATATGCAGGTCATTGTCGAGATATTGCAAGAGAAGTCGATTATACGGGCTATTTGGGCATCTGCGCCATTGGGGGTGATGGTACCATGCATGAAGTGATTAATGGTATGTTATCTAGGCCTGATGAAAGGAAATTACCTATTGGACTTGTAACAGGCGGTACGGGAAATTCCTTTATGCACGATTTAGACTGTTTAGATCCTGAAATTGCTGCAAAAAGAATTGTCACAGAACGTAGAAGACCTATCGATATTGCACGAGTAGATGCAAATGGAGAAATTATTTATGGGTTTAATATTGTTGGTTGGGGCATGCCTACAGATATTAATGAACTTGCAGAAAAGATGAGATGGCTCGGTGGACAACGATATAATATTGCATCCATTATTGAAGTATTAAAATATAAACAACGACTAGCTAAACTAATTATTGAAGGTAATACTGTCGTAGGTGATTATGGTTTTATTTTAGGTTGCAATACCATTCATACAGGTAAAGGGATGAAAATGGCTCCATTAGCCCAATTAGATGATGGGCTTTTAGATCTTATCATTGCACGTAAAGCTGGAAGACTAAAACTATTGTCGGTATTTCCGAAATTGTTTGGAGGAACACATGTAGGTGATCCCATCGTCGAATATCGCCAGGTGAAAGAATTTTCGATTATTCCTCAGGAAGATAATATTTTAAATATCGATGGAGAAATGATCGGGAATACCCCCATTCATGTTTCCGTTATGTCTAAAGCTATTGATGTATTGGTGTGATATTCATCACGGTCTATATAATAAAATAATTGTAAAATAGGAATCAGTTTCTAATGTCTCCCCCATCTTCTGATAGAACTCTCATTAATATAATTGGTATACCCGGGTGGATAGCCATTATTTGGCTAGGCGGATTGGTTTATTCTGGATTCATGGCATTATGTGCCTTAATTGGGTTATTTGAGTTTTATAAAATGGCTTCATTGAAAGGTGTGTCTCCAAATCGATATGTTGGATTCTCTTTATCCATTTTAATTTTACTCTATTACTGGTTTTCTCCACAAATGAGTGAAACGATTTTTATTGGGTTTTTAATCATGGGTATCATGTGGCTACTTATAGAAGAATTATTTCGCAATTTGCCGGATGCAGTTGGGAATATGTCCTATACATTTTTTGGTATTTTCTATAGCCCACTTTTATTAGGTACTTCAATCCCTATACGCCAATTTGATTCGGCGAATCAAATTTCTATAACATTTGCTTTAATTGTGAGCGTTTGGGCTTGCGACTCTGCTGCTTTTTTCTTTGGTTCTCATTGGGGGAAAAAGAAGATATTCCCGAGAGTGAGTCCGAAAAAATCTTTTGTGGGTTCCATTGCGGGTTTTATCGCTTCATTAATTACTATGAATATGTTTTATTATTTTGGATTACTCGGTACACTATTTACGTCCTATGACATATTTATTTTTAGTCTGATAACAGGTGTGCTAGGACAGATAGGGGATTTTGTCGAATCATTGATAAAACGGGATGCGGGTGTAAAAGATTCTGGGACGATATTAAGAGGCCATGGAGGTATATTAGACAGATTTGATTCCTTGATATTCGCTATGCCAATTGCCTATCTTTACATCCAATTTTTAGACCTTATTTAATCTTCTTAGACCTTACATGGAATTAAAATCAATTCTCGCCACAGATTGTGGGAGTACCACAACAAAAGCGATCCTTATAGAAAAAATAGATGGTGAATACCGCCTTAAATATAGAGGCGAAGCTCCAACAACGGTAGAAGCCCCCTTTGAGGATGTTACAAAAGGTGTTTTAAATGCTGTTATGGAAATCGAAGAATTAGCAGGTCGTAAATTATTGGATGGTGATAACATTATCTCTCCCCAAAAAGATGATTCTGGGGTTGACATTTATATTTCAACAAGTTCAGCGGGTGGTGGACTTCAAATGATGGTAGCTGGTGTGGTAAAATCAATGACAGGTGAGTCTGCTGAAAGAGCTGCCTTGGGAGCGGGGTCCATTGTGATGGATGTAATTGCATCAAATGATGGGCGATTACCTCATGAAAAAATTAAACGTATTCGCCAACTTCGTCCTGATATGATTTTATTGTCTGGTGGAATTGATGGCGGAACGGTTTCTCATGTTGTAGAATTAGCTGAAATATTAAGCGCCGCAAACCCTAAACCGCGATTAGGACAAAATTATAAACTCCCCGTGATTTATGCGGGAAATAAAAAAGCACATGAGCAAATCCGAAATACTTTGGGCGAATTAACTGATTTGGATATTGTTGAAAATATTCGACCTGTTCTGGAACGAGAAAATCTTGGCCCTTCTCGTGATAAAGTTCATGATTTATTTATGGAGCATGTCATGGCTCAAGCACCTGGTTATAAAAAACTTATGTCCTGGACTGATGCTCCCATTATGCCCACTCCTGGTGCAGTTGGATTTTTAATTGAAATGATTGCGAAAGAAGAAAATATTTCTGTAGTTGGCGTTGATATCGGTGGGGCAACGACGGATATATTCTCAGTATTCTCAGAGAAATTCAACCGAACGGTTAGCGCCAATCTTGGAATGAGTTATTCTGTTTGCAATGTATTAGCGGAGGCAGGATTAGACAATGTATTACGATGGGTTCCTTTAGATATTGATCGTAAAGAATTGACCAATCGAATCGGGAATAAAATGATTCGACCAACGACGGTTCCCCAATCTCTTGAAGAATTAATTATCGAACAAGCAATCGCACGTGAAGCGCTTAGATTATCTTTTAAACAACATAAAGAATTTGCTGTAGAACTGAAGGGTGTTCAAACAGAAAGAACAATCTCAGATGCTTTTGAGCAATCGGGATCTGGGAAATCGTTAGTTAATATGATGGACCTTGATTTATTGGTAGGCTCTGGGGGAGTTTTATCCCACGCACCTCGTAGATCTCAATCAGCACGTATGTTAGTGGACGCCTTTCAACCTGAGGGTATTACTCAATTAGCTGTAGATTCAATTTTTATGATGCCACAATTGGGTGTTCTTGCCAATATTGATAAAAAAGAATTATCCGAAGAAGCAAGAAAAGCTGCATTAGAAGTATTTCATAAAGACTGTCTCATTCGATTGGGGACTTGTATCGCACCGGTGGGTAAATCTAAACCTAGTGCTCTCATTTTATCTGCGGAATTGGTTTTTGCTGATGCATCAACGCAATCAATCGAATTGCACGAAGGTGAATTATTAAAAATAGATGCTCCATTTGAGCCAATTAAAGCTGTATTAACACCTGCAAAAAAAATGGATATAGGCGCAGGGAAAGGGATGCCTATTCAAACAGAAGTTTATGGTGGCATTACGGGTTTACTTTTCGACGGCAGAGGAAGACCATTAGATGTGCCTATTGAAAAAGGAAAACGATTGAGCTTGCTTGAAAAGTGGTCTGAAGCCGTCGATGAATATCCAAATAAACAATTAGATAAATAATATAATGGCACACGCATACACACCAGGACTTAAAGTATTACATCAATCTGATGTGACAAAAAATAGACGACTTCCAATCAAAGGAGAAGTCTTGAAGAATATTGATGATATTGTTACGCCAGATGTGATAGTTGCAACAACAGATTTACCCGGAAATGTCCAAATGGTCAAGGTCTCAAATTTGTTAAATATTGGTCCTGGAGATATTAATGAAGCTATGATTGTTGCGATTGGAGATCACGTTAAAAAAGATCAAGTCATCGCCGAGATGGCAGGGCTATTCGGATTATTCAAATCTGACGTAAAATCACCCATAGATGCCACTATTGAGTCCATTTCTGATGTGACGGGTCAAGTTGTATTGAGAGAAAAACCGATTCCAGTTGAAGTAGATGCCTATATGTCTGGAGTCGTGAAAGAAATCATTCCTGAAGAAGGAGTTATTATCCATGCTACCGCCGCTTTTATACAAGGTATTTTTGGGATTGGGGGTGAAAGTCGGGGTGAAATAGTTGTCGTTACAGATAGCAGAAGTGATGAAATCACATCCAATCTTATTCTTGAAGAGCATGCTGGGAAGATAATTGTGGGTGGATCATTTATAAGTTTAGAAGCTTATCGAAAAGCTATTTCATTAAAAGTTGCAGGAGTTGTCGTCGGTGGTTTTAATTATTTTGATTTGGAGCCTATTTTAGGATACACTTTAGGAGTGGCTATTACCGGGTCAGAAGAACTGGGTACATCTTTAGTTGTAACTGAAGGATATGGAAAAATCCATATGAGTGATAGAACATTTTCTCTATTAAAAGAACATGAAAATCATTTTGCATCTATCAATGGGGCCACGCAGATTCGTGCAGGCGTTATTCGACCCGAAATTGTGATTCCACTCAGTAAAGATCAACTAACTCAAATTGAAGATACAAAAGTACAGGAAGTTGGGATTGGAATGGGTAGTTTGGTTAGAATAATTCGCGCACCTTATTTCGGGAAAATTGGTAAAGTAAAATCGTTACCTTCTGAATTGAATAAGATGGAATCAGAAACAATGGTGCGAGTTGCTGAAGTAGATGTGAATGGTGAAATTTTATTGGTCCCCAGATCTAACTTAGAAATGTTGGAAACAAATTGAACTCGACAGTCATTCCGTCTCATAATTCAGATGAGATCACACAACAGGATATTCAATTTATTCAAAATGTTGCGAAAAAAATTCATGATACGGGACTGGTAACTCCAGCCGTATTTTTTTTAGAAATGACAAAACCACTTTCATTGCTGGGGAGTCATTTTCTTGTATTTTTTGGACCCATCATTAATGCGTTTATTCGTGCTGAAAATTATTATCGCGCAACCGAATTGATGGAAGAACCTGAAAATATTGAACGATTAATTAAAGAAATTGAAGCATTAGAATTGGCGGAAGAAGAGCCTATAACGGAGAAACAAGCATGAGAGATAAACAATTCTGGATTGTGTCAGGTATAATTATAGCGTTTTTACTCGTCTATAATTTTATCGGTCATCCATTCTTTTTAACAAATCGAACAGTAATGTTATTTGCTATATTACTTTTTTCGGGGACGCTTATTTATTACACTCGATTAGCCAAAATGGGCGAACCTATTTTTTTGAGAGATATTCCAGGGTTAAAGGCTGTGGAAGAAGCAGTTGGAAGATCCACCGAAATGGGGAAACAGGTATTATATGTTCCTGGTATTATGGATATGGATCAAGTTGAAACGGTTGCAGGTGTTATTGTTTTAGGGCATGTAGCTAAAATGACGGCGCGTTATGAAACACCTTTAAATGTTCCTGTCTCTAGATCGATTGTTATGAAAGCAGGTCGAGAAGCATGTAGAGAATCTTATCTCATGGAAGGTCGTCCTGATTTATTCCAGGATGATATGGTTCATTATTTAACAGATGATCAATTTGCATATGCTGCTGGAGTGAATGGAATTATGGTTCGTGAAGAGCCCGCTGCTTGTCTCTATATGGGGAAATTTTATGCTGAATCATTGATTCTTGCGGAGACGGGTAATTCTATTGGCGCCATCCAAATTGCAGGGACAGCATCTCAATCTCAAATTCCATTTTTTGTAACGGCATGTGATTATACCCTAATCGGAGAAGAATTTTTTGCAGCGAGTGCCTATTTATCTCAAAAGCCAGAATTATTGGGAGGCATTAAAGGGCAAGATGTTTTAAAAGCCATACTCGTTGGAACAATAATTGTAGCAACCATACTAAGATTTCTAAACGAAATGGGTTGGATATCTTGGGATGTTATGAACTTTTTAACTATTCAGTAGGAATAAAATTATGTTTTGGAAAAGAACGATACCCATCGCCATTGTGGCTTTTGTGGGTTTTTTAACATTATTTGGCTGGTTTATTGATGAACCTAATATTAAAGTTTTTGTGGAAGATGAAGCGACACAATGGTATGATATCTTAGCCAGTTTTGCCATTTTTTTGGGTGCACTTAATTTATTGAAACTTCAATCTCAAAAAATTCTCAAAAAACAAAAAGGATGGCAATTTAGTATTTTTGCGGTTGGTGGATTTGTTTTTTCAATTCTTGCTGGATTTGTGATAAAAGGAAATGATGCTATTCAATGGGGGGCACATGTAACAGGTAAAGGCACGCTTTTTAAGTGGATGTTTGAATATATGTTTACGCCGTTATCTGCAACAATGTTTGCATTATTAGCATTTTTTGTAGCATCTGCATCTTATCGTGCTTTCCGGATCCGAAATTTTGAAGCAACGTTGTTACTTATCTCGGGAATAATTATTATGTTGGGTCGCGTACCAATTGGTATAAAAATATCATCATGGTTTATTATTTATTTAACAATACTTGGATTTGGCATTGTCGTGAATTCCTATTTTAAAAATAAACAAATTACATTGGCTTTTATAGGGGGCGGGGTTCTATTAACCACCGTTTTCGGATTTTTGATGGGATGGCCAATTGATCGCCCTGGAATCTTTTATTTACCTTTGCTTCAAGATTGGATTTATAATATCCCCAATGTGGCAGGAGCTAGATCCATCATGATGGGAATTGGTTTAGGTATTTTTGCAACATCAATGCGGTACATTCTTGGCATTGAAAAATCATATATTGGAGAATAATAATGAATGCTATTCTTAATTTCATTTCTCGAATTGGTCAATTAGATAGACGATGGATTTTTCTAATAATTGCTTTAGTTGTTTTGGTGCCGTTATACTTTCCATTAGGGTTACCTATTCGGGCAACGGAATCCACGAAGCAAGTTTGGGAAGCTGTTGAAAATTTAGAACCGGAATCCAAAGTATTATTATCTATGGAATATGGCCCAAGCACAAAACCGGAACTTCATCCAATGGTATTCGGTATTGTTCGCCATTTACTAAAAAATGAACATAAGATTTATATTACATGTCTTTGGCCGGATGGGCAATTCATGGCAGAAGATTTAATTGAGAAAGTGATTGAAGTCGAATTCCCAAATAAATCTTATGGAGAAGATTATGTCTTATTAGGTTTTCGGCCCGGTGGTGAAGCTGTTATAAAAGGTATCGTGGGGAATATTCGAAAATTATATACAGTAGATGCCCGAGGTTCAGCAGTGAATGATATTCCAATGATGATCGGTGTGAATAAATTTATAGATTTTGACTTTTTGTTTTCTGCCAGTGCAGGATTTCCTGGAACGGTAGAATGGGTACAATATGCATCTGATCCGACCGGTGTACCTATGAGTACAGGAACAACATCGATTCAGGTAAATGAAGTGATGCCGTATGTCCAGGGTGGGCAAGTAAACGGTATTTTAGCCGGAATGCCTGGTGCGGCTGAATATGAAGCTCTTATAGGTGTTCCTGGGATTGGTACGAGTGGGATGGACGCACAATCGATTGCACATATTGTGATTGTTTTATTTATTATTTTTGGAAATGTGGCTTATTTCGTTGAACGAAAAAAGTCGCAAAAATATTAGAGGTATATGATATGAGTGGTGAATTAATTGGTGCATGGATAGCTGTCTTTTTGACACTGGCTATTTTTTCGTATTTGTATAAAGATAATGCTTTTTACAAAATTGCTGAACATCTTTTTGTTGGTATTTCAGCTGGCTATTGGACATCCATGTTTTTTTGGACTCAAATTCAGCCAAATCTTTTTGGCCGTTTATGGCCATCAAGCCACTATGATTCTGAATCATTATGGTATGGGATTTATAATGCAATGAGTTGGATCAATAGTTCCGTGTTCCCAGCAGGAGGTATTGACAAAGGACATGAAATGCATTTGATTTATCTAATCCCATTTGCATTAGGTATCATGATGCTTTTAAGTGTATTTGATAAATTAAGTTGGTTTGCGAGATGGGGAATTGCTTATACAGTTGGGATGGCTGCTGGGCTACGTGCCTATGGTTATTTGAATTCGAATGTTATTGCTCAAGTTCGAAATTCTACTTTGAATTTTTCTGATCCCGACATGCCTGTTTTTGCATTAATTGGAAATAGTTATTTCAATGGAATTGTTTTACTTATTGGAACAATTGCAGGATTGTTATATTTCTATTTTTCAAAAGAACAAAAAGGTGCCTTTGGAAAAGTTACACGAGTCGGCATCTATTTCCTTATGGTGAGCTTTGGTGCATCTTTTGGGTTTGCTGTTATGGGCCGAATTTCCTTACTTATAGGTCGCTTTGTGGACTTAATTGCTTATAATGGGACACAATATCACCATGCAACATCTTGGATCTTGGTTATTATGGTTATTTTATTAGGCTATTCGGCCTATAAGAATGATGATCCCAAAGGAAATACCGCAGAATAATTTTAATCAATATTTCATGAAAAATTCTCAATGTTGTGATACAAGTCACGTTGATTATTGAGAGACTTTCATTTTAAGCCTTTGACCGTTATATTCCCGTCTAGGAAATCCACCATAATGAACAAGTTTAGGCTTAAAAATACTATAATCTGGGTATGCGTCACCGTGTTTATCACGAGTCAAAGCTATGCAATTGAATTACATCAATTTTTAGGTAGTTGGACAGGGACGGAAACATTAGCAAGTGATTTTGTTGATAATTATAGTAATAAACCTATTTCTCTTAATATTTCTGATGAAGCAAATCGTGACGGATTCCTTTCCTTTTCATCTTCATCCGATTTTATTTTTAATGATGATTTATTTTGGGCAGTACATTTCTTCACATATGACAAAGAAGCTAATCAACTGGTATTCTATAAACGATTTATAACTCCTTTAGGATTACTTGGCAACCATGAATTAAGGTATGATATTTTAGAAATCAATGAAAATGTCATGATATTAGACTATAATACTGAAGAGAGTGATACCGAACATCAAATTAGAGTTTCAAGAGATGTATTAGGAATAGACCAACCTAATCTATTAACACATTTTAAATTATTACAAAATTATCCAAATCCTTTTAATCCTGAAACCACAATTCAGATAAACTTATCTAAAGAAGAATATATTCAGCTCGATGTATTAGACATTCGCGGGCATGTGGTAACTCAGCTTGTGAAAGGAGTTAAATCTGATGGGATTCATTCTTTTAAATGGGATGGAACAAATTCTTCAGGAAATCCTGTGAGTGCAGGGTCGTACTTCTTCCGTTTATCGAGTGACGCTGGAATTGAATCAAGAAAAATGATTCTGTTGAAGTAAGCAGCTGTTGCTTCTTTAAAATTCCTAATTAATCATTCCAATTTATATTGCAAGAGGATTCATGAGAAAATTTTCACTCATTCTGCCATTTATTTTCCAATCATGCTTATGGGCCACGTGGTTTAATAATGTTCCCCAATCTATTATACAGCCTAATGGTGAAGAAATAGCATGTTTCGTATCTGGTGATCAATTTTACCATCGACTTCACGATAGAGCAGGATTTACAATTGTTCAAAATCCCTTGACGGGATATTTTGTGTATGCTGAGGGAAATAACGCCAATATAAGACCATCATCCTATATTGTGAATCAGGTGGATCCTATCCAAATGGGGCTTACTCCGGGATTAATGTTATCG
>JADHUI010000030.1 GCA_016784605.1 Fidelibacterota bacterium | reverse complement strand
TAGAAATATTTTATAAATAATAGGCAATTCTCTGCCTGTTTTCTATCAATGTTCCCTTAATTTCCGCCGATGAAAACAAGCCACATACGAAATTTTTGTATCATTGCCCATATCGACCACGGTAAATCTACCTTGGCCGATCGTCTCTTAGAAGAAACACGCACTCTTACTAAAAAAGACATGAAAGCCCAAGTCTTAGATAGTATGGATTTGGAGCGAGAACGCGGTATTACTATCAAAAGCCACCCCATTCAAATGCACTATACTCATACAGATGGGATTGAATATATTTTCAACTTAATTGATACGCCTGGGCATGTTGATTTTTCTTATGAAGTAAGTCGATCTTTAGCTGCATGTGAAGGAGCATTATTATTAGTGGATGCTGCTCAAGGTGTGGAAGCTCAAACGGTTAGTAACACTTTTCTTGCCATTGAAAATGATTTAGTTTTAATCCCTGTTATAAATAAAGTGGACCTTCATGTCGCTCGTGTTGATGATGTTAAACGCCAAATTGTTGAACTAATTGGATGTGAAGAACAAGAAATTATTTCTGCCAGCGCAAAATCTGGAATTGGAATTCAAGACATTTTTGATGCAATTATAGATCGAATACCTGCACCAAAAGATAATTCAAATGAACCAACACGCGCTCTTATTTTTGATTCAATGTATGATAATTATCGTGGGGCTATACCTTACGTAAGAGTATTTGATGGTGTATTAAAAGCTGGAATGAATGCTCAATTTTTCGCCCACGGTGATTCTTACGATATTACTGAAGTTGGACATTTTATTCTTAAGCATGTAAAAACAGATGAATTAAAAGCAGGTGATGTGGGATATGTTGTTGCGAGTATTCGTGATATGGGACATATACTTCCTGGAGATACAATTACGGTAAAAGAAAACAAGGCAGAAGAACGGTTACCTGGTTTTAAAAAAGTTAAACCGATGGTTTTCTCTGGATTATACCCAGCAGAAGCAGATGACTATGAACAATTGCGAATGGCCTTAGATAAATTAAAACTCAATGATGCATCGCTAGAATACATTCCTGAAACAAGTGAAGCACTCGGTTTTGGATTTCGGTGCGGATTTCTTGGTTTACTTCATTTAGAAATCATTCAAGAACGTTTGGAACGTGAATTCAATTTGACTCTTGTGACTACAACGCCGAATGTTATTTACCAAGTTGAAACGGGTGATGGCACTATTATCGAAGTGGATACACCCGCTAAAATGCCCATGTTGGGCAATATCAATTCCATTAGAGAACCGATTGTAACAGCCGAAATTATTACACCGAAAGAATTTATTGGCGGTATTATGAATTTATGTCAAAAGAAACGTGGTGCATATATTAATACTCAATATTTATCGCCAGAAAAGGCGCAACTTCATTATAATTTACCGCTAGGCGAAATCATTTTTGATTTTTACGATAAGCTTAAAAGTATTTCAAAAGGATATGCCAGTTTTGATTATGAATTCAAAGAATTTCAAGATGGAAAATTGCAAAAATTAGATATTCTTATTCACGGGGAACCCGTGGATGCTCTTTCAACTATTTGTCATACAGATGATGCTTATCATCGTGGTGTAGCATTATGTAGTAAGTTGAAAGAATTAATTCCTCGCCAAATGTTTGATATTGCCATCCAAGCTTCGCTTGGCTCAAGAGTTATTGCTCGTTCGACGGTGAAGCAAGTTAAAAAGAATGTAACAGCCAAATGTTATGGCGGTGATATTTCCCGAAAACGCAAATTATGGGAAAAACAGAAAAAAGGCAAAAAACGGATGAAAATGATTGGGAAGGTTGAAGTCCCACAGGAAGCGTTATTAGCAGTTCTACAAATTGATGATGATTAATGAAAGACTACTTCTCTTTATCGAAAACTCCGTTTTATAGTTTTGTTTTCACGGTACCATTATTTATTCTTTACGAAATAGGTGTATTAGCTGTTGCTGATGATGATATTTATATATTACGAAATGGTGCAGATGTATTTTTAAGACAAATCCTTGAATCATTCGGTGTGATGGGATTGTATGGATTTTCAGGATTATTATTTTTAGGGTTTTTGGGAACATTTATGTACCAAAGACATACTTGGGAAGATACCACTTTAAATAGTAATACATTAATCAGTATGCTTTTTGAAAGCATATTTTGGGCTATCGTTTTATATTTTTCATTGGCACACGTCATGGTGACGCTTATGAATCCAATTGGCATTATGATGACACAACAAGTTGTTTTAGCGCTTGGCGCCGGACTTTATGAAGAATTTTTATTCAGAGTTCTCTTAATCGCGGGAATAGGCGCATTATTAACAATGTTATTTCAATGGAATGATTCATTCGCAAAATGGATAGGAATGTTTCTTTCCGCCATCATATTTTCACTTTTTCATTTTATGGGTGATTTTGGTGATGACTTTCATTTTAATATATTTTTCATAAGATTTTTTGCTGGACTTATTTTAGGAACATTATATATGTTACGTGGTTTTGGTATTACGGCATACGCACATAGCATTTATGATTTAATTGTATTAACCCGAATGACAACAATCGGATATTGAAGTCATCAATTAAGAGGTAAATTCTCCACCATGAAAAAAACAACTATACTACCATTACTAACAATTTTGATTCCCATTATTCTCTTTGGAGAAGGATTGGAATATGCTCGCGTTTCCATTGTGCCAGAATATGAAGGCAATAATATGGTTATTTTTATAAGCGGAAAAACGGACTCAACCGGTATGAATGGATCGTTGGAATTTGCTATTCCTCAAGAAACAGATTCATTAATGCAGATCAAGTTCATTGGCGAAAATGATGTTGATGTTCAACCTTTTCCATTTAGTGAAAGATCAAATGGAAATTGGGTCAATGCAGGAGCAGTTTCAGGCGAATTTGCTTTTATGATTATTAGTCATCATTTCCATAATCCGGGAAAACGAGATTTCACATTCAATATGGAATTTAACCAAGTGATTCAAGGGTTGTCACTTGAAATTCAAGAGCCACCCATGGCCACTCAATTCCATTCCTCGGAAGCGGATGCAGAAATTGAAGACGACCCACATGGACAAAAGATCCATAGAGTGCATTTACATGACTTTAAGCCTGGGACTCAAAAATCTATTCATATATCTTATATTAATGAACGTGGAATAACAACCAAAGGTATGTTGCAAGAAATGATGGGAAATCAAAGTGATATGCCGCCTGCACGAATGCAAAGAGAGAATGAACCGGTTGTAAGACATAAATTATATTTATGGCAACCTACTTTAATCGCAATCATTTTAGCTGTGTTTATTGGCGGAATCTATAAAATGCAACCGGGCGCCATAGAAGAAAATGCATGCCAAGAGTGTAAGGCACCTTTAGTGAAAAATGCTAAATTTTGTTCATCATGCGGAAGTAAACTGGCATGATTCCAATACTGTTTAAAATTGGCCCCTTAACAATCTATTCTTATGGGGCAGCTTTAGTTGTCGCATTCTATACAACATATTTTCTATTAAGCCGTGAATTAAAACGATTGAATTATGATGAAAAATTAGCTTCTGATATGATTTTTGCAGCAGCTGTGGGCGGTATTCTTGGTTCTAAATTATATTATTTAATTGAGAATTATGATCGGGTTATTGAAGATCCTACAGGAATGATATTTAGTGGCTCAGGGCTTGTTTTCTTGGGAGGACTCATGGGTGGAACACTTGGTGTTACTCATGTTTTGAAAAAAAACAATCTTCCTTGGCTGGTATTTGCTGATATTGTAGCCCCTTTATTGATTCTTGGCTACGCCATAGGTCGTGTTGGTTGTTTACTTGTTGGTGATGATTATGGACTTCCAACTCATTTGCCATGGGGTTTAACCTTTAAAGATGGTTTACCTCCAACATCTACTCATAACTTTGCTCTATATTATCCTTGGGTAGATTTAACAGGGTTTGAACCGGGATGGTTGAAAGTACACCCAACTCAACTTTATGAAACACTGTCAGGTTTAGCAATATTTGCATTCCTTTGGATGAGAAGGAATCAAGTGAAGGTTGTGGGAAGCTTATTTTTTACTTATTTGATAATGGCTGGCTTGGAACGGTTTTTAGTTGAATTTATACGTACAAATGATAAGTATCTTTTAAATCTCTTTTCTGGGGCGCAAGTCATTTCTTTAGGCATGATAATCATTGGAACATATTTCCTTATATATCCGTTCAAACAGGATGAAGATTTCGAAGTTTAATTCCTTAATCATCTTTTCTTTATTTTCCCTTTCCATCTTATTTGGCCGAGATGAGATTACTCTTATAGCTTATAAACCGTTTCCGTCTATTTTTAATCAAATGGGGTTTTCTCCGGATAAAGTTCAATTAGGCTTTTCTGACGATTTATATTTATTGGACAAAAATTCTAGACAAATATGTCGATTAGATTCTGATCAGAATGTTTTATTCTATGGTGGTTTTGGCCGCAGTGAAAATGCCTTTTTTGAACCAACATGGATTGGATTCACTTCTGATGGGTTATGGGTATTAGATCGGACTGAAAATAGGTTAGGGCAACTTGATTACCGTTTAAATAAGATTCGGTCAATTGATTTAGCTTATAAATCATATCCAGAACAAGCTGCTATAGATCCATTTGGTCGTTTTTTCCTTCTAAGTCATCAATACCAAATTATTCATGGAACTGATCAATCTGACGTTTTAAATAGTCGAATAATTGAATTTAGCGATTATAACGATATAATGAATTGCAACAGTGATTTTAAAATAAATGAAAATGGAGACTTGGGTCTTTTAACCTATTGTGATGGCGTGGTTCATATTTTTAACTCAATCGGAAAAAGAATTCAAGTTGATAAGATAGGAATTGAAAAACCACAATTTTTGGTTTCCATTAGAGATAAGTGGCTTGTTTTAAATGAGAATGGGGAAGGCGAATATTTATTCACGAATAATCGTGTTCAATTACCTGGCATTGTAGGAATAATAAAAGATGTCATATCTCAGAATAGAACACTGATAATTCTCTCTAAAGACCAGGTCCTTTATCTGAATGTGCCTTCATCCTAAGCCTTGGTTAAGCAAAGGGCTCATTTTTGTTTCTTGTCTGTATGGCCAGGTGACTACTACGAATGATACTTTAGCGGTCATTCAAGAGAGAAACACATTTCAATTATCTAATACATTTGTCATTGCCAACTCTGTCGTATGTATATCTCATCAAAATGCTATAATTGATTCTGTTAATGAAATTAAAGGAATTGTATATACTTTAGATTCGATTTCTAGTGAGAATAAAGTCATATTTACCTATTCACATTTAATAAAACCATTACCAAAAAGTGTAAACTCAAGGATACCCATTTTTGATGGTGGGAAAAATATGGGGTTGAAACAATCAACAATACCAAGAAGCACTTCAGTAAAAAATCCAAATAGTGTTCAATCTGCGGGATCTTTTTTTAGACAATTAAATATGTCTCAAAAGGGAGGAACTGAATTCTTCGGTGGAATGAAATTTCAATTACAGGGATATATCAATGATAATATTCAAATTAGTGGTTTTATTAGCGATCAAGAATTTCCATTACAACCGGAAGGAAACACGCAGAAGCTTGGAGAAATTGATCAAGTATTTATACGCATAAATCATCCAAATACATTAATGGAAGTGGGTGATATAGATTTTACGAAACACATTGGTAAACTACAGCATTACGATAGAAAACTTATTGGTATAAAGAATAACTTTAATAAAGAAGACTTGAATGTAGAATCGATTCTATCCACAACAAAAAGTCGATTTCGCACAATTGAATTAAAGGGAATTGATGGAATGCAGGGTCCGTATAAATTATCATCAGATAACGGAAATATTAATATTATCATTCAAGGGGGTACGGAAAAAGTATGGCTAAATGGTGTCGCATTGGTTCGAGGAAAGAATCATGATTATGTGGTTGATTATCAAACGGGAGAAATTTCTTTCACTGCAAAGCAGTTAATCCATCATGATTCGGATATTTATGTTGAATATCAATATAATGATTTTCAATATAATAGAAATTTACTCGGCGGTTCATTTACTAAAAATGTGAATGGAAAAGGTCATATTTCTGTCCATTGGTATAAAGAAGATGATTTCATTTCATCCAATAGATCAGAATTGTCTTCGGAAGCATTATTATCATTGGAACAATCTGGGGATAATGAGCCCGTTTTAAACGGCATTCTGTCTGACACTGCGGGAGATTATTATTTAAGCAATTCGATATTAATTTATATAAAGGATATTGATAGTACCCATGCAGAAGATGCTGAACGAGTTTCAGCTGTATTTCATTATAACGAAAATGGCACATATATAAAAAAAATATCTGATACGGGTCATTCCTATTATCAGTTTTCAGATTTTCCTGCCGAAAATGAATTAACCTATTCTCCGGGTCAAACGATTGTTCGACCTGAAGATTTACAATCTTTTACTATTCAATCTGATTGGCATTATGAGAATAATATACATCTAAAGATAGAATTTGCTCATTCTAATCAAGATTTAAATACACTTTCTGCATTAAATGATCAGGATAATCAAGGTTTTGCTTATTATTTTGAAGTCGAAAAAAAGGCGAATCTTTCATCAAATAAACCCGCGGTTAATATTCGTTTATCCGATTGGAAAAAGTCAAAACAATATGCATCACTCAATAGAGATACAGATATTCTATTTAATCGAGACTGGAATATTTCTTCTGAGCAGGTAGGCGAATTTAGACTTCAAGAAGGAGATGTTTCTGTTAGCTTGCCGAAGAGTGGATTGTCCACCATCCGATTTTCGTCATTGCAGTATGGAATAGAGCAAAAGGATAGATTATTATTTACTCAACAGGTTCATTCCCCAATATTCAAGGGCTCTTATATCACTTTAAATAGAGTAAAATCTCAAAAACATCTTTTTTTACAAAAATCAGCTTATATCGCCATTTCTCCATGGAGCATTCAACCTTTTATTCAGTATACATCTGAATTGGATGAATATATAAAAGCATTTGAAACTTCGTCTCTTGGATTAGTAAAGAAAATCAACCAGATTGAATGGAAAATTATAATGAGCCATCGAATGGATGCTGTTGAACAAGACTCATTACTCCAAGGATTAGAAGTTTATCAAAAAGGTTGGTTTTTAGAAGGCGATTTATCTTCGGGAAAAACTCAAGGATGGAGAAAAGAGTTTACATTAAGAAAAAGAATACAGTCTGATAAATTCTCGGGTAGAGATATAAATTATACTTTAGGCCAAGTTCAATTGTCCTTTGGCAATAGTAGACATCCTATACAGTGGGATATGCAATTGAATTCAGAAGAAACTTTTAAGGAAAATCGAATCGTGGTATATGACTCTATTGGGCTAGGGTTGGGACATTATCGATATGATGAATATTTTAATGATTATATAGAAGATGAACATGGTAGTTATATAGCTCAAACAATATCCTCAGGACGACTTAATCAATCCTCGAATCTTTCTGGGAGTCATCGATTCAAATATGATATGTCTAAAGAAAAATCATTTTTGCGAATTCCACTTTCTTTTCATTTAGAGAATCGACTTGATTATAGTGGAAATGAACAAAATATAAAATCGGCATTGATACCAAAGATTGAGAATAGCCGTATTATTCGTTCTCGATGGCATAATAGAATTAGGTTGGACTATAATCCTATTTTATCAAAAATGCGAATTCAGACTTGGGGAAATGTTTCGAGAGATATGAATGGAATGGATCCAAGAGGAAACGATATTCGACATTCAAATGAAGCCATAATCTTAATTGAAAATAGTCGATCAAAAAGATGGAAAATCCATAATAAAACAGAATGGACTCTTTTTGATGTGGAATCTCAAATATCGATTCTTCGTAATCGGGAAATAAATGGATGGTGGAATGAAATAACTCTCACCCAAAAAGTAACTACGGATACTCAATGGGGATTAAGTATTCATGGGGGACAGGGAAGTGGCTCATACGGTATTAATACATTTACGGCAGATGGATTAGGACTCAGTATCGAGGGCAAAACGTTTATCATGAAAAAAGGGAAGCTCGAGAGTAAATGGGTTTGGAACAATATACAATTAAAATCGGGTAACCTACTACCACCAGAAGCATTAAGAGGAAATCCTGTTGGAAATGGATATCGAACCCAAACGCGTTTTCAATGGATGGTTGATAGACGATTATCGTTGAATCTTTCTTTGACGACTATACTCGATTCTAGATATGGATCGCTCATTACTTTTAATGGGGAACTCCGTGCGTATTTTTAATTCCCTGACCCTAAGTTGTCTCTTTAGTATCGTGGCTGCTCAGACGCCAAATAGCGTGCAATTTACCCGTATGGATAGTCTCATGGTACAAGAGGCGTTGCAAAACCATTTACAAAAGGATGTAAGTGCTAATTATGAATATCGATTGAAAGCATTCACACCGAATGATTCTATTAAAGCTCTATATGAATTATTTTTAACAGATAGACAGGTTGATCAAATAGTCTATAGAAAAAATATGAATATAAAACGCAAAGTATTAAATCAAATATTTTCACCGATTCGTAACACACCTGTTTCGGAGAAAGAATTGAATTCTTCATTGGAATCCATAAAAAACGCATATTCATTCATGATAGATACACCAAACTATTCGTGGGGAAATATGGATGGTAAAAATGGAATTGTTATCGATTTTATTCCTTCTTTTAAACATCAATTTTCTGCCATTGTTGGAGCAAAGAGACACAAAAATAATTCTTGGGAAGCTTCAGGAGAAATAGAAATAAATATTGAAAATATTTTTCAGAATGCTGAATCCATTAATTTATATTGGAAGAAATTAGATACACTTTCTCAGGAGATACAGTTTCATTTTAATCAGCCACACTTGTTTGGGACTCCCATTGGTGTGGATATTTCTTTTGATCGAAATGCCATTGATGGATTATTTACCGAATCTATTTCGACATTTAATATGAGTACCCGTCAAAGTTTTGTAGGAGTCATGTCTGCGGGCTATGAAAAAAGTAACATTCGTGCGACTGAATCGGGTATTAATTTGGGTTATTTAACACATGATGTTCAATCATTCGTAGCAAAACTCAAATCGACATCGATGAATAGCAGATGGCTCCCGACAAATGGATATTCTTATGAATTAGCAGGGAAGATTGGCCAAATTCAAAAAGATTTATTATATGAACTTTTAGTAAAGTGGAATAGAATTATACCGATCAAGGGACCCTGGTTTGGACGTATAGCTATTTGGGGGCAAAAAATAACAAGTCTAGGATTATCCATACCCCAGTCTCGTTATATACGTTTTGGAGGCATGCAAACAATTAAAGGATTTAGGGAAAACGCGTTTCATTCAGAGTGGGTGTTAAGCCCGGAAATTCATTCTACGTATATTTTAAATGAACATATTCATTTTAGTTCTTTTTATCAACTGGGTTGGTTTGATGAAAATTTATCTCCCATTCAATCTGTCGGGATCGGTTTAAAACAAGTGGAAGATACATCCATCATCGAAATACAATATGCCGTTCCTTTAAATGCGCCAATTTCAGAAGGGCATTTGCATTTTAAATATATATCTCGGTTTTGAGAAATGGATTAGGAAAAAATGGGATTTCGGTTTCTCCATAAGTAATTTTGGGTGATGAAAATGAATCTAAATATATTAGTCATCGTAACATCCTATTTTTTGATTTCCGGATGTAGCCAAAAAATCGAAGCTCTTGGTGCAGATAATGAAATGATTGTTATTTGCTCTGACACCGATAAAGAAATTATGATAGAATTTGTCCATTCTGTTTTTGATGACACTCTTTTTACACCACAACCCGAACCCTATTTCAACATTAAATTTGTTAAACCTGAAGACTTTTTAGACTTAAAAACCCAAGCTTATGTGTTAGTGGGCGCCATAGGAGATGACCTACATAATGACGGTGTTAAATTAGTTAAAAAGTTACTTCCCGAAAGCCAATACAATGATACACAAAAAAATGATCCTGTTTTGTTTACACGAGATTTATATGCAAAGAATCAATTATTTCTCATCATAAATGCACAAAATAAAAAACAACTATTGTCGTTCATCCCAACAAAAAAAGAGTGGTTGAAAAAACAATATTCTGATCAATTTGCGATACGGCAAAGTAAATATATGTTCAATGATGCTCGTCGGGAAAATGTGGAAAAAGAACTAGCGCAAAAATATGGATGGACAATGAAAATTCCATGGGGATGGGAAGTCATAAAAGATAGTTCTGAAGTTGGATTATTTTGGCTTGGAAAAGAAATGCCTTATCAATGGATATCCGTTCATTGGGAAGACGGAAAAACAATTGATGTTGTTGATGGTTTAGATATTGGAAATACTATTTGGGCTTATCCTGAAACTTTTTATAATCACATACGTTTTCATGATTACAAATTTAAAATGCGAAAAGTATATTTTAATCGTGTAAAAGCATGGAAAATAACGGGTGTTTGGGAGTCTATAAAAGAACCACAAGGTGGTCCATTTCTTTCGTACATTTTTTATGATAAATCAACGGATAAAACATACCATTTGAATATGCTTATTTATCATCCAGGAAAAGATAAATCAATATTTATGAGGCAAATGGATTTAATCGCAAAAACTTTTCGAGTCACAAAACCAGTATGAAAAAAATATTAATTACAGGCGCATTTGGGCAATTAGGACGCGCTCTTACCTGCGAATTGGGAAATGAACATCGTTTAATATTGACGGATACATTTATCCCATCTGATTCTCATGGATTTCAGTTAGATATAACGGATCGTAAGTTAGTCAAAGAAATGTTACCCGCACTTGAACTAGACTTAATCATAAACTTGGCAGCAATGACTGACGTAGATGGGTGTGAATCCAATCCTGACAAAGCTTGGATAGTCAATTCAGTCAGTGTTCAAAATTTATTAGATTTCGGACAATGTCCATTAATTCATATTTCTTCGGATTATGTGTTTGATGGCGAAAACGGCCCTTATAAAGAAATAGATGATACAAGTCCAATCAATGTATATGGGGAAACGAAATTAGAATCTGAGGAACTTGTTTGGGCAACAGGCGAGCGTCATTTAGTGATTCGTACAAATGTTGTATACGATTATGAGCCAACCACTAAAGCGAGCTTTTTAAAATGGGTCGTAGAATCTTTGCAAAATAATAAAGAAATACATGTTGTTACAGATCAATATAATAACCCAACATGGGCTAGCTCCTTGGCGTATGTTATAAAAAGGTGTATTGAATTGCATGTGACCGGTTTAGTCCATTGGGGAGATAAAGATTATTTGAATCGATTTGAATTTGCCAAGCAAATAGCAAAAGTATTTGGGCTTAATCAAAAGTTAATTAAAGAAACCACAAGTGAAGCCTTAAATCAATTAGCCCTCAGACCAGAAAAAGGTGGGGTAGATTCAACGGTACTTTCAGCGGCTATTGGCTACGAGCCTCCATCATTAGCCGATTCCTTACAGTCAATAAAAGAAAGATTCTCTGAATGAAAACACTCATCATTTCTCCGACATATAATGAAATAAAGAATGTTCCCATTCTAGTTAAAGCGATATTCGATCTAAATCCTGATTATCATTTATTGATCGTAGATGATAACTCCCCCGATGGTACAGCGGATGTAGTGCGTTCCTTGCAACAGGAGTATGGAAATTTACATATGGAAGTTCGGCCCGGAAAAGCGGGTTTAGGGACAGCGTATTTATTTGGATTCCAATGGGCATTAGACAATGGATATGATCAAATGGTTCAAATTGATGCAGATTTATCTCACGACCCAAATGATATTCCTAAATTACTTGCTGATTTAGAGAATTATGATCTTGTTATAGGTAGTCGTTATTGCCAAGGAATCAGTGTCGTGAATTGGCCGTTAAGACGTTTATTTTTGAGTTATGGCGCTAACCTATATTCAAGAATCGTTACGGGACTTCCGATTATGGATAGTACGGGAGGCTTTAAAGCGTGGAGTCGAAAAGTTCTGGAAGCGATTGAGTTAAGTGATGTCAAATCTCAGGGTTATTCTTTCCAAATTGAGATGAATTTTCGTGCTTGGCGTAAAAAATTCAATATACATGAACATTCTATTATTTTTGTTGATCGTACAATTGGGGAATCAAAAATGAGCAGCCATATTATGTATGAAGCTATTTGGATTGTATGGCGATTAAGAATCTGGAGACTCTTCGGCTGGATTTAATCCTTATCAGCCTTTTTAACTAAAATGGATTTATCTATTTGCATTGTAACTCTTAACGCAAAGAGAGTTATAGAAAATTGTCTGAATTCCATCTCAAATGCTGTCGGCAATCTATCGTATGAAATTATTATTGTTGATAATCATTCTCAGGATTCTACCGTAGCGCTTATTAATGATCATTATCTTAATACAATCTTAATCCAAAATACCGCAAACTTTGGATATACAAAACCGATGAACCAAGCATTAAGATTGGCAAAAGGGAATTGGTTGTTACAATTAAACCCGGATATTGTTTTATCAGAAAATTCATTACTTGGATTAATGGCTTATGCCATAAATCACCCAAAACTGGGTTTGTGTGAACCGAAAATTTTGCATGAAAATGGTGATTTTCAGAAATCTACACGAAGAGGTTTAGCAAGGCCACAGGCTGTACTCAGTTACTTTCTAGGTTTAAGTGCGTTATTCCCAAAGGATAAACGATTTACAGGTTATCAGCTTAATCATTTAGATGAAAATGAAATACAGATTGTTCAAGGAATTTCTGGCACATGTATGCTCGCTCGAAAAGCGGTATTTGACGATATTGGCTATTTAGATGAAACCTTTTTTGCTTATCAAGAAGATTCAGACTTTTGTATTCGCGCTGAAAAAGCAGGCTGGGAGATTCATTATAATCCCCATTTTACTGCGACACATTTTACAGGGCAGGGTGGATCAAAATCTGTTGCCTATTTAGCTAATTTTGAATGGCATCGGTCTTATTATTTATATTATAAGAAACACTTTTCATCGGATTATTCATTTCTATTCAACGGTTTTTATTATAGTCTCATGATTTTTAAATGTATTTTCGCCACAGTTAAAATTGCCATTACGAACTAATCATTATTATGACGATCCAACTTCCCATATTATTCCAAATAATCCTTTTTTCGAGTATTGTTGGATTAATATTCGCCTATATATCACTTCAAGTGGCTCCAAAATTTGGATTAATGGATGATCCAAGGAGTGCGGAACATAAAGTTCATAAAGTTCCCATTCCATTAACAGGTGGAACTGTCATCATTATGGTTATATGGTTTGCAACATTTCTTTTTGATTTATCGAGTGAAAACCCAATAAAAGGTATTATCCTAGCCAGTACGATTATTTATTTATTTGGGCTGTGGGATGACGTGAAACATTTATCTCCATCAATAAAATTAATTGGACAATTTTTTGGTGCATTCTTACTTATTCAAAATGGGGTTCAAATCCATTTATTTGATTCTCCGGAATTTTTTATTCAACCGGGCGCTCCATGGGATAATATGTTAAATATATCATTAACATTATTCTGGGTTATTGCCATTGTAAATGCCTTTAATCTAATTGATAGTTTTGATGGATTGGCCGTTGGATTATCTGCACTATCGGCGAGCTTCTTTCTAGTCATATCGATTGCATCGGGCCAAACAGAAATGGCTTATTTCAGTGCAATTATATTGGGTGGAACATTTGCCGTTTATTTTTATAATTCTCATCCAGCAAAATTATTTCTTGGTGATTCTGGTGCTCAAACATTGGGATTTATTTTAGCATCCATGGCTATTTTATATCGCCCGAATGCTGAAAGTCAGTTATCGTCGTGGTTTGTGCCGATTTTAGTATTTGGTGTACCGTTATTTGATTTATGTTTAGTGTTCTTTTCTCGATTGAGACGCAAGAAAAAAGTCCATTCAGCTTCAAAAGATCATACCTATCATCGCTTAGCTCAACGAGGGCTAGATTTAGATCGTGCTGTTTTACTGATGCACGGTGTATCATTGATATTAAGTGTTATTGGGTATTTATGTCTAACTTTGCCCGCAATTTGGGCAAACAGTATTTTCCTTTTATTGACGGGAATAGCTGTATTTGCCTTTTTTATATTAGATAAAAATTATGAGTAAAGGACTATGGGAAACTATTATCTAGAATTTGAAAAACCACTAGAATCCATTGATAATGAAATATTGGAATTGAAGGGGAATAAAGATACAATGGAGGGTGTTGAAAAACTGAATCAACTTCAGCATAAGTTAGAGAAGCAAATAAAAAAAGTCCACTCAGGTCTTAATCGTTGGCAAAAAGTTCAACTCGCTCGTCATCCCGAACGTCCATATACTTTAGACTATATTCAATTTCTTTCCCCTGATTTTATGGAATTACATGGGGATAGGCATTTTTCGGATGATTCGGCTGTCATAACAGGAATTGGGACCATCGATCATGTGAAAGTTGCAATCATTGGTCAGCAAAAAGGACGGAATACAAAAGAAAATTTATTCCGAAATTTTGGCATGATGCGACCGGATGGATATCGAAAAGCTTTACGAATCATGAAATTGGCGGAAAAATTTAATATTCCGATTGTTTCATTTATAGATACACCTGGTGCTTATCCCGGGTTAGGCGCAGAGGAACGTGGTCAAGGGGAAGCGATTGCTCGTAATTTATTGGAAATGTCGGGATTGGAAGTGCCCATTATTTCTATTGTGATAGGTGAAGGAGCAAGTGGAGGTGCTTTAGGCATTGGCGTTTGCGATCGAATGATTATGTTAGAGAATACTTGGTATTCAGTTATTAGTCCTGAGGGTTGCGCGTCTATTTTATTCAGAGATGCTTCCAAAGCACCTGATGCCGCCGAAGCGCTTAAAGTTATTCCAAAAGATTTATTGGAAATTGGGATTTGCGATCGAATCGTTCAAGAACCGAATGGGGGCGCTCATCGTGATTTTGAATCCACAGCTATTGCATTGAGAAATGTTATTAAAGAAGAATTAGACGCATTATCCCAAATATCACCCGAATTATTTTTAGACAACCGAATTGCCAAATACGATAAATTGGGCTATTTCACCGTAACAGACTAAAATGATAAAATATGCTTACCCTATGAAAGTCTTCTATAAAGATGTGGATCAAATGGGCATCGTTTATTATTCCCGATATTTAGAATTCTTTGAAGCAGCTCGTACTGAAATGCTTTCATCCATTGGTTTGGATTATAATAAAGTGGAAGAAAATGGCGCTATGTTACCCGTCATTGAAGCACACACAGAATATAAAAAGGGAGCAACCTTTGGACAGGAAATTTGCGTAATTACAACAATAACAGAATTGCCTAAAGTGAAAATGACTTTTCACTATAAGGTAACATCGACTGATTCAGGTGAAATATTAATGACGGGGCATACCATTCATGCATTTACAAACCTAAACGGTAAACCCATAAAAACACCCAAATATATAAGAGATTTATTAGCAAACCATTTTAACATTTAATGCAGGACTCATTTGGATGAATTGGGTCGCTAGCGTGATTGTCGTAGCAACGAATATTCCAATAATTTATTGATTGATTAAGTAAACGGCAAATCCGGCTAATGCTCCCCCAAGGATCGTTGACCATTCCAATGATTCTCCTAAAAATACCATGGCAAAAAGGATGGCAGTCACGGGTACTGTAAATATGAATGAACTCACTTTTTTGGGTCCTAGGATAACCGCTCCTTTGAAATAAGTTGTGGTAGCAAATGCCATGGCTAATACGGATACCGTTATCATATTCAACCAAAAAATCCAATCAAAGGAAAATATAACTGTTAAATCAGAATTTTTAGCAAGACCCAAACTCAATAGGATAGAAAATAAATAACACCAAAATGTAAATGTCATAAAAGAGATAGCATCTTTTCCTTTTGATGTAACATTTGTCAATGCTCCCCAGGAAATAGAAGCCAAAAGAAAATAAAGATTCCCGGATTGAAAAAAGGAGTCAAATTGTATTTCCCAAAATTTGAGTATAATGAGACCACCTAAAAAACCGAAAATTAATCCCCAAATATCTTTTCGATATAAGTATCCACCCAGTAAAAGAGCTGAAATAAGTGTTGTAAAAACCGGATTCAATGTAGTGACTAAAACACCCCCAACACTGGCCAATCCTACTTGTGTTCCTTTAAAAAATAAATAATTATAGCTTGTAATAAAAAAAGCCCCAAGCAGAATATGGAATCCATTATTTAGGGAAATTTTAAATGTATTTTTTGTCAAATAAACAACTGGAGCAAATGACAGCGTTGCAAATATAAATCGCCATACCATAATGACTGGTGGATCTGCATATTCTCCTAATACTTTTGCATTTGTCCAAGATAAGCCCCAAGCGGCCATGGCAAGGAGTAAATAAAACGTTAATCGTGATTCTGACTGTTTTTCCGCGGATCCCATTTAATAAATTACAACATTTTCCTAGTTAAAATTCTGAAATGGTTTCTATAGATTATTAAATAAACCCTTTACACGATCATATTTGTGGGTAAAGGGTCAACTCGTATGTGTCATGTCATTCTGATCGAATAACCCCTAAGAATAAATATTCAACAAAGTAAACCGAGAGAAGAATCTTCTTAGACTTGTGCAGAAAATATATTCGTTGAAATACTTTAGGATATACTGATGGAGATTCCTCGTTGGCTAGACTTAAATAATTAGGTTTCTCACTCGGAATGACTTTTGTTGTTTTTTCCGTATTCAATTCAGATGATTCCATTGAGAAAATATGGATTCCGGGTCGGAGCCAGGAATGACAAAATTTTCATTATGTCACTGCGAGTTCCGCAATATTATCTGAGATTATTCCTAGGAGTTCAGGAGATTACCGCGTCGCTTCGCTTCTCGTAATGACTTATTATTTGCAGTATTATTCTGAAATCATCTTTGACATATCATTATTTGCAAATAAAACAATCATGTCATTCTGATCGAAAAACCCCTACGAATAAACATTCAACAAATTAAACCGAGAGAAGAATCTTCTTAGACATTACTGGAGTACTTATTCGTTAAAATACTTTAGGATATACTGATAGAGATGCCTCGTTGGCAAGACTTAAATAATTGGGTTTCTCACTCGGAATGACTTTTGTTGTCATTGTGAGACAAATGGATTCCGGGTCGGTGCCAGGAATGACAATGGCTCTTTAAGGATTAGAAAACCTATTTCTTACATTCTAAAAACAGGAAATTGTGTATCCGGAGATGGGTGACTATTAACCGTTTTTAAAGCTTCAATCAGAATACGTCTTGTTTCTGTTGGTTTAATAATGCCATCATCCCACAGACGTGCACTCGCATAATAGGGATGACCTTCTTTTTCATATTTATCTAATATAGGTTGTTTTAAAGTTGAAAGTTCTTCATCAGACATCGTTTTTCCTTCGGATTCTAATTGATCTTTTTTAACAGTCGCTAAGACATTTGCGGCTTGTTCTCCACCCATAACAGAAATCCGTGCATTTGGCCACATCCATAAAAATCGTGGTTGATAAGCTCTTCCAGCCATAGCATAATTTCCAGCACCAAAACTTCCACCAATAATGACTGTTAATTTTGGTACATTTGCGGATGCCACTGCTTGCACCATTTTTGCACCATTTTTTGCAATACCGCCTGCTTCAGCTTTTTTCCCTACCATGAATCCTGTTATATTTTGGAGAAAGAGTAGGGGAATCTTCCTTTGAGCACAAATTTCTACAAAATGGGCACCTTTCAAAGCTGTTTCGCTCAATAAAACACCATTATTAGCGACGATTCCAATGGAATAACCACCTATTTTTGCAAATCCGGTAATGAGTGTTTTGCCATAGTCTGCCTTGAATTCTTCAAACTCAGATTCATCTACTAGGCGAGCGATAATTTCTTTCACATTGAACGTGGTACGATGATTTTTAGTTAATATACCCAATAATTCATTTTGATCATAAGCGGGTTCTATAAATTCTTTTGGGGTGGAATTGGGTGCATGGTGAAAATGGTTTACAATTCCACGAATTTTTCGAAGTGCTTCATCATCATTTTTCGCATAATGGTCGGCAACGCCAGATATGCGCGTATGGAGTTTTGCTCCACCCAATTCTTCTGCAGTGGCTGTTTCACCTATGGCTGCTTTTACGAGTGGGGGACCTCCCAAAAAAATAGTTCCATTTTTTTCAACAATAATCGCTTCGTCACTCATGGCGGGTACATAAGCGCCACCAGCGGTGCACGAACCCATTACAGCTGCAATTTGGGGAATTTTGGCTGCACTCATTCTTGCTTGATTATAAAAGATTCGGCCAAAATGATCTCTATCTGGAAAAACTTCATCCTGCTTAGGTAAAAATGCCCCACCACTATCAACCAAATAAATGCAAGGAAGATGATTTTCCGTGGCAATTTCTTGTGCGCGTAAATGTTTTTTCACCGTTAATGGATAATAAGTGCCACCTTTGACAGTCGCATCATTGGCCACAACAACACATGGATAATCGTGGATCATAATTATCCCTGTAATGATTCCTGCCGCCGGGACGGAATCATCATACATATTAAATGCGGCTAATGGAGAAAATTCAAGAAACCTAGAGTTAGGGTCTTTTAAGGAGTTAATTCGGTCTCTAGCGGTTAATTTGCCCTTATTTTGATGCTTTTCAACACGGTGCGCTGGACCCATTTGTTCAATGGTCTCTAATTGCTCATCCAATTCTTTGGCTAATTTCTTATGAAAAGCATAATTCGATGTAAATTTTTCGGAGTTTATATCAATATGTGACTCAATTTTTGGCATGATGCTCAATATCCTTTGCTAAAATGGATTGAATGAATTGTCCTGCTTGCGTCAATTTATCTCTATTTATGCCAGTGGACAAATTGGATGATTCGCAAATATCCATGAGTTTTTCCGTGGATATATTTCCTGATGCACCTGGCGCATACGGACAACCCCCTATTCCACCTGCGGATGAATCAAAAGATCGTATTCCCATTTCCATGGCTTTTTTTATATTATTAGATGCATCGTTGTATGTATCGTGACAATGTAAACTGAAAAGTGAAGAATCCCAACGAGAGAGGAGAAGCGTTAATAAGTGTTCTGTTTCATCAACGGTTGCTTTTCCAATGGTATCCCCTAAAGAAATATCTTGAATGCCAAGGGCGATATATTTTTCTATGATTGAAATGACCGACTTAGCGTTTATTTTCCCTTCAAATGGACAATGCCAAACGGTAGAAATATAACCGCGAACGTTTAAACTTCCCCAAAGCTTCGCCATTCCTGCAAATCGCTTAAAGCTGTCTTCGATCGTACAATGTGTATTTTTCATTGAAAAGGATTCACTTGCAGCGGTAAATAAAGCGATGGAATCATAACCGGAGTCGATGGCATTCTCTAATCCAATTTTATTCGGAACGAGAGCGGTGTATCGAATACCAGACTCTTTTTGAATAGATATTGAAACTTCTTTCGAGTCGGCCAATTGTGGTACCCATTTAGGCGATACAAAACTGGTAACTTCAATTTCGGATAAACGAGAATCCGTTAATAGATTGATATAATGAATTTTATCCTGAAGGGTTATTATTTTTGAAATACTTTGCAATCCATCTCGAGGACCCACTTCAACAATGCGAACGTGTCCTTTAGACTCAGGCATAATTAATCTTTTTGCCAGGATGGTTTTCGTTTTTCAATAAAGGCAGAAAGACCTTCTTGACCTTCTTCGCTGGCACGCATAGCAATAATGGCATCTTGCGCGTCTAAGTTTTCCATATTTCTTATATATTCTTTAAACATTTCTTGTGCTTTTGGGCTGCCTTTTTTGAGTTGAGCAAGAGTGCTATCAACAATATCTTCTATTTGATCTTTAGGAACGGCATACTGAACAAGTCCAATCTTTTCAGCATAATGACCATCAAATCGCTCTCCGGAAATCCCCAATGCACGGTAAGCGGATAATCCAATTTTATTAACAGTGTATGGACCAATAATAGCCGGGATGATTCCAATGAGAACTTCGCTTAAAGCAAAGAGAGTCTTTTCTTCGGCTATGGTAATGTCACATACATTACAAAGGCCAAATCCACCGCCAAAAGCATGTCCATGAACGACGCCGACTACAGGTTGGGGGCAATGGTCAACAGCATAATATAGATCAGCTAATAATTGGGAATCGGTTCTGTTCTGATCTGTCGATTGTCCGCCTGCGTGTTTCATATGTTGAATATCCGCGCCAGCACAAAAAGAGTCGCCTTTTCCTCGCAACAGGATAATCCGTACATCCGATTGTTTTGATAGAAAGGTGAAACAGTCGCCAATCTCTTTCATCATTGGAAGATTCATGGCATTACGAACATCGGGTCGATTGAGAAAAACCGTTGCGACACCACCTTCAATTTCGAGAATGATATATTTATAATTCATTTTTTTAAGCTCTATTTAACTTATAAGAACACCCAAAGTTACATTAAAAATGATTGAAATAAAAAAAGGCTCGATAATATTCGAGCCTTTTTTTATTCATCAAGATTTAAGTCTAAAAATAATATTTTCTATTATCGATAATTTCTGCATTTCGTTTTAATTCGCTCAACCAAGACTGGAAAAACTGATTTTGTTTTTTAGTCAATAAATCAGAAGTGATTTTATCCTTTTGGGTTGCAAAACTAACAGAATCAAAATCAGCCACTTCTAGCAGTTCCACTACAGCATAACCGCGTGGTGTTTCGATAGGTCCAACTAAATCACCCGGTTTAGCATTAAGAAGAGCCCCAATCATAAAATGGCTACGACCGATCGAATTGAATCCGCGCCCTAATGGTTTACTATCATTCGTAATAGGTTCATACTCTTTTTGATCATTCATTACTTTTGTAAAAGCACCCACGGTCGTTGCTTCAATTAAAATTTCACCCGCCTTTTCTTTCGCAAGTGAATTTTCTTTTTCGGTAGAAAGAATACGGATAATATCGGATTCAACATCCGCTAAAGGTGCAATACCTGCTTCAATGGCTGAATCGATAACGGCTACAACAAAATGCCGATCAGTTTCAAATACCGTTGAAACGGTTCCAACGGGATCAGTGAATGCAAATCGTACGGCCGATCTAAGAGAACCAACTGTAGGGAGAAATGAAGCATCTTCTTTAATGTCTTTGGCAACAATGGGTTCTACATGATGCGAATCAATTGCGGCAGAAAATCCATAATCTTGAGCATCATAACTAAACAGGGTAGAAGCCTCTTTTAAATTATCTAATGTCATGGCACTAATATCAAATGTCAATAATATATGTGCTGCATTAATTTGGTCTTTCCCATCTTCAGTTTTCTTGTCTTTCACATGGATAACATGATAGCCAAATCGCGATTTTACTGGACCAACAATCTCACCTTTTTTAGCATTAAATGCTGCTTCTTCAAAAGGTTTGACCATTCGACCTTTTTCAAACCATCCTAAATCACCGCCATTATTTTGACTTCCCGGATCTTGTGAATATTCAGAAGCAAGTGTGCCGAAATCATCACCAGATTTTATCTGTTTAATTAATTTAGTCGCTAAATCAAACATCCTAAGTGTATCTTCGCTGGATGATTCTTTTGCCCAGGCAACCAATCTCACATTTCTTAAAGGACCACGTTCAAAATCAGTATTGTTGGTATTGTAATATGATTGCGTTTCATCTGCGGTAGGTTTTTCAATTCCGCCAGAAACTGATTTCCGAGTCACATGAATTCCATTAATGGTATAATTGACATTTGAACGAGCAAATTCAACTTCAACATCGCCAGGCGTAACCACAACTGAAGCGGTTAAAAATTGCTGTAATTTATAATTAGGCAGATAATTGCTTTTCATGAATGATTCAATTGGAGCCCATTCATTTCCCTGTGGATTCCGAATAGCATCCTGGTATTTCGCGAAATCGAATCTTCCATCCGTCATAAAATTAGGATTGTTTTGCAAAAAGAGTGGAGGATGATTTTGCAAATGAAAAATCACTTCTTCATCTGATGCGGTTAAGCCTAATGCTTCGACTTCTTGCGCAACCAAGAGTTCTTGAACAAGATTATCCCAAGCTTGTTTTCGTGCTTGTTCAATATTTCTGTCTGTGATTTGTTGTCCATTTGCTCGAACATTATCCAAGTTTTGGCTCACAAGCTGGTTAAAATATTGAGGCGAAACATCTTGCCCATTGATACGAGCTATCACTTTTGATGGATCTGCACGATCAAAAATTTGATCTAATATATCAGCTCCACCGACGAGTCCTCCGACTGTCATGCTGAGAATGAAAAGAGCTAAAACTGCCCACAAAACTGCGTGCATCTTATTTCTCATGGTTGTCATTAATGCCATATAATTGTCCTTTTAGGAATGTGTTATGAAAGGTTTATGTTTAAAAATTGGAGGCGAATTTAGGGAATGAAGGGTGATGAAACAATTGCCAAGAGTGTTGTATCTTTTGGCCATGAATGAAACAAAAATACAAGTAGCTCAAGTTACTCGCCATGGCGCACCTAATGTTATGGAATATAAAGAAACAACTCTTGACGCTCCACAATCAAATGAACTTCAAGTTGAGATTTATTATTCTGGAATCAATTTTGCAGATATTTTAGGCCGGATGGGATTATATCCTACGGCGCCAAAACCTCCGTATGTTCCAGGTTTCGAAATTTCAGGTAAAGTAATCGGAATTGGAGACGATTCATTATCACATTGGCTTGGAAAATCAATAATGGGGTTGTCACGATTTAATGGATATGCATCAGCAACAAATATTTCTGTTGATCAAGTCTTTGAAATTGACAAATCATTTCTCATGCATGGAGCTGCCATACCCGTTAATTATTTAACGGCATATTTCATGATGATTACTCAGTGTAATCTCCAGAAGGATGAATGGGTTTTGATCCATGGTATTGGTGGAGGTGTGGGAATTGCTGCAATTCAGATAGCTCAAAAACTGGGTGCCAAAATTATAGGGACAGCATCTAAAGGAAAACATGATCGATTAAAAGAATTGGGTATAGAACATTTAATCGATTATCGTACGGAAGATTTTCAGTCTAGATCTTTGGATATTACCGACGGTAAAGGTGTCCAAGTTATATTAGATCCGTTAGGCGGTAAAGCCTTAAAGAAAAGTTATGATTCCTTATCAGAATTTGGCAGATTAGTTGCTTATGGATTCTCACAGGCTGCGCCAGGTTCAACAAAGAATTGGTTGAAAATACTCCCGGAATATCTTGGTATGCCAAAATTTGATCCCATGAAACTTATGATGCAAAATAAAGGCGTTTTTGGTTTTCACCTAGGTATGCTTAAAAAAAGACAAGACTTAGTACAAGAAACTTCACAAAAGCTAATCGATTGGTTAGGCGATGGAACCATTTCTCCCATGGTTGATACGGTATTTCCCTTAAAAGATATTCAAATGGCCCATCAGTATATTGCTGACCGAAAGAATTTCGGAAAAGTACTTTTGTCTTCGAATAAATGACAATTTCAAAACTTAATGAAGAATTAATCGAATGTACATTGTGTGATCGATTAGTTGATTTCAGAGAAAAAATTGCCATAGAAAAACGAAAGTCATTTGAGTCCTGGAATTATTGGGGTAAACCTGTTCCGGGGTACGGTAATGATAAAGCTCGATTATTAATATTAGGATTAGCGCCTGCTGCACATGGAGGGAATCGAACTGGCCGTGTATTTACAGGAGATAAATCAGCCGAATTTTTAATGAAATGTTTACATGAAACGGGTTTTGCAAATCAAAATAATTCTGACTCAAGAAATGATGGGCTTATTTTATACGATGCATTTATGACTGTTGCCTTAAAATGTGTACCACCTGGTGATAAACCTTTACCCGAAGAGTTACGAAACTGCCAACCATTCTTAGCGAAAGAATTTGAGCTACTCAGTGAGGTATCAACGATTTTATGTTTAGGCAAAATTGCTTTTGACGCTACACTTCGATATTGGCGGCAGTTTTACGATTTTAAAATGAAAGATTATACTTTCGGCCATGATGTTTGTTATTCGTTGCCAAATGGCTTACAATTAGTAGGCTCTTATCATCCAAGCCCAAGAAACGTAAATACAAAAAGACTAACTTACGATATGATGATTGAATTCCTGATTAAACTTAAAGGTATTCTTTAAGAATGTTGTTTCGCCTTATTTCCTACATATTTACTCTATCATTATTAATAGGACAAGAAAATAATGTATTGACGCTTGAAAATATTCTAGATGGAAAATATCCGACAGCTCACATTTCGACTCAATGGATTCCAAATGAAGATGCAACATTATATTTTCGATATGATTCAACAATAAACGCGAATCATATTCAAAAGATAAATATTATAACAGGTGATACTCTAGATTGGATTAGTGCGGAGCAACTTCAATGGAAAGGAAAATATCTTTCTACCCAAGGAGTATCCTTTGATTATACTGGAGAGCAATTATTATTAAAAATAAATGAAACGGCTGTTTGGAGGCATTCACGAAAAGCATCCTATTTTGTTTATCAAATAAAAGAAGAATCCTTAATTCAAATTGGCGATGGACAATTATTGTCAAATATAAAATTCTCCCCGAATGGTCAATTAGTTGGGTACACAAAAGATGATAATAATTTATACGTATTTCGGTTAAAGTCAGGACGTGAAAAGAAATTAACTCGCGATGGGTCCAGCACTATTTTGAATGGGAAGTTAGGCTGGCTATATGAAGAAGAGTTCGGATTATACGATGGCTTTAGTTGGTCGCCCGATAGCAAACGAATTGCATTCTATCGTGAAGATCAATCTGACGTAAAAAAGTATACTTTGTTTAATGATGATTCCATTTACTCATCCATATCGGAAATTCATTATCCAAAAGCAGGTGACGTGAATCCGTCATTGAAAATTGGAATTGTTCGGATTAATGGAGGATTAACTTGGGTGCCCATTGAAGGAAACAATGAAATTTATTTACCGCGTATGGATTGGTCTCCTTTAGGAGAATTATTTATTCAATCAATAAATCGCCGTCAGAACGAATTGAGATTGTTGCGCTATGCCCCTGTAAATAGAAAATTAAATAAGGTTTTGCTAGAAAAATCAATAACATGGGTGAACGTCTATGGAAGTCCAGAATTTTTAGCAGATGGATCATTTTTATGGTATTCAGCAAGAAGTGGATATAAACATATATATCGAATCATCAATCATAAACTTATTGCACTTACCAGTGGAAATTGGTCAGTAAATCGATTATTAAATATTGACGAAAATAATGGAAGAATATATTTTTCAGGAAAAATGAATTCTCCCCTTGAAAATCATATTTATTCTGTTTCTTTAATTGGCGGTAGTGTCTCAAGCTTAACATCTAAACCAGGGTGGCATACAGCTCGATTTACTCCGTCGAATAAATATTGGGTTCATTCATTTTCTTCAATATTAGATATGCCAACTCATTCTTTAAAAGATTTTGAAGGCAATATTAAAAGACATATAAAAGAGACGGATAAAACACCATTTTTGGAAGTGCCATTCACTGAAAAGAAATTAATACAAATTTCTACTAAAGATGGGACAGTCCTAGATGCAACTATTACTTTACCTTGGTATTTTGATAAAACTAAAAAATATCCAATTCTTATTTATGGATATGGTTTGCCTAACGCACAAACGGTAACAAATCGATGGGGAGGAAGACGATACCTGCTTCACCAGCTATTTGCCCAAAATGGATATATAATCGCATCAATTAATAATAGACAAGTGGGTGGTTATGGGCAATCATTTATGGATTTGGCGTATTTAGATTTGGGAGAATATTTAATACAAGATCATGAAAACTTAGTTGATTATTTGGGATCGAAATCGTGGGCAGATACTTCGAGAGTTGGCATCTGGGGGTGGAGTGGTGGAGGTTATCTTGCGGCGCTGGCTCTAACAAAAGCATCAGAATCATTTGATGTGGGAGTTGCGGTTGCACCCGTGACCGATTGGAAATATTATGATTCTGCTTATACGGAGAGATTTATGGGGTTGCCTAACGAAAATATTCAAGGTTATGCATCAGCATCAGTCATGTCTTATGTTGATCAATTTAAAGGTAAACTTCTAGTTTTACATGGAACTGGAGATGATAATGTTCATGTTCAAAATACACACCAACTTATTAATGCATTTGTAAAAGCCGGAAAACCATTGGATACATTTCTGTACCCAGGGAGAAATCATGGGATATATGGAGGAAATGCAACAAAACATTTATACGAAAAAATGATTCAATATTTTAGAGATCATTTATAGTTGAATCTTATTATATAGGCTTGAAGACTTACAGACAAACATGTAATTTAACACCCGATTATGTGGCCGTAGCTCAGTTGGGAGAGCGTCCCGAAATGCTTCGGGAAGGTTGTTGGAGTATTTGTCAATTAGAATTACAATGGGGCCGTAGCTCAGTTGGGAGAGCGCTTGAATGGCATTCAAGAGGTCGTCGGTTCGATCCCGTCCGGCTCCACACATGTGAAATATTTTGTCTATGTACTCTATAGTGAATCTTCTGATCAATATTATGTTGGTCACACGGAAGATATAGATAGACGCTTAAATCAACATAATTCAGGATA
>JADHUI010000004.1 GCA_016784605.1 Fidelibacterota bacterium | reverse complement strand
GAGACAATACTTGGATATGTCATTGCTTGAAAAGAAAAAAGAAACCAAAATCATAAATCAGCCTGCTATAAAAATAAAAGTCGCGGGCGGAGAAGCTGTGACCTTTTGAATAATTTTACAGAACATTTTGGACTTGACCCATATGGATGACTTATTACAACAATACAGTATAACACGCCTTATTTGCGTACTATATTGCATATCTGCTGTATAGTAAGTAGTTGGTCGGACGCTTTGCGCCCGACCAATGGCGAAACTGTCCCCAGTTTGGGGTCCGGTTCGGCGCAAGCGCCGACCAACCCACACTCGAACGGAAGAATCAAATGATTGAACACATTCATCATTTAATCTCCGATCAGTTTCGCCATTAGGTATTTTAATTTTCTAGAGTAAAAATGAATATGCTGAATTCAACTAATATATTAAAACTATTTCTGGTCGTTATATTAATAAGCATTTTCAAAAGTTGTTCAAAATCTGCAACTGAATCAACAGGCATTGATTTAAAAGATTTATATACTACCTGGGTTCATTCTTATGAAGAAGATAGTAATAATGATATTGACACTTATAGACCAGATGACTATTTGGAATTTCCAGCTAGTCGGTTTCGTATGAAATATGTATTTAGTCCAAACAGTACTTGCCAGTGGTTAGTATTAGCTGATGATGATGGACATTATCTTGAATCTGGCACTTGGGAAGCAATGGGAAGTAGTGAATTAACTATACTAATATATGATTCTAATAGAATATTACAGGAAAATATTTCCTTTAAAATTAGCAACCTAGAAAAGAATCTACTGGAAATTGAACCAAATGAATAAAATCAGATCAATCAAGAAATACCTAACAAGGCGCTGCACCGGACGGCAATAGCGGGCAGCGTGGAAAGTAAGTTTGGAGTACGAAATGATGTTTAGAGTAAAACAGAAGGAAATCGGGAGCGCCGCAGAGCTTTTCCGTTATACGCGCTCAAACAGATGATTCAAATCAAGTAAGGAAAAATAATGAAGAACACTTTTACGACATTATTTACAATACAATCAAAGAATAAAAAATTATTGTATGTTTCTTTTACAATTTTAGGAATTCTCTTTTCTGGGTGTGCAAAGCGAGACGATATGATTTTTGATAACGGGTTAAAATTCTTCAATGAAGGAAAATATATAAATGCCCATAAAGAGCTTTCTAAAGTTCAGATGGAATTACAATATTATGATACCACAAGATGATTCCCCTAATTAAAAGTATAGTGTACTAATCTTTAAAAAAGGCAGTTTTTTAAACTGCCTTTTTTTATATAAATAGGTGAAATTCATTCCTATGAAATTCGCAAAATAATGAAACCTGTTGAAAAAATATCATACCTAGCTTTAAATACGCTATCAAATCTCTTAGGACATATATCCCAATCTGGGAGACAAAAATGTGGCGATTTTCTTGCATCAATTGGTTATAGAATTATAACAACTCGCAAAAATGAAGCTCTATCAAATATTAAACGAGCCTTTCCAGAGAAAAGTGACAATTGGCATACTCAAGTATTGAAAGAAGCATATCGTTTCTTTTCAAACATGTTTACCGTTTTTATGTCTTACCCAACCGTATTTCGATTTATTACGTTTACTGTATCAAATAAATCCATCCTCAATGAAGCTCTCAAACTCAATAAAGGGGTTATTTTTATAACAGGACATTTTGGGTCATGGGAATTACTTGCCGCTTGGATGGGCAAAGCAGGATATCCATTTTATGGGGTTGCTCAAAGACAAAGAAACTTAGGGGCAAATCGCTTTTTTGAGGAACAACGATCATCTAATCATGTTAGCCATTTATATAGAAAAGATTCATTGGATACAATGTATTCATTATTAGAACAGAATCATGTACTTGCTTTGGTGAGTGATCAAGATGCAAAACAAAATGGCGTTTTTGTGGACTTTTTTAATACGCCTTCATCCACAACAAAGGGGGCTGCTAAATTCCATATTAATACGGGCGCACCCATGATTTTTGCATCTTGTATAAAAACAAGTTTTAATAATTTTCATGTTTCCTTCGAAAAAATACCTAATGGAACAGATTTAAAAATGATTACGCAATCCTTTACTAAAATTTTAGAAAACAAAATACGCGAATATCCAGAACAATATTTTTGGTTTCATCGACGATGGAAAACAAAGATCAATCACGATATCAACTAATTCTGCGATGGAATTACAAAAAATAAACTGGGATGACCCGAGTGCAATAAAAAAAACGCTTAGTGTGCTAGGTGATGGTGGTGTAATTGTTTACCCAACCGACACTATTTATGGTTTTGGCGGAGACGCAACTTCTGAAACTGTCATAAAAAATATTAATTTGATAAAAGGGAGATCGTCCCCTATGAGTGTTTTAGCTCCCAGTGTTAAAGTTGCTCTCACTTGGCTAAATATTCCCAATGAAGAACTTCCTTCTATTTCTAATGTGTTGGGTGGGAAAACAACTGTAATTGTTCCAATTCATAAAAACATAGTTCATGAAAGTATTTTGGGGCCCGGGAGAACATTAGGAATTAGAATCCCTGACCATCCTTATTGTAAAGCTATATCAAAGGAATTTTCAAATCCAATTATAACAACAAGTGTCAATAGATCTGGGGAAGTTCCTATATCACAACCTGCTGATGTTGTTTCACACTTTGGTCAAGAAATTGATTTATTTATTAATGATGGGATACTTTCTGGTTCAGCATCTAAAATTTATATTTACCAAAAGGGAATGTTGAAAATATTGCGGTCATGAAACATTTTATTTTTATTCTATTTATTTCTGTTATTTATAGTCGTGACATACCATTTAATGTTGATGAAAAACTTACATATAAATTTCAATTCAATTATATTGAAGTCGGTACCGCAACACTCGAAATTGCTGGGCAAAACATTATTGATGGATCATCTTGTTTCAACATTCAATTTATTGCGGGAACGAGCTATTGGGGCGATTTCATTTTTTCAATTCGTGATACTATTTCTATTTGGGTAGATCAAGAATCATTAGCTACTAAGAAAATCTATAAAAATATTAATGAAGGTAATTACCACAAACAGACTCAAATCTTCATTAATGAAGATGAAAAATATGCTACATCTAATGGAGACACCATTGCAATTCATTCATCGGTACAAGACCCTTATTCTCTGTTCTATTATTTAAGAACTCTCCCATTAAAATTGGGAGATATTTATTCTTTTACGGCTATAGATGGTAGAGATTTAACTGATGTCAAATTAGAAGTTGGACAAAAAAGTCGCGTAAAAACACCTATGAAATGGTGGGATACTATAAAAGTACATCCTTATCGAGATGGGAAAAACTTGTTAAAGAATGAAGGAGAAATGACTATCTGGTTTTCTGACAGTGAAAAAAATCCAGTTAAAATTCGTATTGAGCTTAAATATGGTTCGCTCATTTTAGAATTATCAAATATTAATTAAATAGTCGCCCAACATCATTGAAGATAACCGTTACCATCATTAATAGTAAAAAAGCCATTCCAATTTGCTGAATGACCATTCTCGCTTTAAAGCTTAAGGGTCTTCTTAAAATGCTTTCGATTAAAATGATAAAAATGTGACCACCATCTAACCCCGGAATAGGGATAATATTTAGAAAAGCTAAGTTTACGGATAGCATTCCCATAAAAGTTAATAATGGAACCCATCCCGCTTTTGCCGTTTCACCAGCTATTTGAGCAATCATTATTGGGCCACCCATATCGTTCATGGATGCCTCACCTGTAATGAGCATTTTTATGGATAAAACGATTAGTGCAAAACTGTTATAGGTGGAAATGACCCCCGCCTGCATGGATTCACCTAGACTTACCGATCTATAATTAAATATAGGTGAAATTCCAATGGCGCCTAATGTATCAATCCCAGCCTTTCCCGGAACTTGCTGAAAGGATGTTTCCATTTGAATTGCATGCTCAACGCCATTTCTTTCATACACCAAATCAATGGATGATTCAGGCAAACCATGAATGACTTCAGTAATATTTTTCCATGTAGAAATTTCTTGTTGATTAATAGCAACTATGCGGTCTCCCGCTAATAGGCCTACTTTCTCAGCGGGCATATTTTTCCGTACTTCTGCTATAACAGGTTCATTACTTGCTTCCGGGTATCCTTGAATAAATGCAATTCCAGAAAACAAAACAAATGCAGTAATCAAATTCATTATGACTCCGGCAGACATAACCCAAACTTTAGCTATATTTGATTTGCTCATAAATTCATCTGGTTCGGATGTGATTTCTGTATCTAAACTTTCATCAATTATTCCCGCCATTTTAACATACCCACCTAATGGTACTAGCGCAAAAACATATTCGGTTGTTGAACCTATTTTACCTGGACTAGAAAATGTCTTATTAAAAATTGGTCCCCACTCCATCCGGCCGGATTCCGATCTACGATAAAAATATAAGGCCATTAACCACCCATCATTTATAGATGTAAAAGTGATAAATCGTGGAGGAAAACCAACAGAAAACCTTTCAACTCGTATTCCAACAGATCTTGCTGCAAGGTAGTGTCCCAACTCATGGACGAAAACTAAAACGCCTAATACTAATATTGTTGCCCAAATAAATGTCATTCTTTATAATTCTCCTTTAAGAATTCGTCTAAACATAATTACTATTTAAATTGTTTCTATAAACTGTTTTCACTAACAAAAGTTTCACCCCATTTTTCAAGATGAATCAAATCTTCCAAAGAAGGATGCTCAATCCAATGATGTAAATCCATCGCTTTTTCAATCAATTTTGGAATATCCATAAATTTAATTTTATTATCTAAAAACTGATAAACGGAATATTCATTTACAACATTCAAAACGGCTGGTGTTGTTCCACCTTTCTCCAATGAATCAAAGGCTAATTGGATACATGGGAATCGGTTTGTGTCCGGTGGCTGAAATGTTAAATCTCCACACGTTGTTAAATCTAGTCTTTCCCATGATGCTTCACTATGTCTGGGATATGTTAAAGCATATTGAATAGGTACTTTCATGTCGGGGACACCCAATTGAGCTTTTACTGAACCGTCCTTCATTTCAACCATAGAATGAATTATGGACTGAGGATGGATTACAATTTCAATTTGTTCAACAGGTGTTTTAAATAGCCAATATGCTTCTATAACTTCTAAACCTTTATTCATCATGGTGGCTGAATCAATTGTTATTTTTGATCCCATATCCCAATTTGGATGGTTGAGTGCTTCTTCCGGTGTTATTTCAGAGAAACTATTTATGGGTCTTGTGCGGAAAGGACCACCGCTACCGGTTAAAATAATTTTGGAAACATCTTCCATATGTTCACCAACCAAACATTGCCAAATAGCAGAATGTTCGCTATCAACAGGAAAAAGGGTTGCTCCAGACTCTTCACATATATTAGAAATAATATCTCCGGCCATGACTAAACTTTCTTTATTTGAAAGGGCGATATCTATTCCAGATTTTGCAGCAATGACTGTCGGTTCCATACCAGAAGTACCAACGAGTCCATTTAACATAAGATCAACATCCGTTTTTCCTGCAATTTCTAATAACCCTTCACGACCAACTAAAACGTCAATTTTTTCTGTTTTTAATCTTTCTTCAACAATTTTTGCAACATTTTCATCAACAACAGCAACAGCTTTTGGCCTAAATGTGAGTGCTTGTTCAATCAGTTTGTCCCCGTTTTTATAGGCCGTTAAGTACTTCACCTTAAAATCATCTGATAAATGATTAACAACATTTAATGCATTAACACCGATGGACCCCGTGGATCCTAATATTGAAATATTTTTAGCCATCAATGGAATCCTCTTTCCAGAGAAAAACGAAGGATATTCATTTGGGAATAAATACTTAATCCAGTGCCTAAATGAAATCCGAAAGCGGGAATTGAAACATGAATATTAAAGAAATTCTTTTCGCCTTCGATATTTTTCTCAATTTCTTCTAAGAAATTCAACGCACGGCCTTTGAAAGTGTTCACTCCAATCCCCAAAGATGTAGTAAAATTTCGAATATGGTATTTTCTGAAAAAAGTTAGGGTAGTTGTATTTAAACGAAAGTCCCGTAACCCATTAATTTGTGAGCGATCAGCAGAAAATTGCCATAAAGGATTTTCATCACTCCCAAGATTAAGCCTTAGGCCTCCACCTATGACTTGTGGTAAATCTTCTTTTAATGAAAAACCGGTCATTTTTAAAGATAGGGTTAAGTTTCTACTCGCCTTAATAAACATGGAAAAATTGGGTAAACTCCAACCATATAAATTATTTTTCATCACACTTTTATCTGCTAAAAGTTTTATGCTGAATCTTTGGTTGTTTTCCATCCAAACGGGTGAACTTTGGCCAACCCACATAACTGTTGAGTTTATAATATTTTCTGCTTGGTCAGAAAGTTCTATATCGGCAAAAGTGTCGTATCTAAAACCAATATTACTTTGTCCTGATAGAATCCCAATCAAAACAAAGCTTAAGCAAAGCTGTTTCATTCGCTTAAATAATGCCTCGGTTCGAATTTTTTATAAATAAAAGTAATTGATTTATTTCATTTGATTGAGAGCTGTTCATTTCAATAAGCTTAATAGCTTCTGATCGATTTACGTCAGAACGAAAATAGGTGCGATAGGTTTTTTTAATTTGTTGGCGCGTTTCAGAAGAAAAGCCTCTTCTCTTTAAACCGATTTTATTTATCCCGGCAAAACGAAGAGGATTACCGGCGGCTAAAATATATGGAGGAACATCCTGAAGAACGGTATAACCCGCTCCCACAAAAGCATGAGTGCCTATTTTACAAAATTGGTGAACAAGTACACCGCCACCTAAAGATACCCAATCATCAACTTCTACATGTCCGCCCAAAGTTACCTGATTGGCAAAAATAACATTATTCCCCACGATGGAATCATGCCCAATATGCACATAAGCCATAATGAGTACATTGGAACCCACTTCTGTTTTGCCATGAGCTATGGTACCTTTATTGATTGTCACATATTCGCGAATAGTGGTATTGTTGCCAATGATTGTTTTTGTTTTTTCGCCTCCAAATTTCAAATCTTGGGGGATTTCACCAATCGATGAACTATGGAAAATTCGACAACTTTCTCCCACAATTGTTCCTTCAGCAACAGTAACGTGGTTACCAATAAAGGTATTATCGCCTAACTGTACATCATCGCTAATGACAGAATAAGGGCCTATAGAAACATTTTCTCCTAACTGTGCATCTGGAGAAAGAATTGCGGTGGGATGAACGTGAGTAGAAATATCAGAATCCCTCCCGATCAACAATCGTAGCAGAAATTGAGGCTTTTGTTACAAGGGATTCGCCCACATATGCTTCACCTTCAAATTTGCAAAGGTTTAGTTTTCGTTTAACCAAACGCATTTTAATGACAATAGTGTCTCCTGGCATAATGGGTTTTCGAAATTTTGCACTATCTACTCCCGAAAATAACATATTTTTGGACATGGGATTATCAACGGTTTTTAATGCTAAAAAAGATCCCGCTTGCGCCATTGATTCTAAAATAAGCACACCCGGCATAACGGGTTTTCCTGGGAAATGTCCCTGAAAAAAAGGTTCATTTATTGTCACATTTTTAATAGCTGTGAGTGATTCCCCTGGTATCATATTTTCAATTCGATCTATCAAAATGAATGGATATCTGTGAGGAATTAGTTTAATAATATCCTGAATATTAAATTCAGTTTTAGTTCTATAATCCATGTTTAACCTTTTCTACTATAAAGCTTCTAATTCGCTTCGGTAAGCAGATTTGATCATTTTGACAAATTCTACATTACTAGCATGACCGCTTCTTGCGGCCGTTACATGCCCAATAATTGGGACGCCTAACAAAGCTAAATCACCAATTAAATCTAATGTTTTATGTCTTACCGGCTCATTTGTGAATCGAAGTACTTTCCCGTTTAGGATACCGTTGGCTCCTGAAATGAGATTTTCTTCAATTCCAAATAATTTTTTTAACCGTATGACTTCATTTTGATCAATTTTTTTATCTACAATTACCAATGCATTATCAAGAGAACCTCCTTTAACGAGGCCTTGCTCTTTCAACATTTCTATTTCGCTAAGAAAACAGAATGTCCGTGCGGGTGCAACTTCTTTTGCAAAATCTTCTTCCATATTATAAATAGCTTCATACTGTGTTCCCAAAGCTGGCAATGGATACTCCACCATAAATGTAACTCTAAAACGATCTGACGGAATAACATGAATATCAATTTCTCTATCTGCATCAGAATAATTAACGACATTTGTAATATTTAACACTTTACGTTTGGCAGATTGTTTAACTAATCCTGCTTTATGAAGACAAGCCGCAAAATCTTTGGCGCTTCCATCCATCACAGGAGGTTCTTTGCTCGAAAGTTCAATGAGCACATTATCAATTCGAAGACCACTTACTGCGGCTAGTGCATGTTCAACAGTATGAATGCGTACGCCCTTTTCTTCAATGGTTGTTCCGCGAGATATATCAACGACTCTATCAATATCAACTTTTATCTCTGGGCAGTTTGGGATATCCGTTCTTACAAACCGTATACCATGGTTTTCGGGAGCTGGTTTAAATGTTATTGTACTGTCAACGCCTGTATGAAGTCCAATTCCATCAGTCGATACAGAGTTGCGGATAGTCCACTGGTTTCTTATCATGACAGTAATTTAATTGTTTTTTACCTGATTTTGCAATTGATCCAATCTCTTCTTTATTCGAGCAATTTCAGCAAATGCTGCTTCTCTTTTATGTTGAATTTTAATTTCTCTCGCAGGGTTTCCTGCATATATTTGATTCCCAGGAAGCGATTTGGTTACAACAGACGTAGCCGCGAATGTAGAATTAGGGCCAATAACTAGTGAATTAATAAAACCCACCATTCCGCCTGTAATCGTATTATCGCCTAATTCTGTACTACCGCCAACACATGCACCGCCTGAAATTCGACTTCCTATACCTATCTTAACATTGTGTGCGATTTGTACTTGATTGTCTAATTTTACATCATCTTTGATAACGGTATTCCCAATCGTACCACGATCAATTGTGGTTGAAGCGCCAATTTCAACATCATTCCCTATGATAACGGAGCCCGTATGTGGGATTTTTATATTTTTACCATTATCATTCGTAAATCCAAATCCGTCAGAACCAATGACTGCGCCGCTATGAATAATAGCACTATCGCCTATTTCAACATTATGGTACAATGTTACATTTGCATATAATCGAGAATTATACCCAATCTTTGAATTTGGGCCTAGAACGGTATTTGCTCCAATCCATACATTATCTCTAATAACCACACCAGCTTCTATAACGACACCAGCTTCAATCGTTACATTATTTCCTATTTCAGCATTGTCATGGATGGTGGATTTAGGGTGAATACTCGCAGTTGGTTTTTCTTTTGGGAAAAATAAACTCAATACTTTTGAAATGGCTAATGTTGGATTTTTTACAATAATTCCATTTCTTTCTGAAAGGATTGATTTGTCATGCGAAATAATTGCAGATGCGGTTGTGCTATTCAAATATTTATTATATTTGGCATTACCTAGAAATGTGATTGTTCCTGGTTTTCCATTTTGAATTTCGGAAACACCTGAAATATTTATCATTGGATCACCAATTATTTCGCCATCCACCAATGAGGCAATTTTTTTAAGCGTTGGCACGCGATTTTATTTATTTTGATGAATCAAGATTTTTTAATTCGTGAAGGACATCGTCGGTTAAATCATATTTTGTTTTAAAATACAATAAACTGACAGACCCATCGAAAATAAAATCAAAGCCACCTTCAATGGCAACTTTATCAACAGCTTTTTTTACTTTTCCAAGAATATCATATTCCATTTGAGCTTGCTTCCTCATGATTTCGCCTTGGGGACCTACTTTTTCAGCTTGATAAGATTGAATTTGCCTTTCACTGTTTTCAATTTCTCGGCGAATACTTTCACCTTTATCTAATGCCATCAAACGTTTGACTTCATAATCCTGCTTTAGGCTATCAAGTCTTGACATCATTTGGTCAAATTCAAATTGAACTTTACGATACTCCAATTGAAGCTGAGCTTCAGCTTCTTTGAATTCGTCAAATTCATTACGAATTCGTTCTGATTGTATGTATCCCAATTTCATTTGCGCCATCACAGGTGCACTGAAACCAAGAATAGCTATTATTAGGATTCCTTTTTTTAATGTGTTATTCACATTTACCTCCTTAGTGTAATTTAAAATTGTTGGCCAAAGGTTATGGTTGTTTTCCAGCCTTCAGGGGATCCATCCCCATTCAAATCGTCAAAACCATATCCTAGATCAAACCCGAGCATACCAATCATTGGCATAAAAAACCTAACCCCAACTCCGGCAGATTTTTTTAGGTCTAAAGGACCTCTTCTGGGTAAACTAAATTTTTCTTCCATATCTAATGAAGCCCAAACATTCCCCATTTCAGCAAACGCTAATCCATAAACAACCGGATTTTCAGAAAAAGGGACTCGGAATTCATTCACAATTTTTATTAAAGTATTTCCACCAACCGGGCTTCCCGATGATGTTAATGGTCCGACTCTATTGTCATCATATCCGCGAAGAGCATTTCCATAGGGAATACCATTTCCACCCATAATGAAACGTTCATCAAAAGGGACAATGGATCTTTCGCCTTCAGATGATGGCAATGGTTCGATCACGCCAATTTTGAATGTACTCATTAAAACAAATTTCCAAAATGTAGGCGTATACCATTCCATATTTAAAATATGTTTATGAAAATCTTCATTCCCGCCAAGCGGTCCACCTGAAATAGTGGAACTCCAGCTAAAATGAGATCCTTGAGTTGTGAATTCTGGACGATCTCTACTGTCTCGGCGAATTGTTTGTGTAATATTAACACCAATCGATTTATCTAATCCTTTTACGTATTGATCTAAATCTTCTTGGGTTCCATCATAGGTTTTTTGTACAATTTGGAAAGACCAATTCCCGCGGAAAAAATCATCTGGCCATTTAAATAATCGTCCCCAAGATGCGCTTCCGCCTCCGATTGTGAAATCTAATGGATAATAATATTGACTCGAGCGACCCCGGAAAGAATAAAATAATGAAAACCCTAATAAGTTTTTAGTGTCATTGACCATTGGATCTGTAAAACTCAAACTCACCGATTTATACTTTGGTGGAGTTGTGGCACTATAAAAATTATAATTTGTCCCAACATTAAAACTAAACATGAGACGCTGCCCCTTCCCTCTAAAATTAGGAAGTTCTACGCCACCACCGCCTGTCATACCATAGGTTTGTGTAAAGCCAACATTTGCATTTGCTTTACCGGCGGGTTTTTCTTCAACAGTTACCTCTAAATCTACTTGATCGTCATCTACAGGAAGCACATTCGGCACCACATTACTAAAGAAATTTAGCATCCAAATTTCACGCTGACTTCGCATGAGACGTTCGCGATTAAAGACATCTCCCGGGAAAACTCTCAACTGTCTTCTAACAACATTTTCTCGCGTTTTGGAATTACCCACAATAGCAATATTCCTAATATATACTTTGTGATTTTCTGTAATAACAAAATGAATATCTAATGAATCTTCTCCGACGGGTGTAATGTGCGGTTCAACCCGACTGTATATATAACCACGATCCATGTACAATCCTTGAACGCGTTCATAAACCGCTAAATTAAATTCTTCTTCGTTATATTTTTCTCCAGAAGATATACCCAAAGCGCGACGGAATAAATCTTCATCAAATAATGTATATCCTTCCCAAGTGAAATTTCGAAATTTATATTGGGGTCCTTCATGCAATTTAAATACAATATCCATCTTATGTGTTTCTTCATTATATCGCACCGAATCAGACAGAACTTCAAAATCACGATATCCATGATTCTTATAGAAAGTAGTTAACTTTAATTTATCATCATCAAATTTGTTATCATCGTATGTCGCTCTCCAAAATAAATACCATCGTTGCTGTTTTGTATCTTTTAATTGCCAACGTAATCGCAAATTTGAAAAACTATCATTCCCTTCGAACACAATATCCTGAATTTTGATTTTTTTGTTTTCTTGAATATGGAAAATCATATTATGGACCAAACCTTTTGCCTTACCTGCAAAAAGTTTTGATTCTTTTTCTGGTTTAATTAACTCAGCCGTAACAATCGCTTTTAAAAATCCATCTTCCGCATATAGGGATTTAATTTTTTCAACCATTTCATGAAGGGTGTTTGGTTTAATTCTTTGTCCTGAACTCAATTCTAATTCTTCTTCAAATTTGGAATCTTTAATTTTTTTATTCCCAATGAATTTCATTTCTCCCAAAATAGGATTTTCATCTACCGCAATTGTAATTGAAATGCCGCCTTCTGTTTCATCGTCATATTGAATTTGTATATCTTTAAAGAGCCCCAATTGCCAAAGACGTTTTATCGCTCTTGGAAATTCGCTTGGCATAATTGTCATATCTTTTCTTAAGCCAGCGGTGAATAAAATGGTGTTTTTTGAAACTAAAATATTTCCAGAAACTTGTACATCATCCAAATGTATTTCTGCTTGACCTTGAGCGCTAAGGGAACTCACAATCATAAAACATATTGCTAAAAAGTAAAATCGTTTACGCATCTAAGGTTCCGTATCGCCTTTCTCTAGATTGATATTCTTGGATAGCTGCGATGAGTGCATCTTCTCTAAAAGCAGGCCAAAATGTTTCAGTAATGTATAATTCTGTATAAGCAGATTGCCAAAGCAGGAAATTACTAAGACGTAATTCACCACTTGTTCGTATTAACAAATCCGGATCGGGTAAAGATTTTGTATATAAAAAAGATGTGAATTTTTCTTCATCAATATCCTTTGGGTCCAATGTCCCATCCTGAACACATTTCGTTAAAGATTCTACAGCATTAAGTATTTCTTGTCGACTTCCATAATTCAAAGCTAATACTAAATTTAATCCAGTATTATTTTTGGTTTTTTCAATCCCATCTTCAATCCCTTTTCGGGTACTGTTTGGAAGTTTATTTAAATCACCAATTGTGGTAAATCGAACGTTATTTTTATGTAATTCTTTCACTTCTTGTTTTATTGACTTCAATAACAATTTCATGAGCGCAGAAACTTCTGTTTTTGGTCGAGACCAATTTTCTGTGGAGAAGGTATATAATGTTAATATTCCCACGCCAATTTCGCCGCAGATCCGTGTAATTTTTCTCACAGAATTTATACCTTCTTTATGCCCAGCCAAACGAGGCAATTTTCTGCTTTTAGCCCAGCGACCATTTCCATCCATAATAATAGCAATATGATTGGGAATCTGCCCTGAGGACAAAAGGTTTTTTATATCTTTTTCTATCATAGATTCGAGAAAAATGCGGGCGAAGTTACTTCATCCGTTCCCTCTATCCAAAGTTCATGTATTGATAAAGTTTTCTTCAAATTTTACAGTAAAACGAAGCAAAAACGATTCAGTTCCAGATTATAATTATTTTAAAGTAGATAAAAGATTATCTATAACAGCTTGGAAAGCTTTTCCGGATGTTGAGTCTGGCGCACTTCTTATAACCGGTTCACCAGAATCAGTCGCTGAAATAATTTCCGGAATAATAGGGATTTCGCCTAAAAAGGGAACTTCAAGTCGTTCGCTTTCTTTTTTTCCTCCACCGCGTTTAAATAAATCTAATACATAATCAAATTGTCCATTTTCATCCAGAGCAACTTCTTCTCCAAACATTTGAACGCTTCCACCCGATGATATATTACCATCAGAATCTTTCACATGTCCATTTACCGCAAACCCGGACATATTTTCAACGACACCTAAAACAGGCACATTTACTTTCGCAAACATATCTGCGCCTTTTCGGACATCAGCTAATGCAATATCTTGCGGAGTTGTAACCATGACAGCACCGGTCATTTGTATTTTTTGGGTTAATGTTAGTTGAACATCTCCTGTTCCGGGAGGTAAGTCTAAAATCAAATAATCTAATTCTCCCCAAATAACATCATTAAAAAATTGTTCAGTCATTCTAGCTACAAGTGGACCTCGCCAAATGGCTGGCGTATCATTTCCGCTAATAAAACCAAAACTCATTACTTTCATTCCATATCGATCTAACGGAATCAATTTTCGATCTTGTGTTAACTCTGGCTGGCCATTGAACCCGAGGATTATCGGGAGAGATGGGCCATAAATATCTAAATCTAATAAGCCAACCTTATAGCCTTTTGCTTGAAGTCCGCACGCTAAATTTGCTGCAACTGTTGATTTTCCAACTCCACCCTTACCGCTTGCAACTGCGATAACTTTATCAATTTCACCCAAAGGTGATGGCGCAGGCGTTTCGGGTTCTTCATGAGTATGAGCTGGCTTTTGATCAGAAAAAGCCTGTAAATCCACTAATACATTTTTAAAATGAGCGGATAATTTTTCTTTAATTGCGCCAATGACTTCTTGCTTTTTTTCTTCATTATCCGATGTGATTTTTAGTTGAATCGAAACAGCATCTTCATCTATTTCTATATTTCCAACCATACCAAATGATACAATATCTCTTGAGAAACCAGGATAATTCACTTCCTTTAATAAGGATAAAATTTGTTCTTTATTCATATGTCTTTCCGAAAAAAAACGGCTGTAATTGAATTACAACCGTTTTTAGTTGAAGGTTTGGTTTTGGTTAATTCTTATCCAGTGTAATCCCGACCGAACCAATCATAGTTTACTTTAATGAAACTATTCCATTCGTCTGGGACTTCACTTTCTTCAAAAATTGCTTCTACAGGACATTCAGGTTCACATGCACCACAATCGATACATTCTTCTGGATCGATGTAAAGCATTTTACCTTCTGGATCAAAGCCATCCGCTTTTGCTTCTGCACCAGCACCGGTTTTATCTTCTGGGCCATGTATACAATCTACAGGGCAAACTTCAACGCATGCTGTATCACAAGTTCCTACACAAGGTTCACAAATAATGTAAGCCATTTTATTCTCCTAATGAATTAATTAAAAATCTTCCTAACCCGTTCTGGATCATCGAAAAAATCGAACCGCAATTTAAAATGATTTTTCAAAAGGGAAAATGAATTTTGGGTAATAATTTCACACTTATATCTCAACGTCAATGAACAAATATAATAAACGAAACTTAATCGCCCTTTGGTCTGCGCAAACCATTTCCCAAGCGGGAGATGCCATTTATCAGTTTGCACTCCTGTGGCTTGTGTTGGATATGACAGACTCTCCTGCCGTAACCGGCTTAATTGCCATGAGCGCCTATTTACCTGCTTTATTTTTGGGTCTTTTTGCGGGCGTCCTGTCCGATCGCATTAATCGCTACTTTCTAATGATTGGTGCACACGTTAGTCAAAGTTTGACTGTGATGGCTATTCCAGTATTAATTTATTTTGATATGGCCACTGGTTTGTTCATTGGAATTGTTGCTTTTATTCGAAGTGGATTTTCTACTTTCTTCCAGCCTGCATTTAATGCATTTGTCCCAATGTTATTTCCTTCAAATCGACTCGTTCGCGTTAATTCAATTTTAGTGACTTCGGGCCAAATTGCTTATATCCTTGGCCCCGCGCTTGCAGGCGTTCTCTTGGCTGTAATCTCTTTACCAAATCTTTTTATTCTTGACAGTGTATCCTTTTTAGTCGCCATTGGATTTCTAATGATTGTCGTTAAACCAAAGCAAGAACGAATAGAATCATCTCACAGCCACTGGAAAGAATTAACCGAGGGATTACACTTATTAAAAACAACTAAGCCGCTTTTAGTATTAATGATTATTACTTTCATTAATAATTTATTCATAATGGGGCCTGCCATTGTTGGCGTTCCGGTTTTAGTGAGAAATGCCTTAGGAGGAACCGCATCCGACTTTGCTTTTGTGGAAGCTTGTATGGCTGGCGGATCACTAATAGGTTCTTTAATTGTAACGCGACTCAACAAACGATTATCTAATGGCGTTATTTGGACGATTGGCATGCTATTGGATGGTATTACATATTCCATTTTCTATTTTGCGCAATCTATTCCTATGGTTATGATTATGATTTTTATTCATGGGATTGGCATTCCCTTTATTATTGTAAGTCGAACCGTCATTATTCAACAAAATGCACCTAACCGTTTTCATGGTAGGTTATTTTCAATGGTTCATTTAGGCGTTGTTGGCATGACGGCGCTCTCTTCTGCAACGATTGGTCTTAGTGCTATGGTTTTTCCCATTCAATCGATCTTTTTATTTATTGGAATTGGAGCTACACTTTGTGGCCTTTATGGCATATCATTAAAACATATACGTCATCTTGCATAATAAAAAAACAGCTTATATTGTATTAGATCAAGGAACTTCTGGCACCAAAGCGTTTATTTTTGACGAATATGGTAAAGTCCTATTTTCGCAAAAAGAAAAACACGCTTTGAATAAACCGGCGCCTCACTGTGTGGAGTGTAATCCTAAAATAATTTTAGACGCCTGCCTTTCCCTTCTTCACCAAATGATCCATTATGTGGATGAGAATGATTTAATGATTGAATCAGCTGGTTTAACAGCCCAGCGTTCCACCTTTATGTTTTGGGAAAAAGATTCAGGGGAAATTCGATCGCCCGCCATCAGTTGGCAAGATAGCAGATCTAAGAAAGAAGCAGATGAAAAAGAAGATTTAGCTGATTTTATTTGGGAAAAAACAGGCACACCTTTAAGCGCTCATTTTGGCGGTCCAAAATATGTTCATTTTACGCGACAAGATTTTTCCTTAAAAAGTGATACAGAAAATGGGAAAGTATTATTCGGCCCCATGAGTGCATTTATTTCTCATCAATTAACAGGTGAACCATTTGTAGATGAATCCATCGCCTGCCGATCTTTATTTATAAATCTTGAAACAAGCGATTGGGATGATGCATTATTGGATATTTTTAATATGCCTAGAAATGGTTTACCTGAATTACGTCCTACAATCGCTGAATATGGACACATCAAAATAGGAAATCACTCCTTCCCGCTGAAAACAGTTATTGGAGATCAACAAGCGGCTCTAATTGGACAAACAGGATTGAATCCCGGTACATTAGCCATGAATTTTGGCACATCCGGCTCGGTGCAATTTAATGGGGGATCTAAACCAGGCGGAACAACGGGTTTGATTTCAAGCGTTTTAGCTTCCGATGATTCCTTCCGTCATTATTTATTCGAAGGAACTATTAATGCGTGTAATTCCCTTTTTTATCATTTGGAGGATGTGTTGAATATTCCACACGAAGATATGAAATGGGATCAACGATGCGAAAACCAACATACCGATGGTATTTATATTCCAGGATTTGCCGGTCTTGCGTCACCCTATTGGGTGAGTGGGATAATAGACTTTATGTATAATATAGACAAAAACAATCCAAATGAAATGATTCGCGCTGGGATGGAATCTATCGGTTTTTTAACATCAGATATTTATAATATTATTTCAAAGAAAGTTGATCGTATTCCGTCTATGATACCGGCAAGTGGCGGTGGCGCTCGACCCCTTTTATTACAATTTTTGGCAGATTTACTTCAAATCCCAATGGGACATACAGCTATGAAAGATCGCACTGCTTATGGTGTATATAAAATTTTAAGCGGAAAAGCATTTGATAAAGAAATGGTAGAATGCGACCAAATATTTACGCCTATAATGGATGAAAATGAAAAACAATCTAAATTAGACCAATGGCATTCTACTTTAAAGAAGGCTAAAATACTTTAGTCTGAATTGTTATTAACGGCGAAGTTTAAACGTAATTTAAAAATTTAAAACAATTCCCCTAGTACTTCAATCAATCGATCTGCATCTTGTTCATCATTATATGCATTAAAAGATGTGCGAAATAAAATTTTATCTCCCCAGGGGAAAACAGGCATTTCTAATTTATACTCATCCATAAGTCGCCATTTAAAATCAAGTCCATTTTCAATATGAATAATGACACTTGACATTTGTCCCAGCCATTCAGAATTATTCGGGCAAATGGGGTCTGTATCCATAATCTCATAGATTCGGTTTCGTGTATCTCGGTTCAATTTTCTACAACGAGCACGGACGGCATCCCAATCATGATCTTCTTGGAATTGGATTGCAGCCGGCACTGTTAAAAATGCACTTGGGTCCCAAGTCCCTTGATATTGATTTTCATAAATAAAAGCGGTTAGCGCAGGATCAATGACCGAACCCCAACTAATGATAAGTGGTTTTATTTTTTCTTGAAGTGAACTTTCCACGTAAAGAAAGGATGACCCTTTTGGCGCAGAAAGCCATTTATGACAGGCGCCAACATAAATATCAGGATTCATTTCTGAGATATTTAATGGAATATGAGCTGGCACATGGGCGCCATCAATAAAAGTTATAATACCCGCTTCTTTAGCTTTTTTACATATGTCCATGGCAGGTAAAATCAATCCGGTGGAACTGGTAATTTCGCTCAAATAAATGACTTTAGTGTTTGCAGTCACACCTTCCCAAAAATGCTCTACATAATCTTTATGCGTTGTAAGAGGATTAGGTGTAGATCGTTTTACGATTGAATATCCGTTTTCATTTCCATAATGTTCCCAAGTGCGCACCAATGATCCATATTCCATATCTGTCATAAGTACTTCATCGCCTGAGCCAAGGTCCAAACTTCGAATAACCGTATTTACAGCAGTCGTTGGATTGGTTACAAAAATAAGATCATCACCGTTGCAACCCACATAATCACCTAACGCATGGCGGGCTTTTTCTAAATGCTCATACACTTTCCGCGCCATGAATTCCACGGGCTGTTGCTCAAGTTCCAATTGCCACTTTTGATATGTTTCAAAAACAGGTTTGGGGCAGGCGCCAAAGGAACCATGATTTAGAAATGTAATATCTGGATCTAATAAATATAGGTTTTTCATCTATTAACCTTTGCGGAAATTTTAAACTTTCGCAATGTAGTTTCTTTCATATATTATTTTGCCAAAGCGCCCATTGGGTCCCACGGTTTTAATGGTACAGGATCTTTTTGATATATTTCAAATTCTTCCTCTGTGATATAATCCTTATGCACAACAACTTCGTATGTATATTCATCAAACCAAGGGTCGGTCATTATATCATATCCTTTATCTCCATATTTGTCGCCCCAACTATTTTCCACACGCCATTTTTTAGACTTTTTCTCGTTATCTAAATCAACCCCAGTGAATAACATGGCATGAGTCATTTGACTATCACCATATTCCAAACGATCAGCTTTTGACATTGGGAAATCCGTATTATAAAACAATTCAAAATCATAAATATCCAAATCCATAACGCCCATATTTCTGGAAAAATGTTTCCCAACATCGCACCCAAACCAAACAGGATTATCCTCGTTAATGGATGCAATTGCTGCATCTTTTAACCGCTGGACAGGAAGATTTAGATAGCGAATCATTTCACCTTCAATCACATTTCCTAAATAATCCACCGTGTAAGTTTCATGATATTCTTTATCCGACATGGGGCAATCTATTAAACACACATAATCATCTAGATTTAATCCAACATGATTTTCAAAAAAGGATTGTGGGGTTAAATTTTCGAATCGATAAAATGCCTTATCTTTGTCTCGCACTTGCCAATCAAATGTATCTGGCGGAGTTCCCAAACTGATAGTTAACATTTGATATACCACACTCATCATGTCATCTTTCATGGATTGTAATTTCTCTAAGTTCGCTCCATCTTTGGATGCATTTCTAAGATCAATGGCAAAGCCACGAAGTTTTCGTGTAATCATTCGATTCATTCGCATGGATGTGCTACTTTGATAAGTTTCCGGCATTTCTGATTTTGGTACAACGCCATATTTTTTAATCAAATTCACAAACATATGCCACTGACCACCATCTTGAATAGGATCAGATAATAAATGCATGACTAATCGACCCTCTCTTGGCTCATTGGCTGACCTTAAAATACTTTCTAAAAAGTAATTCGATTTTTCCATTTTATCCCAAAACATGAAATAATTTTGGCTGAATTCAAATCCTTTCAATTTGTATTTTCTTCCTAAATAAATACGAAACAAATTCAGTCCCGCAAATCCCCAACAGCGACCGCTAGATTTTTGGTTCGTTACTTTCATTTCACCAGTAACAACATCTGAGAATGTATGGTCAATACGCCTAAAAGCATCCCAATCCAATGCAATATCAACAAAGTTTGACTTGATTGATGCATTGCGCGCCATTCGAATTTGTGGATTTGATAACGCTTTATCTTTATAGCGATTCAATGATTCATTTGATAATTGTTTTTTCATTGTTCCCTCTTTCTAGTACATGCTCATTATGCCGAGCATCGTTAAAATAAAATATAATACAATGGTTGCTGCCCCATCATAATCTTTCGCAATCCGTTGACCAAAAAATAATGCTATTAATGTAAATGATGTTATTAAAAATCCATTAAATATCATCATTGTTGTTCTCTCTGTGATGGCATATACCACACCATACGCCAATAATCCACCAGCTGTTAGCTCCATAATGGTTATTAATGTTAATGCGATAGATGAAACTTTATTTAATGGAGAATTCGCAAATTGATTATTAAAATAATCCACATTTCCTTTCCGATCTAAAATTTTATCAATACCCGATTGGAGAAAAGCAATAGCCAAAAATATGGCAATGAACATTTGCCCTAATACCAGTGGATCTTTTACTTGAACGCCTATAATTTCTATCCGACCGTCAGGATATTTCTCTTCAATCGTTTGGCCGCTTGAGACCAGACTTGGAATCGAATTTTGCCCATAAGATATTGTTCCTAACATGATTAAAAATGTGATACTTATCCAGATTATTTTATTTTTCATACATCCTCCTATACTTATGAAATGAGTTCTGTTATTTTTGTTCTAACAAGGGATTGAAGTTCTTCTAATGATAGATTTTTATATTCTTCCCCATAAATAGGATCACCATAATAGATTGTAATAACACCCGGTTTTAATCGCCAATCGGATTTTCTTTTAGCGTCAAATACGCCCAATAACCCAACAGGGACAATCGTTACACCCGTGTTTTTACTTATGTGAAAGGGTCCTTTTTTGAATGGGCCTAATTCGCGAGATAAAGTACGCGTTCCTTCAGGTGAAATAAGAAAAGAAATTCCATCTCTAATTGCATCCTCAGCTTTATTAAGACTGTGGATGGCTTTCCCTAATTCTTTTCTCACGATGGGAATCATACCATATTTTTTTACAATAGCCCCATATAAAGGATATTTTAATTGTTCATATGCACCAACACCTGTTACATAATGCTTGCACGTTGCGCCTAACATAAAATGATCAAACATGGATTCATGATTTATCATATATAAATAAGGTTCCCCAGAAGGATCTGGCGGCGTACCTTTTGTTTTTAAATACTGCCCCGCCGATAAAAGTAACGCCTTACACATAGGTTTTAAAAAATAATGTAAATGCCTTTTTGGCAGTATCATAATTAAAACATAAAGTATTGATCCACTTACTAGGAAGGTGGTCATAAACAATGGCCATAAAATAATGGATATGATTGTTTTAAATATTCCAGCCATCTTGATCTAAAATTTTAAATAATTTATGATTTGCTGCTGGAAATGGGTATTGAGCAATTTCATTTGGCTTAATCCATTGGGATGGCAGATCTGTTTTGGGTTTTTCTCCATTTATTGAACAATGGAATAAATTCATTTCGATTGAAAAATGACTAAATACATGTTTCACAACTCCAACCTTTCGGTGAATGGTTGGTTTAATTTTACACTCTTCAAAAATTTCCCTTTTTAAAGCCATCTTTAACGATTCGCCTTTTTCAACTTTTCCACCCGGGAATTCCCACAACCCACCTAGAAGACTTTTTTCTGATCTTTTTTGGATAAAAAATTTATCCCTATCCCAAATTAATCCTGCAGCTACATTATAATGGGGCGATTTTTTTTTCTTCATTTTTTCTGGATATGATTCCGGATTACCCGAGCCCAAGGCTATACATATTTCATTTACGGGACATTGATTGCATTTTGGCTTTGTTGGCGTACAGATAGATGATCCTAAATCCATCAAAGCTTGATTAAAATCGCCGGGTCTGAGTGGATCAATTTCGATTTGTAAATAATTTTTTATCCGCGCTTGAGCGTTTTGACGCATTTTTTTTCGACCTAAAATTCGAGAGGTAACACGGCGAATATTTCCATCAATTGTTGGTATAGGTTTATTAAATGCAATTGACATAACAGCTGCGGCTGTATATGGACCTACGCCCGGAAGAGATAAAAATTTATCATAGTTTGATGGTATAATGCCGTCATGTTCATTCATAACAATGTGTGCGGCTTTATGAAAATTCCTGCACCGAGAATAATATCCCAATCCCTCCCATTGTTTTAACACATCGTGTTGGCTGGCTAATGCGACATCGTTTAAAGTCGGGAATGTTTTAATCCACTTTTCAAAATAGGGAATAACCGTATCGACCTGCGTTTGCTGTAACATTATTTCTGATAGCCATGTATAATACGGGTTTTGAATATCCCGAAAAGGTAAAATTCTTTTGTGGGTTTCATACCATGATAAGATATTTTCTTTGAATAACATATTTGTATTATACAATTTTATTCTTATCTAAAATGAATTTTGATAAAGTCCATTGAAAGGAAGATAGAATTTCTCTTACCTCGTCACGGTCATCCATAGATACTGTTGATTCAATCCTATCGCCTAAAGCATCAATACTTGATTCGATTTCTTCCTGAATCTCAGTTCCAAGTTTAGTTAGTCGAATAAGTATGACTCGCCTGTCGTATGGATCTCGTTTTTTTTCAACCCAATTCTTTCTAATAAGTCCGTCAGCCATTCTTGTTGCTGTGCTATTATCAATTCCTAAAGTTCGAGCAAACGTAGTCATATCAATACCGCGGTCTGGAATGATTGAGATAGCAAGTGCCTGTGGAAGGGATAGGGAATCAGATGTTATTTCAGTGCGATACAATCCCTGCAGATTAAGTAAAAACGATTTTAATAATTCTCCGAATTCCATATTTGTATATTACAAATACTTACATCATATTCAAAGAATTCTAATTAAGAGTGAGTTTTTTAAGCCTTTCAGCATGCGCCAAATAAAGAGACCTTGCTCTTGCCCACTCTTCATCCGACAATGTATGTCCAATAATACTCCAATGATCTAAATCGTACGGTCCTAATGTATACCACTGCCCGGGGATCAATAAATCATTTTCTTGATATTCAATAATGGGGTCGGGACCGTTTACCCCCGTTTTTGGCCCTGTCATAGAAATTGTATTAACAACGCCATCGTTATTAAACCATGTTGAATCTGTGGATGAACCGTCTTTCCAATAAGAAATAGTAGAGCCCAAAATCTTTGCTCTGGGTCGTGTCAATAACATTGCATCTTCTTTTGGAATATAATAGCCAGTTGATGTATCTAAGTTTGTTGCAGTCGTTTGGAATGAAAAATAATAAATATTTGGATCTACAATAAGAGTACTATTTAGTTCTTTTGCTCCATCCAAACTTAAATCCCAGGCGCAAATATTTTTAGTTCCCCATGCGAGATGGTCCTTCATTCGCCTTCGATAAGATGACCACGTTTCGTTTTCGCCTCTAGAAAAACCCCAATGTTCTAGATCAAAATCATAAAACCCCGAACCTACTACATTAGCAATTCCAATGATATTTTGAAGACATGGAAATGTTTTTGTCATAATATTGGCTAACGTTGTACCGTCATGCGGCGTAGCAATACTTGTTATAGAAGCAATCCACCCATTTTTTTCTTCACCAAGTAATGCGCTTTTTTCGGGAGCGTTATTTGTTGTATCCGAAATGATGATTTGAGATAATTGATATTGTAGCATGCGAATCGTTTGTCCGCCCATACTATGCCCAATCAAATGGACAGGATGGTTTTCGTCCCATTCTGAATAAAGTCCGACATATTTTTTCCCTTCAGGCATTTGAACAATACCATACTTTTTAGCATGTACATTTCCATAATCAATCTGCCCGCCCTTTAATTGGGTATATACTTCTATGGCTCTTTCCCAATTAGATGAAACAGGCCCAACTGAAACGGTAAATACTTGATATCCTTTTTCCTCCAATATTTTTTGCAAATCTTCTGTTCCGCCCCAATATTTATAGCCGCCTAATTCTTCTGGTCCCCAACCCAAAAATCCGTGAACAAGAACAATGGGGTAATTATTGTCAGCTTTTAAAACTACAGTTGATAATAAAAATAATATCACTAATAATTTTTTCAAAAATTCCCTCCAAATTCGATTCCATTAATCCATTCGCCAGTACCATAAAAATACGAACCAATTCCAATACTATAATCTTTCCCAACATAATTTATGCCCAACCCTGTACCACTTATTGCACTCTGAGAAACAGATTGTTGAATATTTTGGTTTATTCTTTCGGATGAAGTTCCCAAACGAATTTGTATTCCATTGATTAATTTAAATTCCCCAGATAATATAATATTTAATTCTTCTGTCTGAAATGAATACGGCGCTTCTAGCATTATTTGTAATGGTAAATGGGCCAATTTTTTTGAAAGACTAACTGCCATTTGAGAAGGTAAAGATTCTTTATGATCTGTATAACTTGATAAAGGGAATCCAACATTCTCAAAATTAATACCAATAACAGATTTAATAATCGGTATATCCAACAATACACCTCCATTAAGCGCAATGGCCACCGATGAGTAATTATATAATTGGCTATAGAAAATGGAAGAACTGACCCCCCAGCGAAGTGGCATATTTTGGACTTTTTTGCTGAAAGATCCGGTTATAATTGTTTCACCTGATTGATATTTCCCTGTTTCGTTTCCACTCTCATCATATCCATCAAAGATGCCTAGAGACTGATGCCTAAAGCTTAAACTTTTATTTGATATTTCTGTGGGGAATAAAATCGAAAACGACTCTAGCCGTATATCGGCAGGGAACTGAATTAAGCTTGCATGAAATTGTCGGTTCTTTTCATAGGAAAGTACAGCCGGATTAAGACGATCTCCCTCAGCGCCGAACAATATTCTGCCGCCACCCGCCAAAGCAATCGTTGGAGTATGAGACCAAGTCAGTAAACCAGGATAGGATATTTCCCCAAAAACAGTGGTTAACCCTAATAATATAGTCATGATTATTTTATTCATTATAAAAGGCTTAATGGATTCACATTAACACTCATTTTTATATGATTTGAATTTGTTTGAGTTTCAAAAAAGTTTTTTTCCAAAAATACGTGCAGCTTATTTCCATTAGGATCTAATTCTCTTGATACCTTAAAAACGATTTGAGTCCTATAATTCCCTCTAAGTTTTTCGAAATAACATGGGGCGGGCCCTAAAATATCTAAACCTTTAAATTTTCCTTTTAATTTTTGCATAATTCTAAAAGAATATTTTTCCACAGATTGTTGATTTTGTCCTGTAAAAACAACTTTAGTTATCCAACTAAATGGCGGATAATTCAACTCCTTCCTTTCGTTTAAAAGAATGTTATAATAAGCCTTCAAATCAAGCTTTGCAGCTTTTTTAATAACGGGATTTTGACTATTATACGTTTGAATAACTACTTCACCAGACTTGGACCCTCTTCCTGCTCTACCTGAGGCTTGATAAATTAATTGAAATATTCTTTCTCCTGCACGAAAATCCGGTAAATGGAGCCCAACATCAGCATTAATTATTCCAACTAATGTAGCGTTGCCAAAGTCTAACCCTTTTGCAATCATTTGAGTCCCAAGTAAAATATCAATTTCTCCCTTTTCAAATGATTGCAAAACAGCCGTGATTCTAGTCCCCGATTTTGTGGTATCTAGATCTAATCGCTCAATTCGTGCATTAGGGAATGTTTCCCCAAGTATATCTTCAACGCGTTGTGTCCCTGTTCCAAAGAATTTCATATTTGGCGAATGACACGAATTACATGATTCGCTTATTCCTAATGGCGAATACCCGCAATAATGACAAATGAGCTTTTTATTGCTTCTGTGGAATGTTAACGACACATTACAATGTTTACACGAGACAACTTCCCCACAATCCCCGCAACGCATCACTAGAGAATACCCACGTCTATTTTGAAGTAAAATTACTTGTTCGCTCTTCCGTAGTCTGTCTTCAATTTTATCCTGAAGTAACCCTGACAATATCATACCATATTTGCCTGACTCTTCTTGATCTTGAATCATATCAACAATATGTGTTTGTGGATATTTTGCGCCACCAAACCTTTTTGATAAATGTAATAAACTTAATTTGCCCAATATTTGATTATAATAACTTTCTAAACTGGGTGTTGCGCTCGCTAAAACAACGGCAGACTTTTCATATCGACCTCGGACTAATGCAACATCGCGTGCATGATATCGTGGGGCAGGTGCTTCTTGTTTAAATGAACTCTCCTGTTCTTCGTCGATGACTATAAGACCTACTTTTTTTAATGGAGCAAATATGGCACTTCGAGCACCAATAACAACTTTGAACGTTCCGGTGCAAATTTCTTTCCATGTCCAAGCTCTTTGAGACGGGGTTAATTTCGAATGCCAGAGAGCAACTTCTTCTCCAAATACAGAACGAAACCGTCCGGCAATTTGTGGCGTTAAACTAATTTCGGGTAATAGAATAATAACCGTTTTCCCTGCAGAAATAGCATTCCGCGCTGCTTCAATATAAATTTCAGTTTTACCAGACCCAGTAACGCCATGAAGCATGAAGGGTTGATAAATGTTTTTCGTTATGGCGCTAGTAATTTCATCTATTGTTTCTGTTTGCTCTTTATTGAATTTTATTTCTTTCTGAACAGGGTCAAATGTAAATCCGGTTACATCGGGAGGAGATACAATCTCAGATAGCTGAACAAATCCGCTTTTTTCCAGTTTTCTACAAACGTCTAAGGGGTTAGACACAAAATCATTTAATGTGTTAATTAAAATTCGTTTTTGTGATTTAAAGAGCATATCGGCGACGGTTTTTTGTGCCTTTGCTCTACTAGAAATCGATGATATATCTTCTTTTGTTGTGGAAGTACATATTTCAACCATCCTTTTGGTCGGCGGTTTATACTTTAGGGATAAAGACGATGGAAGGACACTTTTTGCAACTTGCCCTAAGGGCGTTAAATAATATTGACTCATCCATAAAATAACATTCCAAAGATGCTTACTTAAGATCGGGCTGGTATCAACAATGTCTGAAATTGATTTTGTTTTTCCTTTAAATGGTGTTGATTTAGATACACCAACTATAATACCCATAACCACTCGCCGCCCAAAGGGAGTTTTAACGCGCATGCCCACTTGAATGTTTTTCTGAAATGCTTCAGGAACTTTATAGGTGAACGTTTGGTAACTAGATATTGGAAATGCTACTTGTACAAACATGGTTAAAATTGTTGAAAAAATGAACAGTAATGAAAGGAAAACGTTTAATATTTTTAATTATTTTAAATAAAAAAAAAGCCCCCAAATCTGGAGGCTTTTTTTATACTAAATTGAATTTAGGTGGTAATAACATAAACTTTTATTTCACCATTTAATTCAGATGTCACTTTAACAGGGACTCGATAAATGCCCAAAGCTTTGATTGGCTCATCTAGAAGAATGTTATGTTTCTCTACAGATAATCCTTTTTCCTCTAAGCTTTTTTGTATGTCCATCGTTGTAACAGATCCAAACATTTTTTCATCTTCACCCACTTGGACTTCAATCGTGATTTCAGCTTTGTTTAATTCTTCTAATTGGCTGTCGAAAGCCGCAGCTTCTCTTTTAATACGAGATTTAACGACTCTTTTTCTTTCTTCAGCAATAGCTCGATTTTTCTTAGATGCCCTTAAAGCTAGCCCTTCAGGAATAAGTTTATTCCTAGCATATCCCGGTTTTACCTGAATAATATCACCCGCTTCGCCCAAACTTTCTACATCATGTAATAATATAATTTCCATTTGTAATTCTCCTTTTATTCAACGCCAGTATCAGAAAACGGCATCAGTCCAATCATTCTGGATTGTTTGATTGCTCTAACGAGTTTACGGTGCATTTTTGCACTTGTACCTGTTACGCGCTTCGGCATGATTTTTCCCTGATCGTTTACAAAACGACGGAGAAGTTTCACATCTTTATAATCCACTTCTGATATATTATTTTCTTTAAAATAACAAAATTTTCTTCTCGATGTAAAAGCCATTATTTGGACTCCTTTTCTGTCTCAACTGATTCTTCAGCTTCTTCTGGTGTTTCATCTTTGGCATCTTCAGGCTCAACAACATCGTCAGATGGACTTTCTTCTGTCGCTTCTTGAGTTTCTTCCTTACCTGCATCAACCGAAGCATCTTCAAGTTTCTCTTCGCTTTCAGTGGCATCTTCTTTGGCAGGAGTAGATTTATCCTTTTCTTGTTCTTTTGTTTTATCTCCAGTTTTTTCAAAAACAGGAGCTTCAATTTTTGGAGGCTCCACTTCTAGTCGAGTTGTTAAATGACGTAAAATGGATGTGTTTAATTTCATCCATGTGTCAAATTCAACCATTGACCCAGTCTCCCCACCTGAATATTGTATTAGAATAAATGTGCCATACTTTTGTTTTTGGATTGGGTACGCTAATCGATTTTTACCCCACACATGATGGTTAATAGGTTTTGAATTAGTTTTTTGTAATTCTACACCAACTTCAGAAATAATTGTTTCTACTTTTTTATCTTCAAAGTTGGGATTTACGATATACAACGTTTCATAATATCTCATTGTTTTTTTCCTTTCACTAGGCAATCAATGGTGCAATGACCAATGATACCACAGACATTAATTTGATTAAAATATTTAGAGAAGGACCTGATGTGTCCTTAAATGGGTCTCCAACCGTATCACCAACAACAGCTGCTTTATGTGCTTCTGATCCTTTTTTGATTTCTTCTCCATTGACAACGACTCCCTCTTCAATCATTTTTTTGGCATTATCCCATGCCCCACCAGCATTAGATTGAAATATAGCCATTAAAACACCTGTAACAGTTACACCCGCAAGCAAACCGCCTAATGTTTCTGCGCCAAATACAAAACCAATTATAACTGGTGAAGTAATGGCTAATAGGCCTGGCAAGACCATTTCTTTAATCGCAGATTGTGTGGAAATTTCTACACATTTTCCATGCTCTGCTTTATCAAGTCCAGCTTCGTATGTTGCCTTTTCTTCATCAGACCAAGTAGACTCGTCCCCTTTATTTAATACAGCTAAAGCTGCTTTTAATTCGGGGATTTCTCTAAACTGACGTCGAACTTCTTCAATCATTGCCATAGCAGCACGACCAACAGCGCCCATTGCCATGGAAGAAAAAAGGAAGGGTAACATCCCGCCCACAAATAATCCAGCCATAACCATTGGGTTTGAAATATCAATAGAATCGATACCTGTTTGAACCATAAAAGCAGAAAATAGCGCTAAAGCTGTTAGGGCAGCCGAACCTATGGCAAATCCTTTTCCAATGGCTGCTGTTGTATTTCCAACTGCATCTAATTTATCCGTACGCTCACGCACTTCTGCTGGTAATTCAGCCATTTCAGCAATACCACCTGCATTATCAGAAATAGGACCATAAGCATCAACAGCTAATTGAATTCCGGTGTTAGCAAGCATTCCTAATGCTGCCATTGCAATTCCATAGAGTCCCGCAAAATGATGTGCACCCATGATTCCTGTTGCCAAAATTAAAATAGGGATTGCTGTCGATTGCATACCAACGCCCAATCCTGCAATAATTGTTGTAGCGGGTCCTGTTAAAGATTGTTTTACAATAGACATAACGGGAGGTGTACCTGTCCCAGTATAATGTTCAGTAATCATGCCAATGCCTAAACCAGCAACTAAGCCAATAACTGTTGCATAAAAAACACCCATCGATGTAAACGAAACTCCGCCTTGTATAAATGTTTCAGGAAGAAAAGATTGAATCAAAAAGTAAATTGCGCCAATCATAATGGCTGAAGAACCAAATTCTCCAATATTTAATGCTTTCTGCGGATCGCCACCTTCTTTAACCGAAACCATAAAAGTTCCAACGATAGAAACAAGAATGCCAGAGCCTGCAATGAAAAGAGGTAGGATAACAAAATTAATATCAAAAGCATTAGCCGCCAATATACTCGCTCCTAAAACCATCGAACCCACAATCGAACCTACATAAGATTCAAAAAGGTCAGCACCCATTCCGGCAACATCGCCTACATTATCACCTACATTATCTGCAATTGTAGCGGGATTTAGAGGGTGATCTTCTGGAATGCCTGCTTCAACTTTTCCCACAAGGTCTGCGCCAACATCAGCAGCTTTGGTATAAATACCCCCGCCAACGCGAGCAAACAATGCAATGGATGATGCACCCAAAGAAAATCCGGAAATAACATTTAATACAGTGTTAATATTATCAGCATCTGAACCGAAAAGGTTTGAATAATAGATAAATAATCCGCCCAAACCAATGACGCCTAAACCAACAACACTTAGCCCCATTACGGAGCCTCCAGTGAATGCAACATTTAATGCTTCAGCTAAACTTGTTCTTGCTGCATGAGTTGTTCGGTTATTTGCTTTTGTAGCGACCTTCATCCCTAAAAAGCCTGCTAAACCAGATGCAACAGCACCCACAATAAAAGATAGAGATATCAAACTACTAGAATCTTGTCTCCCTGCATTCGCAAATCCTAGCAATACAGCAACAGCAATAACAAATATACCTAATACGCGATATTCGGCTTTTAAAAAAGCCATCGCACCATCAGCAATACTTGCCCCTATCTGCTTCATTCTGTCAGTGCCCTCTTCCTGCTTATTAATCCAACTTGTTTTCCAAAATGAAAACAACATGGCTAACGCGCCTGCACCAACGACTAATAATAAATTATTCATTAATATTTGATCCTTTGTCCATTAGTTAAAATTATTCATTGTTTTATTTAATCCATTTCTCAGAATTGATTCTACAGCATCGGCCGCATCTACAATTTTTTCATCGCCTAAAACTGAATCTTTCTTTTTGAATGGTTTAAGAACATATTCTTCAGAAGGTCTTAGTTTTTCACCTTCAACAGCAATGCCAAATCGAATTCGCGGAAAATGCGTATTCCCCAATTGATAAATTATAGATTCCATTCCACGATGACATCCATCTCCACCTTTAGGTCGAATTCTAATCGAGCCTAGCGGTAAATCAACATCATCTAAAATAATAAATAATTCAGATAAATCTATTTCCCACCTATGCATTACATCTTTAACGGGAATGCCGCTACCATTCATACCAATTGTGGGTTTTACGAGCAAAATGTTTCTCTTTTTGTCTTCTGCAAACACATATTGACCCACCCCAGGTTGAAAGTTGATTTTCCAACGACGCGCAAGTTCATCCACGACCCAAAAACCCGCATTATGCTTTGTTTCTGAGTATTCATGCCCCGTGTTTCCTAGACCGACAAATGCGATCATAGTTATTCAGTTTCTTCTCCGGATGCATTATCAGAAGAAGATTCTTCATCCCCACTTGCTTCGCCATCTTCATCAAGATCTTCATCAAGATCTGTTTCAGGTTCTTCTTCGGCTGCAGGTGGATGAATAGATGCAACGTTAATATCATCACTTGTTACAATTTCAATATCATCATTCCCAGTATTTACATCGGCAATACTTAGACTTGTATTTAATTCAAGATCAGTAATATCAACTGTAATTTGTTCAGGCACATCAGTTGGGAAACATTTAATTTCAACAGACATTAATTGTTGGGATAAAACACCCCCTTCTTTAATACCTATTGATTCACCTTCTAAAACGAGTGGAACTGTAATACTAATTTTTTCTGATCGACGTACCCGCATAAGATCTAAATGAACGACATCATCCGTTACTGGATGGTATTGCATTTGTTTAATCATTGCAAATTGTGTTTCACCGCCAGTTTCAATTTCAAAAATGTGTTGACCTGAATGAAGCGCATGATAAAGATCTCCACCGTCAATCGTAAGATTTACATTCTCCGTTCCAGCGTAATACAAAATTGCAGGAACCTGACCTTCTCGGCGCATAGCTCTGGCAAATTTGCCACCTGTTGTAGTTCGTTCTTTAATATTTAGTTTGTAATAAGATGAAGCCATTTTTTTTATCTCCTGTTTAAAATTCGAAAAGGGCACTGACAGATTCACCATAGTGAATTCGCCCCAGTGCTTCTCCAAAAACTTTTGATACAGTTACTATTTCCATATTTGGTAATATTTTTTCCTTTGGTAATAATATTGTATCCGTTACTATAATTTTTCTTATAGGTGCGTCACTCAACCGTTCGATGGCCGGTCCAGATAAAACACCGTGCGTTGCAACTGCGGTTACGCTTTTTGCGCCTTCTTTCATGGCTACTTCAGCTGCATTTGCCGTTGTTCCTCCAGTATCAATCATATCATCTATGATTAATACATCCATACCTTTTAACTCACCAATCAAATGACTGATTTTCGCCTGATTTGGTTTATACCTTCGTTTATCAATTAATGCAAAGTGCATTTCTAATCTTTTTGCATAAGTTTGGCCCATCGCGGCTGACCCAACATCTGGCGCAAGCACAACACATTCTTCTTTATTGAATCCTTGGTTTGTAATAGCATCCAATAAAACCATTCGACTATATAAGTGGTCAAATGGAATTTTAGCAAACCCTTGAATTTGCGTTGAATGTAAGTCCATGCTAATAATACGATCCGCACCTAAGGTAGAAATAATATCTACCACCACTCTAGATGAAATTGGAACGCGAGGCTGATCTTTCCGATCCTGTCTCCCATACCCAAAGTAAGGGATTACCACCGTTACTCTTTTGGCTGAAGCACGAACCGCCGCATCAATCATAAGGAAAAGTTCCATCAAATTTTCAGATGGACCATTCGTAGATTGAATAATAAAAACATCATTCCCTCGAATATTTTCTTCATATCGAACCCACAATTCTCCGTCTGAGAATGTACGTATAGATACATCGCCAAGTTTATGCCCCATAGATGAGGCAATTTTTTCAGCTAAGACCTGGTTACTGCGGCCTGAAAAAAGTTTCATGTTGTTTTGTTTTGTCATGTTTGCTGGGGCGTAGGGAATCGAACCCCAACTACCTGGACCAAAACCAGGTGTCCTACCGTTAGACGACGCCCCAATAAATTATTTGGGTTAGATTACAACACTCTTTGTATAGGGAAAGTAAGAACGGTACGATATTCGGATGATATTTCTGACTCCGCTTCTATTGCATCGGCTTCATCGTCAAATATTCCGAACACAGTCGAGCCACTTCCCGACAGACTGATATATTTCGCTCCATAAGCTTGAATCATACTCTTGATTCTACCAATCTCTGGATATGTTGGAATTACTACTAATTCAAAATCATTCTCAAAAAGCTCAAGAGGACTTTCATCCCCCTGAAAAAGGTTGGCGAAATTATGAGGAACACTTTCTCTGTCCAAGTGCTTTTTTAGCATTGAATATGCCTGCGTTGTGTCAATTGTACTATTTGGAATTATAAGTAAATATGTTCCAGTAACGGGTGTTTTGTAAGGCGTTAATTTTTCACCAATACCTTCTCCTAATTGTGTCCCGCCGCGAATAAAAAAGGGGACATCTGCCCCAATTATTTTTCCGAGATTCATTAATTCATCATCGCTTCCATTTGTCTCAAATAAAGTATTTAAGCCTTTCAAAATAAACGCCGCATTGGACGATCCTCCCCCAAGACCTCCACCTGCTGGTATGTTTTTCTTTAAATCAATATTAATACCCTCCGAAATATGATAATAGTCGGAGAATAAATTCCACGCTTGGATGCACAGATTTGAATTATCGTTTTTAAGCCAATCCACATTAGATGAAAATTCACATCCATGGTTTGTTTGGTTTAAAGTGATAGAATCATGAAATGATATTTCTTGAAATATGGACTGAATATTATGATACCCATCGGGGCGTTTACCTACAATCCGGAGGCCAATATTAATTTTAGCGTACGATTTTAAAGTGAGTGTTTTATTCAACGGGATGATAGTGTGGCAATACTTTGGACAGCCCAACCTTTTCCTTCACCAATATATCCCAAATGATCTGTAGTTGTTGCTTTTATCGACATTTGATTTTCATCCACCTGAAGGATATAAGATAATTTGTATTTCATTTCAGCTATAAAACCAGAAATTTTCGGTTGTTGCAAAATAATAACACTATCGATATGATTTATATCAAAACCAGCATCATTAATTCTGTGAGCCGTTTCTGTTAAAAAATGACTACTTGCCATCCCTTTCCATGCAGTATCATCGCTAGGAAAAAACTGCCCAATATCTCCTAAAGACGCTGCCCCCAATAAGGCATCTACAATTGCATGAATAAGCGCATCGCCATCTGAATGTCCGACAGATCCGTTTTGACTTGGTATTTCAACGCCACCTATAATAAGTTTTTCGCCAATAGCTAATTGGTGGGCATCATACCCTATACCTGTTCTAATCATTCTGATTCCTTATCGCTATAATATGAATAGCTAATTCCCAATCTTCTTGGGTGGTGATTTTCATATTACGGGGTGACCCCTCAATTATTCCAATTGTAAATCCTGCATTCTCCATAATAGAAGATTCGTCCGTTCCGATAAAATTTTCCTTTTGGGCTAGGTCAAAGGCTTGCATTAACCTGTCCTTGTGAAAAGTTTGAGGTGTTTGAGCCTGCCACATAATCGTTCGATCAATGGTTGATTGAATTGTAGATCCATCTGATTCTTTAAGCGTATCTCTTACGGGAGTCGCTATAATGGCACCATCCAATACAGTGCATTTTTCAATACTTTTTTGAATCATTTCATCTGTAACAAATGGTCGAGCTGCGTCGTGAATGCACACACACTCAGATTCTGTTGATGATGCATTTATTCCATTTATTACCGAATCCTGCCTCAATATTCCTCCCTCAACAATTTTGATTTTTTGAGTTGAAAACAAGGAAACAACTTCACGATTCACTTGATCTATATCTTTTTTAGGGACAACAAAAATCGTTTCGTCAATCCACTCCGAATCGATAAAGGGACGAATTGTGTAATATAGAAGTGGGCGGCTCCCAAACAATTTAAACTGTTTAGCCTCTCCAAATCGCGAACCGCTTCCAGCCGCTGGAATAATGGCGCTTACTTTAAACGGAGATTGATTCACAACTATATTATTATCATTGAATCCCCATAGCTGAGGAATCGATAATCATTTTTCTTTGCTTCGCGATAAGCTTTCATCATTAAGTTACGATCCGAAAACGCAGAAACCATCATCATTAAAGTAGATTTAGGTGTATGAAAATTGGTTACCATTCTATCGACCATTTTAAAATCATAAGGCGGGTAAATGAATTTGTCTGTCCAGCCACGCTTTGGCGAAACTTGAAACCCAGAAACAACTACAGTCTCTAATGCGCGAACTGTAGAAGTTCCAACAGCCACAATTCGTCTATGCCTCTTACGAGCTTCATTGATTGCTAATGCTACTTTCGGAGAAACTTCAAAATACTCAGAATCCATTTGGTGGCGATTTAGATCTTCAACTTGAACCGGACGAAACGTGCCTAGTCCAATATGAAGCGTTATATATTCTATCTTAACACCCTTTTTTTCTAACTTTTTAAGAAGGGGCGGTGTAAAGTGTAACCCTGCGGTTGGCGCTGCTACTGCGCCTCGTTCTTCTGCGTAAACAGTTTGGTATCTCTTTTTATCAGACGATTCAGCATCACGATTTATGTATGGCGGAAGGGGCGAAATACCAATTTTATCAATCATGCTATGAAGATCATCTCCTTCGTATTCAAAACGAACAACACGACCTCCAGAAACAGTATTATCAATAACATCACATTGCATTTTTGGAGTAAACATTAATTTATTACCAATGCGGACTTTTCTAGCTGGTTTTACCATCACCTCCCAAAGGTCGTTGGATAATTCCCGCAATAGAAAAACTTCTACTTTAGCGTCTGTTCTGTCTTTTGTTGCAAATAAACGCGCTGGGAATACTTTTGTTTTATTCAGAATTAATAAATCATTTTTTTTCAAATAATCCACAATGTTTGAAAATTTCTTATGCTCAATCGTTTTATCTTCTCGATTGACTACCATCATTTTTGCCTGATCTCGTTTAGTTTCTGGGTATTGGGCAATATATTTTTTTGGCAAAGCGTAATTAAAATCTGCTAATTTATATTTTTTCTTTTTTTCTATCATTCAAATATCCTCTGTTGTTCTTTCTTTATTGTTTTTCCTAATAATTTGAAGGCAGACTCTTGAGCTAACCTTCCTCTTGGCGTTCTTTGCAAAAACCCATTCTTTATTAAAAAGGGTTCATACACATCTTCTATTGTATTTGGATCTTCTCCAATGGCTACCGCTAATGATTTAACGCCTACGGGCCCACCGTTAAATTTATCAATAAGTATTTCAAGAATCTTCCTGTCCATATCATCAAGACCAATTTCATCGATTCCTAATGTATCTAAGGCTCCTTTTGCTACGGAAATATCTATTTTCCCACTTGCTTTTACTTGAGCAAAATCTCTTGTTCTCCTTAAAATACGATTAGCAACTCGAGGAGTTCCTCGACTTCTTCGTGCAAGTTCCATAGCTCCATCATCATCAATTTCAACTTCCAATATATCCGCTGATCGATTAATAATATGAAATAAATCTTCCGGTTCATAATAATTCACCCGCAATACGACACCAAATCTGTCACGTAATGGAGATGTTAAGTTACCCAAACGCGTTGTAGCCCCAATCAGGGTAAATGGTTCAACGCTTAATTGTACACTTCGGGCGCTCGGTCCTTTATCAATCATAATATCAATTGAAAAATCTTCCATAGCAGAATATAAATATTCTTCAACAACGCTATTGAGTCGGTGAATTTCATCAATAAAAAAAACATCTCTATGCCCAAGATTGGTAATCATACCCGCTAAATCACCCGCACGCTCTAATACAGGTCCAGATGCTTGTTTAATATTGGTATTCAATTCTTTTGATATAATATTAGCTAATGTTGTTTTCCCTAGCCCTGGAGGCCCAAACAAAAGAACATGATCTAATGCATCGCCGCGGTTATTGGCTGCTTCAATATATAACTTAAGATTATCCACTAAATCCTTTTGTCCGATAAATTCATCAAAACAAGAAGGTCGGAGGGATTTCTCTACAACAAGATCATCTTCAAAGGGTGTTGGGTCTGTAATATGTATTTCTGTCATAATGAAACAATCAATAATCAGTCAAAATCTAGTCCCGAAGATACAAAATTGAGGAAGGGGGTTGTCAAGGGTGGGATTAAAATAAATTTAATAATCGATATTTAGGATAATGCCTGATCAAAATCATCTATTAAATCCTGGTAAAACTCAATACCAACAGAAAGACGGACTAACGTTTCGCTAATGCCTAAAGATTCTCTTTCATCTTTGGACATACCCGCATGTGAAGTAATAGCTGGGCGTGTAATTAATGTTTCTATCCCCCCTAAACTCGGTGCCTCTGTCGGCAAAGATAACCGAGATATAAACCGATCTGCATCTTCAACATTGCCTTTTAGAACAAAACTCATCATTCCTCCAAACCCATCAAACAATGAAGATGTTCTATTGTAGTTTGGGTGTGATTCTAACCCGGGGTAATTCACTTGTTTAATTTTTGAATGAGATTCAAAATAGTTTGCAATATTAAGCGCATTTTCATTTTGCCGCTCAACTCGCAACGAAAGTGTTTTTAATCCTCGATGTAATAAAAAACATGCATGAGGATCCAAACTTCCGCCAAAATGATCCAAATGATGTTTTATTGTTTCGATCAAATCTTTTTTTCCAATGATTGCTCCAGAAACAATATCTGTATGTCCATTTAAATATTTAGAACCACTATGCAAAGATAAATCAAAGCCTAACTCAGTGGGCCTGAAATTTATGGGGCTTGCAAACGTATTATCTATCACGGTTAAAAGATTATGTTTTTGCGCGCAGTCAACAATCGCTTTTAAATCGGCAACTTGAAGGAGTGGATTTGACATGGTTTCCACATAGATTAACCGGGTATGTTTGTTAATTTTATTTTCCCAAGTTTCAGGTTTGTTCCCATCAATAAAATCAAATGAAATTCCCCTTTTTGGGAAATCTTGATTCATCAATGTATGCGTTCCTCCATATAAACAATCTTGCGCTAAAAAATGATCACCTTGAGATAATAGCGAAAATAAAGTTGTAGAAATCGCCGCCATACCGCTTCCGGTAACTAAAGCGTCTTCTGCATTTTCAATGGCCGCCAATTTTTCATGTAAAGCAATATGGTTTGGCGTATTGTTTAACCGGATATATCGAACATCGTGATAATCAACTTCACCCGCAGATTCAAATGTAGAAGATTGAAAAATAGGCATACTGACAGAACCCAAAACCTTTGGGCTTGGTTCGCCACTATGAATCAATTTTGTATCAATATGTTTATTTTTATCATTCATATTATTACTTCTCAATGTTGTGAGTTGACTTAATATTAAACCAACGAGTTCATCAATAAAATATTAGGATTGATTAAAAACGGATTTAGCTTTTTCTAAACGGGTTATTCGCTTATTTGCAAATCGAGTAATCGCTTCCCATTGCCACTCTGCCGATAAATGAGCCTCATCAATCACCTCATCCAACGTACCTCCTGAACGCCAACGATCATCCCAATCCGCCGATACGGAATATTCTTTTACAATGGGATATTTTGCCCAATTACCCATATTAGCTATACTTGTATTTGTAACTATCATTGCATCCACCCATTCAGAGTTTGAAATAATTGTTTGCTGATATTCATCTGGTTGCATTTTAAATAATCCATAAGACAAAACTGCAACAATTTTGACGTTAGGTCCGTCTTGATCAAATTGAGGTAACAAAGTTAATAATTCATCAATGGCTTTTGTTCCGCGAATAAAAACAACACCGTCTTTTGGGCGATTACTATCATAATTTCGAATAATATATGCACCTTTTGCTGCGTCAAAATGACTTGCCATACCTAAAGCTTCCCTATCGGGTATTTCCACGCCTGGACGCGTTAGATGAAGTGCAATAATTGGAATATCAGAGGCTAATGCTGCCCCCAGCATTACTGGAACTTCATTGTATTCATATGGATGCAAATTAAGAATATGTCCTTTAGGAAATAGTTGCGTTACTCCGGGAGAAAAAATCCCAAAATGTGTCCGACTATCCTCCGCTGTTTCGGGCCCACTGTGCCCCGCAACCCAAATTGTTTTTCCTACCTTAAGTTGGGAATCTTGAGCCACTTGACTGAATAAACGATATGCTCCGTACTTTAAATATGAAAATGAACCATACGTACTGGATGCGGTAAAGAAACCATTAAAATCTTCGAATCCATTTTCAGAAAAGTTCACTGAACTGACTCCAACATTAATACCCGCATTCGCAAATTCTGTAATCCCTTGAGGCATCAGAGAACCTTGTGGATTGTTATCGCGATGATACATACCAGAATCAGGAGAACCACCATATCCTTTTGCAAAACCGGCTATATTAGTTGAGCCAGCCAAATCCGCTGAATTAACCAGAAATAAAGGTCGCCCATACTTCTCCTGTGAATAAGAATTTATCCAAGAACCAAAATCGCCAAACCCTGCACGATTTGGTGCATTTTCGCCGGGTTTTTTATAGAATGGATAATTTTTAAAATCAAACAATACTGGGTCATTTAGTGGATTTTCCTTGAATTTATTTCCATCATCTGTTTCTACATTATCACCTAATTCAATTAAACGATCTGCTAAATAATCTAACAATCCTTCTTGCTGATCAAATAAAGATAATACAGATTCTAGCACATCAGCCATTTGGCTTTTATTCGTGTCATAGTCCACTTCAGATGTATCACCTAAATGAGGAATATCAATTCCATATTTACTTGAATAATCTTGTTTCGTTTGCCAAAACTCTGATGAATTTCGTTTATGTGGCGCACCGTGACTCGGTGCATCAAATTTTCCATATCCTCGGCCTTTTCTCATTTTCATATATATCATTTTAGGTTGGTGTGGATTATCGTTATCCATTAATCGGCAATAAGCATCCATTAATTCTTCCCAATTTTCACCATCTTCAACGCCTTCAACAGCCCAGCCATACGGCTCAAACCAATCTCGAGGCGTGCCTGCCATAACATCGCTAAAAGGACGTCCGTCAATCCCAAAATCATTCCAATCTACGAGGGTAATAAAATTGCCTAGCCCCAATCCGTAAGCTGAGTTTTTTGTTTCATGTATTACGCCAGGTGTTAAACCGCCTTCTCCTTCAATTGTAAATACTTTTACTTGGTTCAACCCGGCATATTTCAAAGCAAATGCTTGCCCAGCAGCGATAGGGAAACCGTGTCCACTTGGCCCTGTATTCGATTTAAAAAATAATGTTTTTCCCTCCATTTCCGCATGTCCTGGAAGCCCACCTCGGCGACGTAATGTTAATACATCTTCCCAAGTAAGCGTGAAATCATCTCCCATAGGATTTAGGTATTTATCATTACCTGTTTGTTTATATTTCCGACGTAAAGCTTCATTGAAAACGGCTAGGGTAGCATATACTACCGGATTTGCGTGGCCTGCGCTTAATATAAATCGATCGCCAAATCTTTTACTGGGATTCCTAATATCCCATGACATTGCTCCAGATAATAAAGTTGAAACCAATGCGTAAACTTTTGAGCGACTACCACCAGGGTGGCCACTCTGACTTAGGTTTAACATTACATCAATATGTTGATCAATCATATCTTTGATTGATTCCCAGTATTTAAAATCCGGTTTTAATTCCTTGAGCGTTTTCATCGCTTTTTTCCTTTTTCTTTTAATAACTTATTTAAGTAATACCCAGTATAAGAACCTTTTACTCTTGATACCTGTTCGGGTGTTCCTTCTGCTAAAACTGTACCGCCTTCATCACCCCCTTCAGGTCCGAGATCAATTACCCAATCAGCTGTTTTTATTACATCTAAATTATGTTCAATCACGACAACGGTATTTCCTCTATCAACTAATTTTTGCAATACATTAAGAAGCATTCGAATATCTTCAAAATGAAGACCGGTTGTTGGCTCATCTAATATATAAAATGTTTTAGTAGTGCTCGTTTTGGATAATTCTGTCGCCAACTTTACGCGTTGCGCTTCCCCGCCGGATAAGGTTGTTGCTTGTTGCCCTAAATGGATATAACCCAAACCAACCTCATTTAATGTTGTTAGCTTTTTCTTAATTGGGGGTATATGTTCAAAAAAATCTAAAGCCTCCGAAACAGACATTTCTAATACTTCAGCAATAGATTTTCCTCTGTATTTTATTTCCAATGTTTCGCGATTATATCTTTTTCCGCTACATACTTCACATGTTACATAAACATCTGGAAGGAAATTCATTTCGATTTTTATAATACCATCACCTTCACAAGAAGCACAACGCCCTCCTTTAACATTAAAGGAAAATCGTCCCGGTTTATACCCACGAATTTTAGCTTCGGGTAACTTGGCAAATAAGTCTCGAATATGAGTGAATAGACCCGTATAAGTAGCAGGATTTGATCGAGGTGTTCGTCCAATTGGTCTTTGATCAATATCAACCACTTTATCAATAAATTTTATTCCATCAATAGACTCATACGGAAGAGGGTATTGGCGTGAATTTGTAATATGTTTAGCTAAAGCCGGATAAAGAGTTTCATTAACTAATGTGCTTTTCCCGCTTCCGGAAACACCTGTAATAACCACAAACCGGCTTAAGGGAAATTTTACATCTATTTTTTTTAGGTTATTTCCTGTAGCCCCTTTTAATGATAAGTAATACGATTCGCTGCTTCTTCTTTTTGCCGGAATGGGGATTTTCTTTTTCCTTGATAAATATTTTCCCGTAAGAGATTTGTTGCTTTTTAGTAATTCAGTGGGGGAGCCTTCAAATGTAATTTCACCTCCATAAATTCCAGCGCCTGGGCCTAAATCAATTACATGATCAGCTTCCAACATTGTTTCTTCATCGTGCTCTACAACTAAAATGGAATTGCCAATATCTCTTAATGTTTTTAACGTATTTAATAGACGGTTATTGTCTCTAGGATGAAGACCGATTGATGGTTCGTCTAAAATATATAATACGCCCATAAGTTGAGAGCCAATTTGAGTTGCCAACCGAATGCGCTGTGCTTCCCCGCCTGATAAAGTTGTTGCTGAACGATCTAATGTTAAATAATTTAGTCCAACATTTACCAAAAAACCCAACCGCTGTTTTAGCTCTTTTATAATTTGATCTGAAATAGTTTGATGCATTTTTGATAGCTTAATATTTTCAAAAAATGCGTGAATATCCTTTATCGACTTTGAAGATAATTCACCCAAAGTAACATCATTAACCTTTACGCCTAGAGATTCTTTTTTTAATCGACTGCCTTTACATTGAGAACAAGGACGCATACTCATAAATTGCTCTATCCATTCTCTGATTCCGGCAGATTTTGTTTGTTTATATCGCCGAATTAAATTTGGGATTGCTCCTTCCCAACCGCCCGTATATGTACCGGACCATCTTTCTGATGAATAAGACATTTTAAATTTTTCTTTCCCTGTTCCAAAAAGAAGTATTTGCCTCACAGCTGGATCTAGTTTTATCCACGGTGTCGTAAACTTAAATTCATAATGTTTAGCTAAACTTTTTAAAATACTTCCATACCAGTTTCCGCGAGGCTGTTCGCCTAACGGGGTAATGCTTCCCTGAATCAATGATTTAGTTTTATCTGGAACAATGAGCTCGGGATCTACTTCCATATGAGATCCAAGTCCATCACATTTAGGGCATGCTCCATAGGGCGAATTAAATGAAAACATCCTCGGAACCATTTCTTCCATACTCACTTCACAGTCTGGGCAAGCAAAATGTTCACTAAAAATATGTTCTTTATTTGGCAATTCATTCACCACAATAAGACCGCTTCCAATTTTAAGAGCGAGTTCAACTGACTCCGTTAATCGATCTTGTATTTTATCCTTAATTTGAATGCGATCTACCACTACTTCTATGGTATGTTTTTTATTTTTATTAAGAATAATTTTATCGTCTATAGAATACACATCGCCATCAATACGAACACGCAGAAACCCCTCTCTACGTACTTCATCAATAACTCCTTTGTGCTCCCCTTTTCTTCCGCGAACTAACGGCGCAAGAATATGTAGTTTTGTATTTTTGGGAAATTTAGAAACGGTATCAACAATCTGCTGAACTGTTTGCTTTTGTATGGGTTTTCCGCATTTCCAACAGTGGGGAATCCCTATATGAGCATAAAGTAGTCGAAGATAGTCGTGGATTTCTGTTACAGTGCCTACCGTTGATCGCGGATTGCGAGCCGTAGCTTTTTGTTCGATAGAAATTGCGGGGGATAAACCTTCTATGGTATCCATATCCGGCTTTTCCATTAGACCTAGAAATTGACGCGCGTAAGATGATAGTGATTCCACATATCGACGCTGACCTTCTGCATAAATAGTGTCAAAAGCTAAGGATGATTTCCCTGATCCTGATAACCCTGTAATGACAACTAACTTATCCCGAGGAATTTCAACATTGATGTTTTTTAAGTTATGTTGGCGGGCGCCTTTAATAATAATTTTGTCGTTTAGAGTGCTCATGTTTTTCAATTAGATCGACCCTAAAGTTACGTTTTTTCGATGAGTGAACAGATAAACATTTGTATAATATTTAACCTTTATTCTTAAACATAACTAAACGGGGATTGTTAAATCAGAAAATTATATTATAAGAAAGATGATAGAATTTGAAATATAAGGTGAATTGAATTTTGGATGTATTGAGCCGTCACCAACTTAATACCGAATTCATTGTAAAAAATTTAAAACCCTAATTGATAAAATATTTTCTCTCCACCTCTCATTTTAGGAGAGCAAATCATTTCTACATCCTTTGGCGCCTTTTTAAAATCATAAACTAAATCCGCAATAACAGATTTATTTTTTGTCATCCCAAACGAAACAGTATTTTTTCCTTCAAATGGATTTAATTCAGCTTTATTATTTCCAGTTGCAATTAATTTAATTTGAGTCATGGCAGAAAAATCAAATGACTTTTTCGTTGAATTGGTTACCTTCATCTTCAATCTAACTTGATTGCCAATTTGTTTAGCGCTTATTAATTTATATTTTACCCCTTCCGCGATTTGTTCAGTGCCGACAGGAAGTGAAACACGCCCATCTTTCAAAGCATTAACTGGGATATAAAATTCAATAGTTGCTTTTACATATTTACCGGATTTATCTAATTTTAATTTCGTTATTTGAGTCCCGCTCGACAAAGATCCTATGGATGATTTTTCATTCGCTTTAATAAAAATATCTGTACTGGATTTTAGGGTCGTTGTTTGTCCGAGCAAAACACTGCCTGTAATTAGAATAAACGCCCATCGCATCGTTTGCATTATAAGTTATCTCCATTAATTTTTTCTTTGATGAAAGCGTCTAAATATATTTCTACTCGACGGTTTTTGCCTCTAGCGTCTCTCAGCGCCACGTTATTTTTAATACCCGCCGTTTCAACAATGGGTCGGAATTCTCCATACCCCATTGCGGAAAAGAATTTTTCATCTAACTGAGCATATTTACTTAATAAGCGAACTAAGTTTAATGATCGGGCCGAAGATAATTCCCAATTACTTGGGTAATCTGCCCGCTTTGGAAGAGGTAAATCATCTGTATGCCCTTCGCATCTAATTTCTACATTTAATAATTCATCCCGTTTTTCTATCAGATCTAATAAACTAATATAATCTTCGTCAGTATATACATTTAGAACTTTGGATGTTCGGATAATGCCTCCAATTTGAATCAACAAAGGATAAACTCGCGGGTCCACATCAGCCGACATGGATTTAAATAATTTTCCCCGCATTGTAATTTTTATTCCTTTTGTAACTCGATCAACCTGAACATAGGATGATGATACATTTTCGGCTAATTCTTCATATGTTTCATCTAAAAGCTTATTAATGACTCGATCAATATGTTTTTCTGCATCATTCAAAATTACTAATAACATAATAAAAAATGTAAGAAGCAGTGTCGCCAAATCTGCAAAAGTCAGCGCCCAAGCGGTACTCTTCGCCTTTCGCTCATTGAGGGTTATTTCTTTTTTTACTTGAAGCAAGTGACTGTTTATTCGGTTCGCAAATTGGAAGGAATGAAGGTCATTAATTTTTCGCGAATCAATATAGGATGTTCTTTTGAATGAAGGCTAATAATACCCTCTACAATAATATTCTTCATCATTAATTCGTCTTCCGATTTGCGCTTTAATTTTCCACCAATTGGAAGAAATATTAAATTAGCAAATAACACTCCATAAAAAGTGGTAATGAGTGCTAGCCCCATCCCGCCCAAAAGTTCTGCAAATTTAGCTGCTACATCAAAATCTAAAGTTTCATCGCCAGATCCGCCAAAATTATTCATCATAACAATTAACCCAAGTACTGTTCCAAGCATTCCAAAAGCAGGCGCATAAGAACCCATATATAAGAAAATCTCTTGACCTGATATATGACGGCTCATAATATTACTCATTTCCATTCTTAAATAATCCCTAAGTCGAGCAGAGTCTCGTTCATTTATGGCAAGTTCAATACCTTTTCTTAGAAATTTACTTTCTATTTGATCTAATTCACCTTCAAGGGAAAGAATACCATCCTTACGAGCTTTTTCTGCTTTTTGAACTAATTGTTCAATGGTTTGGATATAGTCAAAACGCTCTTTAATAAAAACATTTTTTAGAATACTCCCCACGCCTAGAAAAACTTTAAGAGGATAATTAACCAATGTTGCAGAAATGGTTCCTCCTAAAACCAATAAAATTGAATTCACATTTAAAAACCAATAAAGTTCGCCTCCGCCATTAATGATTCCGATAATTATAACACCGAAACCTGCTGTGATGCCTATTGCAGTACCTAAATCCATATGATCCTAAAGTTTATTAATTGTATGGGGAAAGAAGGCTGTTTGCCTGTCTTATCGTCGTAAATCTTATTGAAAAATAATTTTCGATTCAATCTTTTTTCTTATGACGATGAAGCGACTTACTCCCTTCGAAGAGTATGTCTTTTTCTTCTTGGGTTAATTTATCGAAACCATCCTGATTGATTTTTTCCAAGATGCGATTTATATCCATTTCTAACTTATTGCGTTGGGATTTTGTTTTTTCGTATTGATGTATTTTATACTCTAATACTTGTTTGCGAATATTAAATATGGCTTCTTTCCATCTAAAGTTTGACCGCAAAATTAAAAAACCAATCACCATGCCGGACAAATGAGTCATATGACTAATGCTAGACGTGTTCCCAATAGAAGAGAAAAAAGCAATAGCGCCTATACTAATAACGAACCAAACTGATTTAATAGGCAAAATACCATAAAGATAAATTGTTCTGTTGGGGTACATGAGCCCATAAGCCAATAAAACACCATATACAGCACCGCTCGCCCCTACAATAGGAATGGTTGAGTTAATATTAAGAACAAAAGTAACTAAGCCAGAACCAATACCTGTCATAAAATAATATTTTAAAAAACGCTCTTTTCCCCATACCCGTTCTAGTTCTGTTCCAAACATCCATAGAACAAACATATTAATAAGTACATGCCATATACCTCCGTGAAAAAACAAATAAGTGACTGGCTGCCAAATCATGAATTGGGACCAAACAGACTTGGGAACGAGTCCGAATAACTGAAAAAACATCCTTGATTGGCCAGACATGGTTTGGAAAAAAAAGATGATAAAATTCACCGTCACTAATAATTTAATAGCATCCGTAAATATTTTTGGCCTAAATGATAAACCTCCCGATGGTGATTGGAATTGGTATCGCATGATTTCCGAAAATTAATAATAATTCAATCTTTATAGTACACATTGATGAAAAAGTTCAATTAAAACCATCGCCACTCCAATTGAAGCCAAAAAAAACCGTACTATTTTTTTAATTATTTTCTTTTTAGTATTTCATTCCGTCTATCATGTAACTTGTTCAAACATTTTTTACCCCATTACTTAACAAAGAGAGGAAAGTGATAATAATGAAAATGACTTATTTAAGAAAATGGACCCTACCTATTGCCATCGCTCTGGCTTTATCCTTAACGTTAGTTGGCTGTAGCAAAAAACCTAAAAAATCTGGAAATGAGCATCCAACACAAGAAAACATTTCTAAAGAACATCCTTCTAAAGATCATCCTAAAGGTGAGCATCCTTCTGGAGAACATCCAAAGAGCGAACATCCTTCTGGTGAGCATCCAAAAGGCGAACATCCATCAAGCGATCACCCGACCGGGAAATAGATTACTAAAAACAAGTGCTTTCTGTCTCTTAATAGGGTTTATACTCTATTGAAAACATAGAACGCCCAATACATTAAAATGAAAACACATCTAATTGTCATTAACATAATAACGCTTTTGTTTTTCGGCTGTGGCGATTCAACTCATCCATCAAAGAAAATTCCAGATATTGTTACAGAAGATATTCAATTTGGCATAGAAAAACATATTGAAGAACAGACAAATCTAGGTAATGGTTATTTTAAACTAATGTTCGAAGGGAGAGAACTCAAACTTAAACTTGTGCGCGTTCATACGGAATACTTGGCTCATCTTTCGCCCGACAGACACTTTGCTTGCGTTGATTTAGCGAGCACAGATGGCCATGTTTACGATGTGGACTTCTTTCTTTCGGGAGATGTGGGCGAAATGGTGGTTACGGAAACCACCATCCACAAAACAAATGGACAACCTTTGTATGTGTGGAAACAAAAACAAGACAAAACATGGATTCGTCTTCCCGCAGATGATGCAACACCTGACTTACTCGGCGTCCTTAAAGGTAAAGATATATTTGAGTTTTTCTATAAGGCTACGCTACCTGAAATAACAGGACCTAGTCAAATATGGATTCCATTTCCCACTATTGATTCTTTTCAAAAAGTAGAAATTAAAATGACAGACACACCTGTGGAAACACGCATATTGGATGAATCTGAAAATGGAAATAAAGTGTATTATATGGAATTAATGCCAAAACATAGCGGAGAAACCATTGTACTGCACTACCAAATTGAGCATTTAGAAAGAGGTGTTTATTCGGATATAAGCCGTGACCCAAATGTATATTTGCGCCCGAATCGCCTTGTACCCGGTGATGATTTGTTTAAACAAATTGCTCAGGATGTTATCAAGGGAAAATTGGGGCATCTTGCCCAAGCTCGGGCTTTATATGACCACACAATTGATCGTATGAGCTATATAAAGTATGGCGAAGGTTGGGGGAAAGGTGATGCTGTGTATGCGTGCGATTCAAGGCATGGCAATTGTACTGATTTCCACTCGTATTTTATTGCTTTATCTCGCGCAGTTGGCATTCCAGCGCGATTTGCAATTGGTGCTTCAATTCCATCGGCTAGAAACGAAGGTGGAATTGATGGGTATCATTGTTGGGCAGAATTCTATACAGATGGAATGTGGTGGCCTGTTGATATTAGTGAAGGAGATAAATGTTCTGCTTTATCCACATATTTCTTTGGACATCATCCCGCTAATCGAATTGAATTTAGTCGTGGGCGAGATTTAATTGTTCAGCCAGGTCCTACATCCGGTCCCATTAACTTCCTTGCCTATCCTGTTTTGGAAATTGACGGAATGCCCGCAAAAGTAAAAGTAGAATTTTCCTTTAATCGCATTACACCTACACTATAATTCATTCTAAATATTGGGTATAAAGTTTTAATACAATATCAAGGAAACATAATAGATAAATCAAAAAGTAGTTTTAAAATTCATCCCTTAATGAATAAATAAAATGGAACTCTTTTGAATGAAAAATTTCAATCCTTTAAACCTTTACAATCAAGACGATTTATCTCAAATTTTAAATGAAAGCGCTCGTTCTCTTGGCGGAATTAATTATTTTCTCCTACTTTTAGAGGCTGTACGTGACGCTCAACCCCACCCGCTTATAGCTAAAAATGCTGAATTTAAATTCTCTGTTGGGTCCATAAAATGGTCAAAACCAATATTTAGAGAAAAGTACACTTTATTAAAACATGTTAGGATAAATAGTGCAGATGGAAATATTTTCCCAAAAACAGGGATAAAAGGGTATAAAACTATATTAAACTTACTTAGAACACTCAAACCTATTACTTTTACTGTTAGCCCTAAAAACATAAAGGATGGAGGAGGCTTTACCTTTCAACCTTTGATTATTGTAGATGGCAAAACAACAGAAATAAATCCGCTTTTTGAAGCTATATTTTTTGCGCCTGTTTATCTTGTTAAAAAAAGTTTAACATTGAAGAAAAGACCGTCTTAGTTCAAACTGATGCCAAATAGAGTACTCTTTTTCTTTTATTTACTTTTATTGCTCGGATGTAGTTCAAAAGAAACGCTCATTTGGCAAAAAGGAAATATTCACACCCACACTCTTTGGAGCGATGGTGACGCCCCACCCGAAACAGTTGTCAATTGGTATAAGGAAAATAATTACCAATTCTTAGCTCTTTCTGATCATAATATTTTATCTGAAGGTGAAAAATGGATACCTGTTGTAGATGAAGAAGATTCAAGTAAGTGGCCACCTCCTTTTTCATTAGAGAAATTGAATAAATTAAAAAAAGAGTTTGGGGACGATTGGCCTGAATTAAGATACGTCGGCGATACACTTCAAATGCGCCTGAAAACATTAAAAGAATTAAAAGATTATTTTGAAGTACCTGGAAAATTTATTTTAATTCCGTCTGAAGAAATCACAGATGCATTTGAAAAAAAACCAGTTCATATTAATGCCATCAATATCCAAACACTTCTTCATCCTCAGGGCGGCGAAAGTGTTTTAGATGTGATGCAGCGTAACTTAGACGCCATTCTTCATCAACGACAGGAAACGGGTCAACCTATATTGGCTCATGTAAACCATCCCAATTTTGGTTGGGGAATTGTTGCCGAAGATTTAATGCAATTAACTGGAGATCCATTTTTTGAGGTATATAACGGACATCCAGGAGTAAATAATTGGGGCGATGATGCTCACCCAGGAACAGATCGAATGTGGGATATTATTTTAACAAATAGACTTCATACAAATAAAAATCTGTTTTATGGCGTTGCGACAGATGATTCTCATGCTTATTATGATTTTGGAGTAGGAAAATCTAATACTGGTCGTGGCTGGGTAATGGTTAAGTCCAATGCTCTAACACCATCTTCTATTGTTCGAGCGTTAGAAAAAGGTGATTTTTATTCATCTACCGGAGTGACAATTGATAATATTAAATTATCAAATAATAATTTTTCAATTCAAATTCAACCTGAAAATGATGTTCGTTTTATGACACAATTTATTGGTACCCTCAAAGATTTTGATCCAAAAGCTACACCCATTGTAAATGATGAAGATTTTCCATCACACGTTGCTCATGTTTATAGTCAAGACATTGGCCGAGTTTTATACGAAACATCAGAAAACCCCGCTAACTTTATCATTCCAGACGATGTGCTATATGTACGCGCAAAAATCCTTTCAACTAAAAAGCATCCTAATCCATTTTCTAAAGGCGATGCGGAAATGGCTTGGGTTCAGCCTGTTGTTCGGCCATCCAAAAAGAATCAATAATCTTGGGACAACCTTTATTTACAAATGATGCTGTTGTTCTTGGGCTCCTCATTGGAATCTTAGCTTTTGTATTTATTTCATCTAAAAGTGAACATCCTTTCTGGAAGAAATTTTATACTTTTGTTCCAACTTTACTTCTTTGCTATTTCATTCCTTCACTTTTTAATTCCTTTGGAATTATTTCAGGAGAATATTCAAACCTTTATTTTGTAGCTTCAAGATATTTGCTCCCAACAAGCCTTGTTTTGCTCACCATTAGTATTGATTTATCTAGCATTATAAAGCTAGGAACCAAAGCATTAATAATGTTCTTTACGGGAACAGTTGGCATAATTATTGGTGGTCCATTGGCAATTATGATAATTTCATTTTTTGCCCCCGATATTGTTGGAGGCGTTGGCCCTAGTGCTGTTTGGCGTGGATTAACAACTGTTGCTGGAAGCTGGATTGGCGGAGGTGCAAACCAAGCAGCTATGAAAGAAGTTTTTCAGGTGGGAGACCATTTATTTTCAGCGATGATTGCGGTTGATGTTATTGTTGCAAATATTTGGATGGCCTTCTTGCTTTATGGTGCCGGAATTCATCAAAGATTAGATAATTGGCTTCAGGCAGATACTTCTGCTCTTATTAGACTCAAAGAAAAGATGGAAACTTATCGAGCTCAAATCTTGCGTATGCCCGATTTGTCAGATACTATAAAGATAATGAGTGTAGGGTTTGGTGTAACGGGTATTGCTCATTTCGGATCAGATATAATTGCTCCTTGGGTTTCATCCCATGCGCCAGAATTAGAAAAATTTAGTCTTACGTCTGGTTTCTTTTGGCTAATTGTTTTAGCCACAACGATGGCGTTGGGATTATCGTTTACAAAAGTGCGGAATTTAGAAGGGGCTGGCGCATCAAGATATGGGAGTTTATTTCTATACATATTAGTAGCCACAATTGGAATGAAAATGGATCTATTAGCCATATTTGATCAACCTGAATTGTTTTTAGTGGGTCTAATTTGGATGACAATTCACGCTTTACTTCTCATAGTTGTTGCGAAATTAATCAAAGCTCCCTTCTTTTTTATGGCGGTGGGAAGTCAAGCTAATGTGGGGGGCGCTGCATCAGCGCCTATTATTGCATCCGCATTTCATCCATCTTTAGCTCCGGTGGGTGTTTTATTGGCGGTTTTAGGATATGCTGTTGGTACTTATGGCGCTTGGCTATGCGGCATCATTATGCAAGTTTCCGCAAATTAATCCTTTATTAATCTATAAGGTTTTTTTGGTGATTAATCTATTCCTAATATAATTCTTTGGATTTAAAATTGGAGACATGGCACTTAAGTCTGCTTCTGGGACAACTAATTGAGGCATTATTATTTGCTCTACTTTTAATGAGTCTTCTTTTAATAAATGGTATGCAGCGCTTATGTATAAATCTCGTGGAAATATCCCTTTAATTTGACTAAATCCATATTCAACAAGTCCATCACGAATAATGGTTGAACAACTCCGAGTAAACATATTAAACCCGGAATATGCTTCCGGCTCTTTTGGCTTAGGAGGTGTTGATCGAATTACATCTAACTGGTGCTTATAAATATTCCCCAATTTTTCGACATCTATACCCTCTATACGCAATACATGAATTGTTCGCATAAAATTGCGTCCAAACTTGTCATAATAAGGTGTTCCATTACTCGTTATTTCATATTTCCCATTATTAGGTGACGGAGCAAATTCGCCTAAAGCCGGGCGAAAGAAAAATTCTTCTTCTGTGATAATTTCATTTTCATTCATCAAATGAGAAAAATTAAAAATTTCACCATTTACATTAATCGCACTATGCCCCAATGTGGATGTTAAATATTTGACTAATCGTTGCGCATAATATATTTCAACATATGGTTTTGTAGGCACGGGCTTATCCGGCCACATAATTACAATGGGTTGTTTTTTTTCATAATCACATTCAGATAATAGGCGCGCAAAAACAGGTTGCCCGTCCCAATGATCTAAATATCCGCTCCATAAACGATGATCAGTAAAGTATTTAACACCATCAGCCCCTTCAATAAATGGGCTACCATCATTTCTTCTTAGAATCCCTTTAATAGTCATGTTCATTATGATAGTATTTTTTTCAATACATTTAAAGATTTTAATTGGTTTAATGTATCAAAATGATAAAATAAGTTTGCTTGAATATAATCAGAAATAACACGATTATCTTTTGGAAGAACCTCCAAATTTTCGATGGATGCAAGATCTTCCTTTATTAACATTTCTAATATTTTCCGACTTTTTGGACCTTCGCTTGGGTCTGGAAGCATGAGTCCTGGTAATTCACGTTGGTCTAAATCCGGTTGAAAACCTAAATGAGATAAAAGAGCCAATTCATAAAACCAAAAAAGGACATTTAAGTTATTTTTTCCTTTATTAAATGCACGATATGTTTCGACTAACACATGAAATAATCCGGGGTGAGGATCCTCATCAGACAATGTTTTATCCGTCATTTCTAAAATAGACAATGCTAATGTAATTCGTTTTAAATCATTTTGAATATTAGGCCAAATTTCTATAAAACTTCTTTTAGAGATAATTTGAAGATTTCTCGACTCTTTATAATTAAATATAAGTTCTATATGGCTCATGGGTTGGAATAATGCAGCGCTTCCTGATTTTTTTGATCGAGCTCCTTTTATAATAAAACTCATTTTCCCCTTTTCGAGAGTGAAGCATCTAGCGATTAAACTTGTATCACCATAAGGAAATGATTTTAAAACAATGGCGGTAGTTTGAATAAGCATCGAACAGAATTATTCGCGAAATAATCCGAGCTTAATATGCTTTGGCGTAAATCACTTCGTGCAATGCAGGCTTCCCGGAAAAAATACATGTTAAACCTTTTGGATTCTCATCTAGAGGAATACATCGAATAGTTGCTTTTGTTTCACCTTTAATAGCTGCTTCGGTTTCATCTCTACCATCCCAGCCACATTTGATAAACCCACCCTCTTTTATTTTCTCTTTAAACGAATCATAATTATCTACGGTGAATGTATGATCATTTTGGAATTTTAAGGCTTGGGAAAAAAGCCCCTTTTGGATTTCATCCAATAGGGGCGGAATAGTTGAAATAGTTTCATCTAACGATAGAATGCTTTTTTCACCTGTATCCCTTCTTGCAAGAACCGCTTTGCCGCTTTCCACATCTCTTGGGCCAACTTCTAACCTGAGAGGAACGCCTTTCATTTCCCATTCATTAAATTTATATCCAGGAGAATTATCTGACCAATCTTCGTGAAAACGGACATCGTTTTCCGTTAATGCTTGGCGAATAGGTTCTAAATAATGTTTCACGGCCGATTTCTGCTCATCATTCTTTGCGATAGGAATAATAACCACTTGAATGGGTGCAATTTTTGGTGGAAGACGTAATCCTTTATCGTCTCCATGAGTTAAAATAACAGCGCCAACTAACCGTGTACTAACGCCCCAACTTGTCGCATATACTAATTCTTCTCGATTATCTTTTGTCTGAAATGTGACATTAAAAGCTTTTGCGAAATTTTGACCTAGGTTATGAGATGTTCCAGCTTGTAAAGCTCGCTTATCTCCCATCATTGCTTCTATACAATATGTTTTATCTGCGCCGGCAAATTTTTCTGATTCAGTTTTAACTCCCGTAATTACAGGCATCGCTAAATAATCTTCCGCTAATTGTCTATAAAGTTCAAGGATATCTAGCGTTTCTGATTGAGCTTCTTCTGGCGTGGCGTGAGCTGTATGCCCTTCTTGCCATAAAAATTCAGATGTACGTAAAAATAAACGTGTGCGCATTTCCCACCGCACAACATTCGCCCATTGATTTATTAATAATGGTAAATCGCGGTAAGATTGGATCCATTTTTTATACATGGACCAAATGACCGTTTCTGATGTGGGCCGAACAATGACTTCTTCATCTAACTTTGATTCGGGGTCTACAATTATGCCATGAACCGGATCGGATTTTAAACGAGTATGTGTAACCACCGCACACTCCTTAGCAAACCCTTCTACATGTTCTGCTTCACGCGCTAAAAATGATTTAGGGATAAATAGAGGGAAGTATGCATTAACATGCCCTGTCGCTTTAATCATTTTATCAAAAATATCTTTTATATTATCCCAAAGCTGGAATCCGTATGGTTTTATTACCATTGTTCCTTTTACTGGGCCGTGTTCTGCCAGTCCCGCTTTAGAAACAACCGCATTATACCAGGCTGAAAATTCTGAATCTCTTGAAGGTAATCCTTTACTCATTGGTTCTCTCTTTATGATTTATAGACTATAAAATTACCGGCGATGAATGGGATGACCAATCTTTTTAACTTTTAAGGATAATTAAATTCATTATAAAAAATTTTCTTGAGAGTCCACCAAGAAGCAATTATTTTCTGCCCCATGTTCTTATTCAACCGCTTTGTTCTCACTTTATTCTTTATATTAACAGCCACAATTTCTATGGGAAAAACACTTTTAAAAAATGGCCGCTTTTATGGCCTTCCGAATGTCTCTTCAGTCGAATGTAAAGATGGGCGTATTCTTTCCTTTAATCCAAATCATTCAAATTTTTATGAATCAACAATAGATTTGAAAAACGGTTGGGTTTACCCTGGATTTATTGATGGTCATATGCATCTTACTGGTTTGGGCTGGGCGTTAGAAACATTAGATCTTGTTGGGACGCCTGATAAGCTTTCCATCATTTCGATTGTGAAAAAGGCTACTTTAAACTCACCCAAAGGTCGTTGGATACAAGGACGCGGATGGGATCAAAATGATTGGGAAAACCAAACGTATCCCACAGCTTTAGATTTGGATCGCGTTTCAGCGGAACATCCTGTCGTTTTGAGACGTATTGATGGGCATGCTCTTTGGGCAAATACAAAAGCGATGAAAATTGCCGGAATCTCCAATAAAACAATTGAGCCGGATGGTGGTAAAATACTCTACGATAAATCCAACAAGCCTTCGGGTATTTTTATAGACAATGCGATGGATTTAATTACAGCCTTTATTCCGAAATCCACAGAAGAAGATAAATACCGCCAAACAGTCAAAGCCCAAACACTATTGAATTCACTTGGCATTACTTCTGTTCATGATGCTGGGGTTGGTGTAAACGATATTAGTGCTTATAAAAAATTAATAGGCGAAAACCTGCTCACTGTTCGTATTTTTGCAATGTTAAACGATTCTCCTGAAGATGTTGAATTTTTCTTAGAAAATGGTCCTGTGACTCAAAAACCTTTTCTAACCATTCGAACCCTAAAAGTATATATGGACGGTGCATTGGGGTCACGAGGCGCTGCCTTATTAGAACCTTATTCTGACGACCCAAAACAATCTGGATTATTATTTATGGACAAAAATAATCTCAGCTCAATTGTGAAAAAATTTAACCAAGCCGGCTTTCAAGTCAATACGCATGGCATTGGCGATAAAGCCATTCGAATAATTTTAGACGCATATGAAGATTCTGGAGAAAAAGAAATGCGAAATCGCATCGAACACGCACAAATTGTTCATCCGAATGATATAAACCGTTTTAAAGAATTGGGTATTATACCAGCGATGCAAGCAACGCATTGTACCAGTGATATGCCATGGGCAGATGAACGTTTAGGCGAAGAACGGTTAAGTCGCGCCTATCCTTGGCAATCTTTTGCTCAATTAGGTATTCCAGTTCCGGGCGGTTCTGATGCACCCGTGGAATTTCCTGACCCATTGGTTGGAATTTACGCTGCCATCACACGGCAAGATTCTTCCGGTTGGCCTGAAGGCGGATGGCAACCTCAAGAACGCCTCACATTAGAACAGGCGATTCATATGTATACTCTATGGCCCGCATACGCATCTTTTGAAGAAAATGATAAAGGGAAAATTGAATTAGGGTATTTTGCTGATTTTACGGTTTTGGATAAACCTTTGTCTGATGAAAATCCAAAAATGATTTTAAAAACAAAAGTAACACATACAATTGTGAATGGGAAAGTAGTCTATCAAGCTTATGATGAATCAAAATGATCAAAAAAGAATCCGTTCTTTAGACCAAAAAAAGTACCGAGATAAATATAGGCAATTCCAAATTGAAGGTGTGCGGCTCGTAGAGTCTGCTGTTTTAGCTCAAACTAAAATTGTTAAATTGTATTGGACAGAGTCTGTCGAAAATCAATATCCCGATTTTGTTACTACTGTCATAAATAACGGTATTGGTATAACACGCGTTACGGATAAAGAAATTCAATCAATTTCATATACAAAATCACCGTCCGGCGTTGTGGGTATTTGTGAAATACCTGATTCGTCTGACCTTGATGTTACATCAAACACTCATTGGATTTATCTAGACAGAATCTCAGATCCGGGGAATCTTGGTACAATTCTTCGTACTGCTGCTTGGTTTGATATACGTCATATTGCTCTTTCAGCGGGATGTGTTGATCCTTATAACCCAAAAACAGTTCGTAGCGGAATGGGGGCACATTTTGATTTAAACATTCATCCAAACGTACAAATAGAATTATTTAAAAAAGCTGGATATACACTCATTGGGGCTGATATATCGGGGGATGATGTGGCCATATCCAATGTTCAAAAACCTTGGGTTTTAATATTGGGTGGAGAGGCAAATGGAATACAGCAGGACACGCTGAGCCAATGTGACACAATTCTATCCATCCCTAAATTGGGAACGGGCGACTCATTAAATGTTGCATCTGCTAGCGCTATTCTTTTATATGAATTATCTAAACTGTGATGGCTCTTTCATCGTTTAGTTTTATATGAATGCGCCGTAAGTTTCGGAATATGAAAAAAAAGGATTTAGACTCTTATGAATCAACCCCTGACAGTCCGCAGTGCTTTTGGCATTGTATTTCTATCGGTCCTAACCGCTTTCGTTCTCGGTGGTTTGGTCTTGGGAATTGCTCTATCTAATCCTGATTCGAATCAATCGTTTCTAACATATATTTCTTTTTTTATCGGACAGGGAGCAATGGTATTACCCCTGTTTTATTATCTATATTCACGAAAGCGCTCTTTTGTTGATAGCTTAAGATTAAACCCTGTTTCGCCCCACATTATTATTCATACCATCGTTCTGGCAATTGGTTTTAGCGTCATTAGTGATGAATTGGGTCGTTTGATTAGTTTAATTGTTCCAACGCCAGATTATATTATAGATATTGATAATATATTGATGCCGGATAATGCCCTCGGATTATTTATGATGATTATTGTTTTAACTGTTGTGGCTCCGATTGGAGAAGAATTATTATTTAGGGGCTTTTTACAAAAATTTTTAGAGGACCATTGGAAAGATGTAACGCGCGCAGTTTTGGTTACGAGCTTATTTTTTGCCTTGATTCATTTAAATCCCTATTGGGCGATTCAAATATATATTTTAGGCGTTGTGCTTGGATACGTCGCTTGGCGAACCCAATCTATTTATCCGAGTTTAGTTTTTCACGGAATCATCAATGGTATGGCGCTTCTTATTGGGGTTGGACCTGAAACAGAACTTACTTTTTATATTTGGAATGGTCATGTGGCTTTATGGGTTTTAGTTCCGGCGCTTTTTTTGGTTTACCTTGGGTTAAAAGGCATTAATAGACAACGGATTACATCATGAAAAAAGAAATGTTTGAACATGAAATAATGCTTCTTAGAGATACATTTCGAAGATTGCTTCGACGCCATGCGCGTACAAATCTTGTCAAATTAATCCAAAAAACACACTCTGCTGATTTAGCGGTTATCTTTAGATATTTTTCCGATAGTGAGCAGGAGCAAGTTTTTAAGTTAATGGGTGATGATGAAAGTACTGCAGAATTTCTAAGTGCTTTAGATGAATCCCTATTGTCTAATTTGTTAGAGAAAGAACAATCTGAGCGTATTGCAATGATTGTTCGAGAAGCAGATTCAAATGACCAGGGAAATATTCTTAATTCTTTATCGGAAGAAAAAACACAATCTGTTTTAGAATTATTACGAAGAGATGAGCAGGAAGAAATTGAAGAAATCCTGGCTTATCCCGAAGACAGTGCCGGGTCATTAATGTCAACAGATGTTTTTGCCCTCCATCAAGATTCCACTTCTCGCTCCGCCTTAAAAGCGCTTCAAGATCAAGATGAAGCCGAAATGGCGTTTTATATATATGTTATTGATGATGATGAACGATTAGTCGGTGTTATTAGTTTAAGAACATTAGCCATTACACCTCCCGAAACACTCTTAAGTGATATTATGATTAAAAGTGTCCATATGGTTCGGGCAGAAACAGATCAAGAAGATGTAGCGCAACTGGTAGCTCAGTATAACTATTTAGCTGTACCTGTTGTTGATGGAGATACGCGTCTATTAGGCATTGTAACCGTTGACGATGTGGTTGATGTTATTCGCGAAGAGGCAACGGAAGATTTCCTTCAAATGGCGGGTGCAGGTAAAGATAGGGAAATTTTGAACAAATCCAGTTGGGATAATGCAAAAGCACGACTCCCGTGGTTATTTGCAAGTTGGTTAGGGGGAATTTTAGCCGCAACCGTTATCGGCGTTTATGAAGATGTTCTTCAAAACACCATTGCTTTAGCTGCTTTTATACCTGTCATTATGGGAATGGGTGGAAATATTGGAACCCAATCTTCAACTATTGTTGTTCGCGGTATCGCAACAGGACGTGTTGATTTTGGAAGTGAATTTAAAATTATAATGAAAGAAGTAACGGTTGGGTTTATTCTCGGTGGATTATATGGCATTTTACTGGGGTTGTTTGCCGCATTTAGATTTATTAATGCACCTCCATATTTAGGTTTAGTTGTTGGGTTAAGTATTGGTTTATCTATGCTCGTGGCGGCCGCTGTTGGTACGATTATTCCCCTTTTTCTTAGAAAAGTAGATATTGATCCAGCCATTGCAACAGGTCCCTTTGTAACTACAAGCGTTGATATTGTGGGTGTTTTGCTCTATTTCGTGATTGCTACTTCTTTTTTGAATCTATAATTAAGAAAAGAGTATGAATTTCTTTCTTTTTTTATCCCTAGCCATCTATGGTGGTTTTGTAATCTATATAGTGATTGGCCTATTCAAATATGAAAACCATGAACAGGATGAATTGCCCGGCAGAACCGTATCCATTATTATTGCTGCACGCAATGAAGAGAATAATTTAGAATCCCTTTTAACTGATATTCTTCTTCAAGATTTCCCATTAGATTTATTGGATGTGGCTGTTGTTGATGATCGATCCACCGATAAAACTTGGGATATCATTACTCGATATTCGGATAAATACTCTTTTATAAAAGGGATTCAAATCCAAGAATTATCTGAAGAAATGACGCCAAAAAAATATGCACTCACAAAAGCAATCGATGCAACATCTGGAGAAATTATTGTTACAACCGATGCTGATTGTAGGGTGCCTACCACGTGGGTTTCATCCATGGTGAAATCGCTAGGAAGCGCACATTCAATTTCCATTGGCTATTCTCAAACAAATATATCTTCAGGTTCTCTGTTTCATCGATTACAAAATATGGATTTTTTAGGTATTATGGCCGCAAATGCGGGTGCAGCAGGATGGCATAATTATTGGTCTGGATCTGGGCAAAACTTGGCTTATCTGCGAACATCGTTTAATGAAATCGGTGGATTTACCCCTGTTCATTATCGTATTTCTGGAGATGATATGTATTTGGTTCAGGCAATTTCGAAGATTGGAAAAGCTATTTTTAATATTGATTTAGATGGGGCTGTTAAAACGAAACCTGTTGAAACAGTCAAACAATTCATAAACCAGCGATCTCGGTGGGCATCCAATTCTCGAAGAATTTCAGATGGGTCTCAATCATTTTTTATTTTTCTTGTGGCTGCCTTTTTAAGTAATGTTTTTATCTTTACATCCTTTCTTTTTGGGTTTGGGTCCTTTTTCTCTGCATTTATTATAAAATTTCTATTTGAAGGAAGTGTTCTTTTTTTAGGCGGGTTATTGTTTAAAACAACCGTTCAGTTCTCCGTATATATTTTATGGGCTCTCATTCAACCAATCTACATTCCAGTCATTGCACTCATGGGTTTAAATGATAAATTTAAATGGAAGCCTTAATATGAAATATGCGACCCCATTATTATTGGCGACTTTTCTTTCAGCCCATCAATATACCATTTCCGTTTTAGGCATACCGATTGTCAATGTTACAATGAATCAAAACAGTGCATCTTCCCTTTCTTTTGAAACCAAAACGCTTGGGGTTTTTGATGTTATTTGGCCTACAAAAAATATGTATTCTGTCACATTTGATTCTACTTCATTTGGTATAAAAACATATGAAAAGGATATTAATCAGGGAGCATTTTCTCAATCACTTTCTGCTCATTATAATGATAAAACAAATTCTATAGACTATAATAATGGGCCATCTGTCGAACGGGAAAAATCCTGTAAAACAATTTTAACTCTCTTGGCTTGGGTTCAAAGTTCAACAGCTGATCAAATAAACGAACAATGGTTTTCCATGGAACATGAAGGCGATTTATATCAGTCTCGTGTATTATTAGCCGACACGCCTTTTTTAGGTATTTTAGGTGATTCAATATTAACGGATCATTATCGGTTAGATTTGAAATTAAAAGAATCTGGGAAATTCCTTGATAGAACCGATTATTTTATGGAAAATATTGTTATGCCTGGAATGGTAAAACAATTGTGGATCGAACACGAACCGCCACACCGCATATTACAAGCAACCGTGTCTGTTTGGAATCTTGATGTAAAGGCTAAGTTAAATGAGTAAAATAACATCCATTAAAAATCATAAAAAACAAATCTTAATTTGGATTGTTATTTTAATTGCAATTATTTTAGCTCTTCGTTCGGGAATTGATGAAAAAATTGTCGTTTTTGTTACGTTGGTATTGGGGGTGTTTACGCAAATATTTGCTGGATTGGGTGCATTAATTGCGCTTGTTCCATTTGTGGGACCTCTTATTATTAAAGTATTAACCATTCCCATATTTTGGATTTTAAACGCAATGGGATATGTTGTGTCGGGTGTGGCTATAAAAAAAGGATATGCTCAAGAATTAGCAAAAAGTCGAATTGTTACATTAGGATTATTAATTGGAATTATTATAGGTTATATCATAGGTCATATTGTCCCATTAAGGTAAAAACATGAAATTATTATTACTTCAAGGCCCAAATTTAAATCTGTTAGGTGTAAAAGCAGCTGAATCAAAAAACGTTCTTACATTGGATAAATTAAATCGCGCTATAAAGAAACACCTTCATATGAAAGAAGTTGAAATAAAGATTTTACAAACGCATAAAACATTTCAGGCAGTCAATTTTATTCAACGGAATCGAATTTGGGCCGACGGACTCATTTTTATTCCAACATCTTGGGCTAAATATGAATGGACACTATTTGAATCTATTCAATTGAGCAAAATTAAAATGGTTCAAATAAAGTTTGATCATCCATATTCATTTTCTGATTCGAATGATGAATCTATTTTTGATTCTATTGCAGAAAAAACTTTTGTGGAATTACCCGTTGAAGCATGTCATCATGCGGTTGATTATTTCTTAAAATGAAAAACGTCTTATTTATATTTATCACTTTTTCTACCATTTTTAGCCAACAGGCTATTGGCGAAGATCCTTTGAATTCACCTATGCATCTTTTTTCCCTACCTAAACAAATCCGATTACAATCTATTGAACCATTGGGAATACCTATATTAGCACACTTTGATTCACTTGAATTATTACTTCCCTGTCGTGGTGTTCCTGTTCCAAAAAGGGCATCCCGACTGCCGAATGCTCCTCGCACTTATAGAAGTGGAACTCACCGTGGGATTGATTTTTTTGCAAACTGGGGAACATCAATATTTTCACCGGCTGACGGTGTTGTTGTGCGTGCAGATCATCATTATAAAGAAGTGCCACCCAAATTTAGGGTGGATTTGTTAGAAGAAAGCGCTCAAGTCGGGCAAACACCTTCTGATGTATTTCATAATATATTGTTGGGAAAAGCTATCTTTTTAGACCATGGATTTGATCTCGTTCCTGGATATCGCGTTATAACAATATATGCTCACATGTCTACCATAGACAAAGAAATTGTTCCGGGTGCGCGAGTTAGCCGAGGCGATTTTTTGGGGAGAAGTGGAAATACAGGAACAAAAGATTCAACGCTTGGAACGCGTGCAGGGGCTCATTTACACTGGGAATTAATATTGCAGGATTCGCAGGGTGAATATTATATGGGACAAGGATTTGCCTATAGTCATTTATATAATATGTTAAATCGCGTTTTTGTTACGGAGTAATATATTTAGGGTTTAACCAAATATCGTTAGACGTTAAAATTCTGTTTGATAAAATATCAAACGTTAATCCTTTTTCCGCTTTTAATTTTTGACTTATTAATAAATTTATAATTTCTGCTCTTTCTACTTTTTTCATTTCTTGGCCCAACACTTCCGCCGCTACATATCCTTTAGATATGGCATCTTTTACTCCTAAATGCCGGTATGCAATATCCTGAAATATTTTTAATAATGTGTATCGGTTATAAATTGGTGTTCCATTTATTTCTTTTACTCGATTTGCTTCATTCAAAAACCAGGATAATAATATTGGAGTTCCATTTTCGAAACCAATAGGCATGTCAAATGATATTTTATTTAAATATGAAATGGCAATATTTTGTTTTAATTCCATTTTAATATTTTGAGAAATTTGAAATAAACTATCAATAGCATCCATAGAAAAAGTGAATTGATATTCATTAATGAGGCTTTGTTCTTTTTTTTCCATTTGAACTTTGAATTCGGGTGTTTTTCCTGATTTAATTAAACGAATAATAGATTTTTTTGCTTCATCAAAAGGGGGTTGTGGTGCGGATTTTGTTCCATAAACGCGTATTAAGTGATAACCAAACGGGGATTCAAATGGACCTACAATTGTTCTTGGTGGTGCATTCCATGCTTTATAGAGTACTTCTGGAAGCATATTTCCCCAAAAGATAAATCCTAAATCTCCACCTTCAACTTTCATTAAAGGATCATCTGTATAAAAACGTGCAGCTTTTTCAAAATCTATTTCGCCACTTTCTATTCTTGCTACAATATTGTTTGCTATTGTCAGTGCTTCTTCTTTGGTTCGTGTTGTTTTTGTTTTATGCCCCCAGCGGTGAGAAATTAAAATATGTCTCATTCCCACTGTTTTATGAAGCTTTTGATAAGCATCGTGGATAACACTATCAGATAAAGTTCTTTTCCAGATTACTTTATTAAATAAAGAATCAATCGCTATTTGATGTTTTTTGATTTCAACTTGCGATTGAACATATTTATGGTTTTGTAAATCTTCATCATAACCTTCTTTTAGAAGAATTTCATTAACAGCGCATTGCTTTAATGCCATCTCCCGTTCATTTGGCGGCATTGCATTAAAAGATTTTATTGGTGATGTTCTATATAAAGCATCTTCAAAAACTGATTCGCCGTTGATCGTTAAAACCGGCTCTTTGTTTGAAGAGCAGGAAAAGAGAAATAAAAATAAAACTGTATTAATTAGGATTTTTTTCATCGCGGAAATTAAAGGAAAACACTAGTGTGAAAAATGAGAAAAGGGTTAAAATAAAAAGGGGCAAGTTTCCTTGCCCCTTTTTAGGTTCATCAAATGAATGATCTTATTTCAAGAGCATCATTTTCCCTGTTAAGGACTGTTGACCCGCTTCTACTTGATAAATGTAGAGACCAGAAGCAACGGATTGACCAAAGTTGTTTGTTCCGTTCCAAGAAACCATATTGGTTCCTGAAGCGAGATTGCCACTTTGGATTGTTGCAATTTCTTCACCTAATACGGAGAAGATTCTTACAGTCACATCAGAACGTACATTCAAGTTGAATGCAATGTTCGTTGTTGGGTTAAATGGATTTGGATAGTTACCGAGTAACTCAAAAGATTGAGCTAATGGGTTTGTATCTTCATCGCCAACGGATGCAAATACATCAGCCCATACTACAGCGGATTGTAGCGCACCAGTTCCATAAATACCAATCCAATGATATGGTGTTGTATTTAAACATAATGGATCAAAGCCAAAGAAAACAGAATTACTTCCATTATCGTGTGCTTTATAAGGTCCGGTAGCCATCAATTCAGCATCATCTGAAAGAACACCATTAGAATCAAGAACTGTGCTATAAGCGTTGAAAGAGTTGCTGAAACCATCAACAACATCTACACCGTCTAACCAGTTTGAAATGCCTAATTCATAATTAGGATCATAGTTCAATACTAATGAATCTGCCATGAACTCATGAAGTGCACCAGAAATAGCATCACCCGAAATAGCTTCTAAACGAGACACGCCATTTTGGTCTCCGCTTGCACCATAATTAATATCATTATAGTCAGCATCAATACCAAGAACATCATATTGGAAATCACCTTCAACGTAGTCAAGGTTTTCCCAACCTGATTGAGCACCTAACCATTCATCGCCTGCGAGGATATAATCTTTTCCACCTTCTGCAAACCATGGAGCAACAGCTTCACTGTTTATCACAGCAGGGCCACCGCCTGTCATTTCGATTACACTTTCGTAGGCTGCTAATAGGTCGCTAGTAGCTGCACCATAATTAGCGCCATCCCAGAAATCGAATGGGTGTGTTAAACCATACATGTAGTATCCAGCAATCCAGGAACCATATTCACCACTATTATAGAAAAATAGTGTTGGTTGTGTTGCTTGGAAAATACTGTAATACCATTGGGTTGTTTCAGTTTCATTCCCCTCAACGTCTGTTGCAGTAATCCACCAATAGATTTCTGTTCCAGCTTCCATTCCAGGAATTTCACCAGAATAGGTATCACCGTCAGCAGTCATATCAAATGTTTGATATGCATGAGATGGCATTGGATATACATGCAATGTTGCACTTTCAACACCAGCAGCACCACCTGATGGATTATCATCTGTGATTGTAGCTGATACCGGACGAGCATCATTAGACATTGTTGTATAAAGAGGTGTTGCGCCACTAATAGCTGGTGCACGATCGCCTGTTAGTTCAACCGCTAAATTATAGCGAATGAGCCAATGGCGAATATGCCAACCACCGTTACCAGAAGTACCACTACAACCTGCATAAAACTTCATGAAAGCCCATGGAGAAACAACGCCATTACCTTCTGCATAGAAGAAACCAGTTGCTTCATCGTCGCCACCACCTTCACCGGTGTAAGCAACCATAATTCCAACCCATTCACCTTGCAATAATTCTGGTTCAGAACCAAAATCAGCAAAGTTAATCCAATGGTCAGAAATTCCATCCACAGCATAGTCGCCGTGTGTAGCGGGTGTCATTGTTACAGCTGTAACACCGTCTGGCCACACAAGACCCATAACTGGAACTCCGGGAGGTCCAAAACCTGCCTCGCTGCCCAATGGATCTGTTGCGCCTTCTGCAACAGCGTTAGCACCATCTTGACAAATACTTACTGTTCCGCCAGCTGTGTATTCTGTACCTTCAATAGAAACAGAACCATCATCAGCCATATCATATCCACCAATCCAACCGTCACCATCAACAGCATCACTGCTATAAGCAGTTTCGCCATCAGCGGTTACTGGATAAGAAAGTTTATGGACAGACACGGTGAATTCCTGATCGCCAGTACCCCATTCATAAATGGGAATATTTACGCCCTTAAGGGTTGCATCTGCTGGTAATTGATACATCATTAACATAGCATCGCCTGGGGCTTGAATAAATTGTCCACCCCAACCAACTTGGCTATCATAAGACATTGTATCAGCTGTACCACGGTTAAAACGCTGAGTGTATTCCTTACGAGGAAGTACAATCGGTCCCGTTAAAGCATCTGCTTCACCTGTTGAGCCGTTCTCTGAATAATGTAATCCTAAATGGCTTCCAGCGCGGTCAACCGAACCAGATTTTGCTCCTTCTGCAGAAAGAGTCCATGTTAGGACGAGCATTACGCTTAAGAACTTTATCACATTCTTACTCATTTTAACTCCTTTGTTTGTTTTTCTTGCTTGCAAGCAACAATAAATGGGAATACTACCTGTATTTTGTTCCATCTATTGTGCCTTCTACCTTCGTTTAAAAGGCGAAGTTTAAAGATAACCAGCTTACTCCACTGAAAAACTCAGCAGATCTGTAAGCATAGTCCACGGATAAACCTACACCTAATAGTTTAGAAAAGTCCAGTCCAAATCCAAATGACGGACCCCATATAAAATCTTCTGTTTTTTGCTCCCAAACAACATCATCACTATCGTCTGTTGTTCCTTCAATACCGTCGTCTCCAAATGGTTCTGGATCTTGCGCAAAAGCCATTCCACCGCGGAGATAAAGCATTCCCATGGTTTTAACTTCTGCGCCGAAACGATATTCATCAAAAGAAAAATTGTTGTTTAAAAAGGATGCTGCTAAAATGACATCATTTCCTGAAAAGGATTTATTGTATGCAACGCCCATTTCAAATGTTGTTGGCATTTCAAATTGAGACGTTCCAATTTGTCGAGGTTCATTCGGTGTGCCTGGGTCTGTTCCATCTGGTTGATGAAATTCATCTAGGTCAGAACCGCTAAATTTCATGTTTGTCCCAAGGTTACGAATGGATGCCCCAAGTTGAATATTGTTAATATTGTATTGAACGCCCGCATCCACTGCAAATCCTGTTGCCGTTTCGCGCATGATAGATTCATTCACAATTTTGAATTCTGTTCCAAATCGAATCCGATCCGTCACACGACGTGCATACATAGCACCCAATGTAAAGAATCGAGGTGAATACATTTCACCTGTTCCGTCTGGTTGAGAACTTGTTGTAACGGGAATATCCCCAAAGTTGAATGACTTTAAAGATACACCAAACATATTGGCGCCCACAGAAGTGGCAACAATACCGTAAGACATATCAATTCCAGCAATCCAATTACTCTGAGAAAACATGGCTTCCCCATTTCCTTCCATACCACCCAATCCAGCAATATTCCAGTGGGCAGCTTCAACACCGGTAATACCGGCAACATAAGCGCCAGACATAGCTGTACCCTTCGACCCAAGTGGCATTAATAATTCCTGCGCTCCTGCTGTTCCGCGGCGAGCTTTACTCCCCGCTTCTACTGCTGTGCTCAGAAAAAAGATTCCGAGCAAAAGCCCAATAGACACACATTTGTAATAAATAGATTTATACATTCTATCCTCCAATGCTTAAAATAAGTCCAGCCGCTCTTCAGGCTGGAATATTGCGAGTTTCAAAATTTTATCTCCAATGGCAGTACCATTCTCATCTGTTACAGTGATATAAACAATATATACACCACTTGCAACCGGAATTCCGTTACTATTTCTCAAATCCCAAACAGCTCGATTACCACCAGCAGCATTTTCACTAACCACATCATGATCAAAACGGGTCACCAAATCTCCGGAAATAGTGTAAATCCGAATTGTAGATGTTCCTACACCTAAATGCGTAAAATAAACCATTCTGCCCTGAGGGTTGCTTTCTTCCGGGTTTTGACCAAAATATGGATTGGGGAATACATTGATTTTTTCAATGTCAACTGAAGCATCTACACTTGCCTTTGTTCCAATAGGAGTAAATTGATATTCATCCACTCCTTGGACCAATGGATTATCAAATACGATTTCGATTTGATCACCGCTTTGCCATACTGTATTATTTCTGTTGAAATTCAAAACCCAACCTGTTTGATCTGCATCGTCTTGTGGGTGAATTGGTGAAACAGAGCTTGCTTCATAATTCGTATAAACAGGAATATATTGGAAGTTGGCTGCAAAAGCCCAATGACTGACAGTTGAGTCTTCATTGTATAAGACTGGTTCAATAAAACTTTCTGGCTTCGTAGCACCAGCAACCTGATATGTTAGGACATTAATTTGTCTCTCTTCACCGTTTTCAATATCCCACAACTCAAATGGAATCATAATTGTATCTGGGTCCACATTTCCTCGTAAAGATTGAATGTTAGCGTAAGAAGCAATAGAACCATTGTCCGTGAACCTAAGCTCAATATCTCTTTGTTTGTCATCAACAGATGGGACACCATTCGCAGGTGAGAAACCAGCATTAGATCCGTATGTATCAAATAAGAAATTCATATAATCTGCCCAGGCGCTAAATCCACCAGACCCTAACCCTGAAAAAGCAAGCTCAGAATTAGCTGTATCTGCCACTGTTTCTGTTGCGCTAGAATAATCATTCACATCCCAGAGTCCGTCTTGAAATGTTAAAATAAATCCATCCGTAATGGTATTATTAATATAAACACCATCTGGATCAATTCCGCCATTTGCCTCTTTTAAAGTAGCAAAATAATCTTGTGTAATTGGGAAAAGTGTATCTTCAGCAACCACTTCAGCGCCACTGGATAATACCCATTTAGATCGAGTACTGTCTGCTTCTTCAACCGTAACACTGTATAATTCGCCTGTTAATAAATATGGGTCAACCACATTTGGATAAATGGATGTACCTGCTGTTCCTGCGGTATGTGAATAATCCACATTTTCATTATTACCGATAGCTAATTCTGTTCCAACGCCTGGAGGATTTGGAATAGCTGTATAAGCATATATAGGACTTTCAATAACACGTTTCGCCGCATCTGGGTCAAAGGCATAAGCTGTAACAGCGAAATAATATTCACGATAATTGATGAGTAAACCACCATTTACATAATCTTGATCAATTTCGATATAATGATCAATACCCGTGTCTGTTCCAAACTGGGATGGGAATTCTAACAATTCTCCAGTTGCGTCGTCTAAACCTTGATCAATAATTAGTTTAATTTCATCAACTAAATCGTATGTTGTAACTCTTTTCCAAGGACCAACGGCTGATTCACCCTGGTAAATATTATAGCCTTGAAAGGCATAACCAGCACAGGCATACTCTTCAACTTTTTCAGCAATACCCTCAAAGGATAGAACCACTTTTCGATCCATTTGAGACACTTCCACTTCTGGAGCTGGAGGTGAACATACATTAAAGTTTGCATCAAAAGCACCTTGAGCAAAATTATCATAGTATTTCATTTTTGTAATAGATTTTTGCCAATCACCACTCGCAGCAATAATGATAGAACCAACAACTTCTGCTGTATCGCCCACATTAAAAGTAAATGGACCTGAAGTCATCATATAACGACGATCACCTTCGGTATGATCCAAATCGCCAGCGCCTGTAACAGGATCACCAGCATGGACAAACATCGTTGGTTCACCCGTACCTGGATCAATTTGCAGATCTCCACTTTCTCCAATTCTTCCATTGGCATAGTTTAAAGCTTCTTCGGCTGTTTCAGGATCACCTGCAATTGGATTCCCATTAGAATATTTGGCAAAAGACGTTAAGCCGAGTCGTTTTTTCCCAGCTATAGATTTAACATAATAGCTAGAATCAGAAGACCATGTTAATATAGTTGCCGTATCGCCTTCAGAGTCCACAAGCGGTCCTTGAAAGAAATCTGCACCCGCCGCTGGAACACCAGCACCATATAACATATCTGTGCCAGCATTATATGTGTAACCAACGCTTAATAATGTATCACAACCGACTAAATCATCACTTGCATCACCAACATCATCATCGTGCCACATGGATACGTAAACACTGTCTAAATCATCTGTCCCTTTATTAATAGCCACCCAGCGAACAAACATAATATTCCCTAGGGCACCTGCTTGATTAAACCCGAAAACAGATGTTTGAACTTCCATTCCCATGGGAGCTGTTCCCCATAAATTTTGGTGTGTTGCCGCATCGGCATCATTCATAACATACCAATGAAACATATCGCCTAAAATATCAGGATAATCACCATCTTGAATATTATAAACACCATCTCCGTTTACATCTATCCATGGAGCTCCATCTTGTGCGGGCCAATTTTCAAAATCACCGGTAGGGAATGATTTTGTTATTAATTCTGTGAAAATATTCGCGCCATCAATTTTAGTAATGGGTAACGATGAACTCATTGCACTATATGTGGCATAATCATTTTCAAGGAAAGCGTCTAACTCGGCACGATGTATTTGATAAATATGACCATCATTTGTTCCCGACATATTTCCCGGAACATATTCAACAGAATATTCTGCTGCCGCTGAACGCACATCATCTACATAGGGCGTTGTATCATCCTCGTCAGAAACGGTTGGATCGTTAGGTCTTGATTTTGCGCTAAGCATCCAAAGCCCTGATTGGAAAATGGCAAATTTGCCACTTCCTTTTGGCCACTCCGTTCCCGAGCTTCCTGTTACGTGATAACTAGATACATCGCCATGGTTCCCGTGAACGGTGGAAATATTATTTCCATCCCATAAAACGTGTTCAATTACACCCGAGTTAGGGAACATAGACTTTAACAGCCCTTCAGCATGAGCTGGATCCCCTACTCTATTTGTTGGTTCTGCTGCCATCAGCATGGCGCTGGCAGCTAACAGAAGTACTATTTTTTTAATTTGCATTGTATTATATCTCCTATTTCCCTGTCTCATCATTATAAATCAATCCGGAAACCAATTCGAACTTGTCTTGGCTCTTCCCAATTATAAGGATCTGACAGTTTGGAATTATAAAGGTTAGCCGCTTGTTCTTGTGTTGCGTTTCCATTAAAAGCAGCATTTGTCATCCAGTTTACACCTTCATCTGTGCCTAACCAGCCATCATTATCGGCTTGGCCAGTCGCTGGATAGATTGTGCTCACATTTCTGATGTCTAAGAGATTTTTCACCCAGACAAAGAATTTCATATTATACTTACCAAAACTCAAACCTTTATCCACTTTTAAATCTACATTCATAGACCAAGGCATATTGGCAGAATTAAATGCCGCTGTGGGTCGGTAAGAAATACCACCCGTCAATACTTCTGTATCTACTTGTACAGGTGTGTATGGAAGACCACTTCCAAATCTCATTAACATATTTACACCGAATAACGGAACCCTAGAACGAACGCCTGTTCGATAATCTAAAGCTAGATTCCCTGTGTGGCGTTGATCAAAATCAAGAGGCGAAACATAGGTTAAATTGTTTCCACCCTGCCAAGCAATACGGTAGTTGCCCCCCGCACTTGACCCCGTACCACCTGCATACTGTAGCGTGTAATTCGCATCAAGCATTAAGTTGCTAATCCGTCGCGTTTTTAAGGATAGACTTAATCCCTTAACTGTTCCATAATCCCCATTCACATAAAGGGCATATCCAACAGGGCGCGCAGCAATATTTCGAATTTGCGGGTAACCCGTCATTTGCTTATAAAAGACAGTAGCGTCAATACTTACATCTGCAGAAACCATTTGTTTAAAACCAATTTCATATTGAGTGTTTTCTTGAGGTTGTAAATCTGGGTTAGCGGAAATAGTAAAATTCCCCTGGCTCAAATTCTGAACAAATCGAATATAACTTACAAATAAACGATTATTTTCAGGCTGTTGGAAATATTTTCCATACTGCGCATGAAATACTGTTTTATCCGAAATTGGGAACGCCATGCCAACACGCGGACTAATTAAAGATCTTGGTTCAGCGTCAATTCGATGAGGACGACCTGATGCATCTTCTGACGTAGGGTCCCAATAAATATATTCAGCAGGATCTAGGATGCCATTTTCATCTGCATCTTTTGCATAAACTGTTTCAGCGATTTGATTGTTATCATCAATAACAATATTGTTTGCTCCACCTGTTTCCGGGTTAAATATTTTGTTTGCTGGATCGAAATAATCATAACGCAAACCTAGATTTAACACCAAATCATTTAGCTCAATTTTATCCCTAAGATAAAAGGCTCTACTGTTAGGGCGGCGCGCATCGTCTTGCCCAGAATTCACTTCTTCTTCGCCAGTAATATTATAACCAATATTTTCAGCATAAGCAGACGCATACGCTTGATGTTTATAATTACCGAAGTAATCATCATAATCTGAATCGCCATCACCATCATAGTCATCGTCTTTCCAGGAATCAGTATCATCTTGAGTATAATCTAATACACCATCTTGTCCCATGGTGACTGAAAGGGCTGAATCTAGTACAATGCCATTTGAATCTGTGTCTGTAGCAACCCAGTCATACTTCCAAATATCCTGATCGCCTGAATAAGGAGGGTTGACTGAAAAATAACTCGTAATAGAGCGAGAACGACTTAACCGATAATAACGAATCATACTGTTTGTTATTTCAAACCCTGCTTTTAATTCGTGATTATTATACTGCCACGTCAAAGAACCTGTAAATGCATCTCTCGATGTATTCCGTTTTGTATAATTACTTCCATCTGCGCTTGTATACCCAGCTTTAGTATAGTTTGCTAATTCTAAATCTGGTGTTGGCATTTTTGCATTACCATTATATAATGGGTTGATATAATTCATATCGTCATAACGCATTTCATTGTAACGCCAAAAGGCTGTTGAATCCCACGCCCAATATACACTTGTATCTTGAGCCCATGCTTGGGAAGCAATATCTACCGTGTCAAAATTCCAATAATCATAATCATACACACCTAAAATATTGTCGAGAGAGTCTGTAACAACATATTGATAAACAGGGTCGCTTGTATAGTCATACATTTTACCCGAATTAATAAAAGGCACTTCTAGTCCAGATAATGTTCCGTCTTCATAGGTAAACTGACCATAACTTTGATCAAAAACAGGATCATAATATTTATATGAATCTTGCGAGTGACTATATTGCACATTAAAAAACATATTTTTAAATGCAGGAATCGCACCACTTAAATTTCCATAAAACGATTGAAACCCATTATCCGATTTATTAAATCTATTTATCCAGTCGCCTGTCCCAACTTGATTTGATGTACTCTTTGGACTATACACATCAAACAAAGATCGTGTATGGCTATAATTTGATCTTTCGCTATTAAAGGATGATCCGCCAATTTTTAATTTCCAAGGCAATTTGAATTTAGGTTGAAAATCAATTAGGATATTTCCAGCTACGCTTGATTTTTCAATCCAGTTATTTGGTTTGGGCCCCCATCTATATTCTACATCGTCAGCAGAAATATCTTTATAATCTGGAGCATCGTATTCACCATTACCATTAAGGTCTGTATAAACTTCCGCAGGAGTATCAACGCCTTCATCGTATACACCATTCGCGTCTTTATCAATAAAATCATCCCAAATGGTATTTCCATTTGCGTCAATATAATTATCACCAACATTAGGTCGGCCAGCAGCATCAAGATCGCCCGTATAATAGGGAACTGTTGCATTCGTTGGACTTGCGTCTGCTAAACTGGACTGTTCAACAGAAAGAAAATAACGCAACCAATTTAAACCAGGAACCGGTCCACCTAAAGCAAATGAACCTAACTGATATCCGTAAGAGTAAGCAAAAGGTTTATCAACGGATGCATCTGGAGAACCAAAATCTTTAATTCCCTCAACGGTTATATTTAAATCTGTTCCACCTGTTTTTGTGGTTGTTTTTACAATCCCCGAATTGGCAGAACCATATTCGGCTCCAAAACCACCAGACTGGAAAGAGACCTCTTCCAAACTTAAGTTTGGAACGTCGCCTGCGCGACCGCTCGTGAATGCGTTATTAACATAGACACCATCCACATAAAAACCAACTTCATCTGTACGACCACCACGAATATGGAGGTCTCCACTGGCATCTACAACAACACCTGTTTGTAATGCAACAACGTCGGCATATCCACGAACATTCATGTTTTGAATATCTTCTGAACGAACAACACGCACTTCATTTGTGGCATTAATTTCAATCAATGACTTTTCAGCGATAACAACAACTTCTTCCCCATCTAGGGCTTCGGAAGCAAGTTTCGTTTCGAAAAGATTTGTGGTAAGATCTGACGTAACACGAACTTGCTCAATCGTAACGGAACGATACCCAATATAGCTAAATTTCACGCTATAAAGCCCTGGCGCAACATTCAATATTACAAACGATCCTGTTTCGGTTGTCGCGGCACCATATGACGTTCCAACCAACATAACATTTACGCCTGGCAATGGACTGCCATTTTCTTTATCCACAACTGTCCCTACAACCTTACCAACATCTCCTGCAAATAGGTGATTGGTTAATAGCAGAAACAAAACAACTCTTACGTAGAAAACTCTTTTGAAAGTATCCATAAGTAACTCCTGACTAACTAGTAATGTGTAAAATAATAAAAACCTCGGCTTTTGGGGGTTTAACTAACCCTAGAGCGGAACGGAATATGAAACATTTTTTTATTTGATTCAAGAAAAAACAAGATAAAAATGCCTTTTAAGAAATAGGCGATATTTCGCTTGATGCATCCCGCCTTAACGTTCTACCTTTCACTTCATTTTCAACCTGCGTTATTCTGGAGGAAACGCTTTATGAAAAAAAGAATCTTCTTTTTCACCTTTTTATCATTTCTGTTTGCTGGGGATACTGGAAAAATAACGGGCAAAATCACCGATAATACTTCCGGGAAATCCTTGATCGGGGTAAACGTTGTTTTAATAACAACAACAATGGGAACTGCAACCAACAAAGATGGTGATTATTCTATCATTCATATTCCCGCCGCAAAATATACCGTTTCGGCAACCTATATTGGATATAAAACAGTTGTAGTGCGAGACGTCATTATTAATGCAAATCATACAACTAAATTGAATTTTTCGATGGAAATCTCCGCTATCGAAGGCGATGAAATAACGGTTGAAGCTGAACGCCCAATTATTGTACGCGACCAAACAGCCACCACCATAACCATGGAAGAAGAAAAATTAAATAATATGCCTATCAATTCTTTTCAGGATGCCATGACAACCATGGCGGGGGTTGTTGAAAATGAAAATTCAGAAAGTGGAATCCATTTTAGGGGTGGCCGTACAGGAGAGGTCACTTTTCTTGTAGATGGTTTTGTTGTGGAAGATGCACTTTATGGAGAAATGGGGATGGATATTTCTCGAAGCGCTATTTCTGAACTCTCCGTTATTACCGGCGCCTTCAACGCTGAATATGGCGAGGCCATGAGTGGGGTTGTAAATATTGTGACAAAAGAAGGACGCTCAGACTATTCTTGGAATGTGCGCGGTGTAACGGATAATTTTTTGAATACAGAAATAAATGATTGGGATCAATCCCGAATTGAAGGATCTCTGAGTGGTCCATTATTACCCTTTAATCCTGATTTGGCTACATTTTTTATTTCAGCAGATCGTTTAAACACTAGAACGTCTTTGTGGAAAAACAAACTTCCTTTCGATGTTTGGAAAGATGTAAATGATGATGGAATTGATGGTAATTGGGTTGACTTAAATGAAGATGGGATCGAAGATGTAAACGAAGTAGATACGTTGGCAATGTCTGATATTAATTTAGATGGCATGCCCGACATGTTATCTGCTGGAAACATTGAGGAAACAGGAGCGTATCGTTTGCGAGATCGATATAATGCAAAACTTGTTTTACGTCCAGTATCTAAATTAAAACTCACCTTAGGATATAATCAATTTTCCGAAGAATCTAAATCATTTTCCATGAGCTATCGCCAACTACCCGATAGAAGTGGAATTGATTTTGATCTTTCATCTGATTTACAAATAAAAGCAAGCTATGCCGTTTCAGAGAATATGTATATCACAGCTCGCTACCAAGATCATAAAACAGAATCTTGGTACGGGTATGAACCGCTCTTAAATCCAAACCACGAATTAGAAAGTAAAATTATAAATATTCCCGAGGGATGGGATGGGTATACGCCAGAAACAGTTCCTGCGGGAGAAGATTATTTATGGTTGGGGTATTATGCCGAACCTTTTGCAGATATGAACGGTGATGGTGTTTGGAGTGTTTATTCTACAGAATGGTGGAATGATGAAAACGGAAATGGCGTTTGGGATAATAATGAACCTTACTCTGATTGGAATAATGATAGCACTTGGAATGTTTATAACTGGTCCGATGATAATGGTAATAATATCTGGGATTCCGGAGAAGCAATTCTGTCGGATGAATATTGGGATATTCAATCGGGGGCTACGTCAACAAATCCAGGGAATTACGATTGGGGCGTTGATGCGCGCTTAAGGGAAGGTGATGCTTATGATAATACTTCCAATTATGAATTTTATGGACGGTATAATATTTATAACATTTATGGCGATTCTATTAGAGAAGGCGTTTCCACAATGCATGACTATACATGGTATAAGTCCAATTACAATAGTGTTGGAGGCGACCTCACTTGGCAAGTGAACAAACAACACCAAATAAAAGCTGGGTTTGAGCAAAAAAAATATGACTTGGCGCGCTTTGCTGCTTATGGAATTGGAGGTGGATATTTTGGTAATTCCGGCGATCCATCTTTTATAATGTATGAACATCAACCTGAATCTCAAAGTTGGTACATCCAGGATAAAATTGAATATAATGATGTTGTTGTAAATATTGGTTTAAGAATGGATAAACTGGACCCAAAAAGTAACTACCCTGATCCAACCCGCGAATTAGGATATTATTATTCTGACGGAAGTGAAACCGTATGGATAGAACCTAGCGATGTGGGTTCGTTAACAGATGAAAATGCAAATAATCTAGAATGGGGTTATCTTAATCGCGATGATAGCGGAACCATCACTGGCGGAACGCCTGCCCCTGACGCTGAAATAAAAAGTCAATTTAGTCCAAGGCTTGGTATTGGGTACCCAATAACAGATAAAGTAGCTTTTCATTTTTCCTATGGACACTTTTACCAATTCCCTGATTTGTATTATATGTTTAATTATGGAAATCAAGAAGGCAACGGCATTATGGCGCCGGGTTGGTCCGGGAACGCCAACACGATGGCTCAAAATAATAATTTATACGGAAATTCACTTTTCCCGTTTCCATATAATTTATCCGATTGGTATATCCCGGAAGTTGGAAGTCCAAACGTGAGCCCCCAACGTTCTGTTCAGTATGAAATGGGCCTCAGAGCTTGGATTGGAAAACATTACGTTATAAGTACCACATTATACTATAAAGATTTATTTGATTATGCTGCCTCACGAATTTATGATGCAGACCCACAACAGTATGCTGTGTATGAAAATATGGATTATGCAAATTCACGCGGTTTTGAAATTTCTCTAGAAAAATTATTTTCAAATAATTATAGCTGGTACCTCAATTATGCTATGGCTCGCGCAGAAGGAAATGCGCCCAATTCATCTTACCATTGGGATGTGGCTTATCTAGAATCAGTCTATGGATGGCGTGATTATAATCGTACATTTACGATGGATTGGGACCAAACCCACACTATAAACCTGGGTATTGATTATCAACATCCAAAAGGATTTGGAATAAATATTTTAGGAAATGTTGGAAGTGGCCTCCCTTATACGCCTACAGATTCACGTGGTCGTCCAATCGACGAACCTAACTCAGGAAGGATGCCGCCTACCGCAAATTTCAACATGAAAGCTTTTTATGATTTACCTGTAAAAAGAACAAAAACTCGGATATTTATGGATATTACAAATTTATTTAATTACCAAAACGTATTAAGAGTATTTGGTAACTCCGGACAACCGGATGTTAATCTCAACCCCAATGTTTCGCCGATGTATCTCTGGCGGCCTTACTATTACAGTTCACCTCGTCATATTGAAATTGGCCTAAGTGTAGGAATGTAAAGATGAAAAAATATTTAATCCTTGCCTTATTACTTAATATTACAATCCATGCAGGAAACCCATCAACCGGGCTTTCTAAACGTGAATATTATAATCAAATTATTGCGCCATCAAAAGGACGAGCTCCTCTTGCTAAACCTACCGCTTATGATGACAGAAAACGAAGTGTTCTTGATAAAGGTAATATGGTTTTGCGATTGTCAAATGCGGCAATATATGGTTACGATCGATGGGGATTAAATCATGAATTTCCCGCAGGAAGTATGATTACAAATGGGTGCTGTACATATTATTGGACTCAAGCTCCAATGGTGGGCGCATTAAAGAACGGTGTCCCTTCTGTCTCAGTGGGTGTTCGTGGTTCTGTGAGAGATTCTGAGGAAGAGTTTGAACCGTTACCGGGGTATGATGCAGGATATAGCGACACAGATCAAAATATCGGAATTGCATTTAGCGACTTAGAACAATCTTGGCCTACAGAGTGGCCAATTGAAGCAGATCCAACAGGAACGTTTGCTTCTGTTTTATACGATGCTAATGGGAATGTTGAAGATACGCTTTATTTCCCGGGTGTGGAGCCCGTATTGGGACCGGAAGGATTTCCGGATGCTCCTTGTGGCTTGGGCGTTCAGGCCGATAGAGAAGCTTACTTTGTTGTTACGGATAATGATCCGCTTCAAGGAAATACTTTTGCCAGCAATAATGGCGTTGGCCCTCTCAATGTCCGCATCGATACTTGGGTGTTAAATTATGCAAATACCTTTGGGAATGATGGGCTTATTTTTATTCAAAAAATGACAAATGTGGGTAAAGACACCTTAAGAGATTTATACTTTGGAATTGCTGGAGATCCAGATGCGCCTGAACAAGGAAGCGCAGAATGGACCGATGATTTATGTATGCTTATTTCTGCAGATGATCCTCACATTGCAGAAAAATTATCTGATACTACAGATGCACATTTATTAGAAAATTTGGCCATTGTTTGGGACCCCGACGATGAGTCGTCTGGGTTTGTGTCATCTGGATTAGGTTGGATTGGGCTTAAATTTCTTGAATGTACAAAATACAATATGGATGGGTCAACTCAACCATATGATATTTCAACATTTTATACATATGAATACAGTGAAGATTCCCAAAGTGATAATGATGCTTATAATATTCAAATGAGTCACGGGATTCAAGAACCTCACAATGTAGAACCTCCGGCAAATGATTTATTCCAAAAACCTTATTCTTATGGTCCGGACATTACATGGATTATTGCGGCGGGTGGACCCGAACAAATATCCGCAGAGGGTGATACGATTCCAGAAATGGCTGTGGCTCCAGGGGAATATGTTATATTTACTTTTGCTGATTTTATGGGAATAAATGAAGCGGATTTATTAAGAAATGCGAAAGTATTTCAATCATTATATAATAATAATTGCGCAAGCCCACAACCTCCACAACCTCCCGTTGTTCATGCTGTCCCTCAAGATGGAAAAGTAGCATTATTTTGGGATAATCGAAGTGAAAATTCTATCGATCCCGTAACAGGAAATAACGCATTCCAAGGGTATCGCATTTATCGAAGTTCTGATCGGGGAAATACATGGGGATCCGTTATTACAGATTTTAACGGTAACCCAACTGATTTTTATAAACCGCTGGCTATTTTTGATAAAATGGATGGACTCAATGGAGCTTATGCAATGTCTGATCCGTTGATTTATTATAATCTCGGAAATGACGATGGATTACGATATTCGTTTATTGATCAAGATTTAGTAAATGGTTATGAATATTGGTATACTATTTCTGCTTATGATGGACCCGATGATTGGTCTGGAGCTGTTGTAGACCCTATGGAAAATGCAAAAGTTAAAAATGCGTTTATTGATGGGGATAACACTATTTCAATTGTTCCTGCGGGAAAATCGTTAGGTCATGAAATTGGGGACAAAAATGTTACACATACCGGTTTAGCCAAAGCAACTTTGAGTGCAATAGATGCAGAAGCATTTGTTTTTGAATTCTTAGGAAATGATGAAGTATCTGAAACAGATTTTGTGAGCAAAGGATATTCATATTTGGTGGACTTTTTTGATGATGGCGTAAATATTGATTCCACAGATGATGATACGACAAATTGGGATACAACGTATTTTTCATATTGGACATTAACAAACTCAACAACGGGAGAAACTATTATAGATCAAGATTCCGATGTAGAATCAGGAAAAATGAAATATGTTATTGATGGTTTTATCCCCGTCTTTAGTCATGCATCGTTTACCATTTCTGGGGCAGACACAGTTATTCAAACCGTGGGCGATACCCTTGCATCCAACCTTGCTTTTACAGGTGGTGGAGCATCTGGACCTGACAACCCATCTTGGGGTGGATTTGTTGATTATTTATATGGCAATTATCCTGCTTCAGCAGGATTTTCTGCGCCATCAGGTATTGTTGGCTATAAGGAATTAGGTTTCGATTTGCAAATTCGATTTACAGAATCTGGGTCTATTTCTTCCTATTATAATTTGAATATTTTACGGGGAAATGCTGAGCCCGACACGATTCAACTACCCATCGAAATTTGGGATACAGAAAATAGCAAAAGGTTAAATATGGCAGTATATCAAGTTGCCGGAAATTCGAAACCTTCTCCTGCCTGGGCATTGGATAACCTCATTGTAGTAGATTCTGTTTTCACCGAATCCGATACAACATTGGATTCTTCGTGGGTTTCCTTCTACTCCCTTTCTACAAATTTACAATTGATACCAATATATGAAGAATATGTTGACTCCAATATTCCCTATCATTTTGCAAATGATGCTGTTTTGATGGGTTGGGTTCTCAACTTTAATACAAGCAATTTGCGCTTTAATTATGGGGATATGTTAGATATTGTATTCCCAAACCCTATTATTCCGGGAGAAGATCAATACATAATTCAAACAACAGCAGATGGTACTTCATCCGATTTGGATTTGAGCGAAATTCTTGTCGTCCCAAATCCATATGTTGTCACATCCGCTTATGAATATATACAATATCAAAAGGAAATTCAATTTACCCGCCTTCCTGAAGAGTGTATGATTCGAATCTATAATTCAGCAGGCGAATTAGTACAAGTCTTAAACCATGAAAATGGGAGTCCGGGATATCGGGGAGCGAGTATTGAAGCCTGGGATTTACGGACATATAATAATCAAGATGTTGCTTTTGGTGTTTATATCTTCCATGTAGTATCTGGGGGATTTGAAAATGGTAAAGAACATATTGGAAAGTTTGCGGTGATCAAATGAAGAAATTATTATTTGTCTTAACAACGATTGCAATTTTAAATGGACAATTTGATAATGCATCCACATCGGCAGCTAATTTCTTAAAAGTAGAAGTTGGCGGTCAAGCGGCAGCAATGGGAGGTGCATTTACGGCGCAGGTGAATGATGTATCCGCTTTATTTTGGAATCCGGCTGGAATAACCGGTATTGGTAAATCAGAAATAATGATAAGCCAAACAGAATGGATTGCTGGGATAAACCACAATTATCTCGCAACGGCTGTTCAATTTGGACGACAAGGATACCTCGGCTTAAGTATTAATCAAATGTCCTATGGTGAAATGACTCGAACGACGGAGTTTTCTCCCGAAGGTGAAGGAACCTTTACCGCCAACGATTTATCTTTAGGTTTGGCTTATGGAACGCGAATTAGTGATAAATTTTCAACCGGAATTCAATTTAAAATTGTTCGGGAAACGATATCCTTTTCTAGTGCAAATGCAGTAGCGATTGACGTTGGATCTCAATATACAACGTCATTTTCTGGGCTTAAAATTGGAATGGCCATTACTAATTTTGGTACAAAAATGAGCCTGACCGGAACGGATCAAAAAGTGGATATTGACGCTTATGAAGATTTAAATGGAAACCCTGACGTGATTGCTCGACTCGCAACAGAACAATGGACTCTTCCCATGACTTTTAAGGTTGGATTGTCCTTTTCACCCATTGGGCCGAATGCGCTTGTAAAACAAGAAAAGGTGCGTTTAACCGTTAATGTAGAATACAGCGACCCAAGAGATTTTAATCCTATTTATATGGCTGGAGCGGAATTAAAGGTTATGAAACTGCTCTATCTCAGAGCGGGTGTTAAAAATACTTTTTTGAGATATCCAGATGATTTAGATGATGTATCAGATAAAGCATTATCAGACTATGAAGAAGGGGAATATATTAATCGATTTTCTATGGGATTTGGATTATCCTCAAAGAATTTCCCATTTATACCTTATCACTTAAATCTAGATTATGCTTATTCAGATTTAGGGTTACTTGGTTGGGTTCCGAGGCTGACGCTAAAGTTAAACTTTTAAAGGCTACCTTCGAGCCCACGCCCATTGGAAATCCATAAACGGAACCCAAGTTTCGGCCATTGGAAGATAGGGTAATATATGTGTATCTTTCCCAAATGGATATTCTCCATGGACTAACTTATACCCTAAAGATATCCGGAATCGATCGCTTTTATTCCAACTCATCATTCCTTTATGTTCTATAGCAAATGACCCTTCCATTCCAGGAAGAATATGAATATCCACATCTAATAAATAACGAATCTTTTCTGTGACTTTCCCCGCAAAATCAACACCCGTTCTAAGTCCATATCCATTATATAATGGAGCAAATCGAGGATAAGCTAACGGCAAATCTATGGTTGATCCTTTTGAAAGTTTTTCTGCGGCTAATCCAAGTGATACGCCAAGTTTAAAGGTAATATTATATGGTTTTTGGTCCCCCCAAGTGAGTAACAATTCATTATATATAATGGCTGTAGCAGGGAAAGTAAACTCAGGAGAAATAATACCTCCTGTTCCTCCTCTCGCTAACATGTTCAGCAAAGGGGTTGGATATATAATTGAATGTCGAGATGAAACATCAAATTCCCGCCACACATTTCGTGTTTTTTTAAGGCTCACGTTAGGCATTATAAAGAAATAAACAGGATGAATGGACCACTCTTTTCCTCCAGAAACACCCATTTTTAATGGTTGAAATAATCCAATTTCTACTCGTTTTTCCGGTAACACATTCGCAGAATGAGATGACCAATTTTCAGCTTTAGCTGAAAGTGATGATAAAACTATTGTAAGAATGAGTAAATATTTCATGGCAGTTGCAATATGGCAGATACAGCCATATGGTCCGATATATATTTAAAATTTTGGTGTGTTTGGTCGGAGTCTGGTTTCCAACCGTTGGAAATATTCGTAAATAAATAATCTAATTTTCGATCGTGGTATGCTCCCTTTCTGTCGCTTGTACTTGGAGCATGTGTAAAATATGCGGATTCATTATTTAAATAATCTTCCAACAAAATAGCAGGCTCATACGCATCATATAAAGGCTGAAGAATCATGGGTTCATTTTCAAAGTTTTCAAAATAACTTCCATCTTTATGTTGGGGATCACTTCCTCCATCATGATACTGATCTCCTTCACACATATCCTCTAAACAAAAATCTGTAGAATCCGCACCAGGTGGTAGTGAGTTTAAATCGCCCCCCGTAACAAATAAAGTACCCTCGGTTGTTAAAGATTTTAAAGTTTCCAAATATGTATCAATGTGTTTTTGCTTGGTATCATCTGTTGCGAAGGCTGTTGCATGTATATTAATAGCATAAAAATTGTCCATTCCCGGGACTTGTATTTGCGTTTTAAGAATACTTCTTCTTAAATAAAAGTATTGCACAATGGCTGCTTGATTTTCCATTAATGGAAGTTTGATGCGCTCTGCATTCGTTAATGGCCATTTTGATAAAATAACATTTCCCATATCCATTCGACCAATGCCATCACTGGGGATAAATTGGGAATTCCAAATGGTTGCATACACGCCATAATTCATGCTTGTATTGTCTAATAAATATTGAACTTGATCTATATAATTTGTCCGCTTTGAAGAACGATCCATTTCCTGAAGTAAAAGAACATCTATGTCTTCCCTATTCAATCTATCCACAACAGAATCTAAATTCGTATTAACTTCCGTTTCAGTTAATACAACGCGATCACCACAAGCATCTCCGAAAAATGGAATACGCCCACATCCAAAACGAATATTCCAAGTCATTACCTTTAATTCATTTTCAGATGGCGCCCCCACATTATTAATCGTATGAGATTCATAATAAATTGCATCTTCTACATCATTGTACGTATCCACAATAGGATCACACCCCAGCATTAGGAATACTCCTAATAATATAAAAAATAATCTATGTTTTTGCCCTGAATTCATCCTAATAAATCTAATACATTTTCCGGCGGTCGGCCCATAACAGCTTTCTCCCCTTTAACAACTATGGGTCTCTCAATGATTTTTGGGAATTGACTCATAGCTTTAAAAAGATTTGAATCGTCATTTAATATTTCTTTTAGATTATTTTCTTTAAAGTCGCTTTCACCTTTTCTAATAAATTCTGATGGGCGCATCTTTAATTTTGCAGATAATGTTTCCAAATCTTTTACAGTGGGTACATTTTTTAAATAATCTATAATTGTGGGTTCAACGCCGTTGTCACGCAACAGCTGCAGAGTTTTTCTGCTCTTCCCTCATCTGGGGTTGTGGTATATAATCATGATTTCCTTATTTTCCTTTAATTCTTCTTTATGAGATAATACACATAAAATACATGTAAAACATATTTGAATTAAACCCCGATATCCAACACCTAACAATTATTTAAAAAATGTTAAAAACCTAAACGCACATATTAAACGACATTTACCAACATATTTCAACCAAATAGCTATGATTGCTTTAAATTTTTATGTATATATTGATTATTACATAATTTTATTTGGTTATTAATGTTTTATCGTTATAATTTATTGTATGACAATACATGAAAATCATTACGAATTAGATCAAACCGATCGAAAAATCTTGGATATATTGCAAGTAGATGGCCGTGCTTCGGCAAGCTATATTGCTGAACAAATTAGTATGTCTGTCCCTTCCACATCAGAGCGTATTAAAAAACTGAAAGATGGTGGAATTATTCTCGGCTACCAAGCTGTAATTGATCCCCATAGTGTTGGGTTAGATGTTCTTGCGCTCATTACTATTATATCAGATTCTTCTGATCACTATATTGATGTTGTAGATAAAGCAAACCAAACACCAGAAGTCGTTTGGTGTTTTTCTACAACAGGACGAGGTTCCCACCTTATGATGATTGAAACAGAAAGCAGTCGATCATTAGAAAAACTTCTTCGCGCCATACAGCAATGGCCGGGAGTTAAGCGCACAGAAACGCAAATCATTTTATCGTCTTATAAAAGATTAGCGCCTGTTCGAATACCAGAATAAAAAGACTTTTTAATTATGTAACGAGAGGAAATAATGAGTAAAGTAAAAATAGAATACATTTGGATTGATGGTCATCAACCCACTCAAAAAATGAGATCAAAAACAAAAGTGATTGATGGGCCGATAGACCGCTTAGATCAAATCCCTGATTGGGGATTTGATGGTTCCAGTACCATGCAAGCAGAAGGAACAGATAGTGACTGCATGTTAAAGCCTGTTTGTTTTGTTCCAGATCCTGTTCGAGGCGGTGATAGTATCCTTGTAATGTGTGAGGTCATGAACGCTGACGGCACACCTCATAAAACAAATATGAGAGCAGCGTGTGAAATAACAGCAAATAAATATTCTTCGGAAGAGCCATGGTTTGGCATTGAACAAGAATACACCTTTTTTCAAGGTCGATCTCCATTAGGGTGGCCTGAAGGAGGCTATCCTGCACCTCAGGGACCTTTTTATTGCGGAGTAGGCGCTGATGAAGTTTTTGGTCGCGATATTGTTGAGGAGCATATGGATGCTTGTATTGAAGCAGGATTAGAAATATCTGGGATTAATGCAGAAGTCATGCCTGGTCAATGGGAATTTCAAATTGGCCCTGTGGGCACATTAGAAGCTGGAGACCAAACATGGCTAGCGCGGTATTTGCTTTATCGTATTGCGGAAGACTATGGCGTAAGTGCAACGCTTCACCCTAAGCCTGTTTCTGGCGACTGGAATGGGGCGGGCGCTCATACAAACTTTAGCACAAAATCAATGCGAGAAGAAGGCGGTATAGAGATAATTGAAGCTGCATGTAAAAAGCTCGAAGAAAACCATGAAGACCATATTGCTATTTATGGCGCGCATAACGAAGAGCGATTAACTGGTTTACATGAAACATGCAGTGTTCATGAATTTAGATACGGGGTAAGTGACAGAGGGGCGTCTATACGGATTCCCATGCAAACAGCAAATGACGGTTTTGGATATCTTGAAGATCGTCGTCCATCAGCAAATATGGATCCATATTTAGTTTGCGCGGCGTTACTTGAAACAACCTGCGGTTAATTTATTTAATCACAATTGTTTCCGAATATGATTTCTTTTTTAGGTTGGGTATCATTGCATTTTCTGCTGGGCACCCAACAGGAATCAACACATAGGCTTTTTCGTTTTTAGGGCGTTTTAATATCTTTTCTAAAAAACCCATCGGACTTGGCGTATGTGTTAATGTGGCAAGACCCGCATAATGTAATGCTGTTAATAAAAACCCTGTGGCAATCCCAACGGACTCATTGACATAATAATTTTTTTTACGTTTCTCCCCATCTTCAAAAACTTGTTTAAATACAACTATTAGATATGGGGCTTTTTCTAAAAACGGTTTTTGCCAATCTGTATTAAATTGATTTAAATCGTCTAGCCATTCTTGCGAAGCTCGATGGGCGTAAAATTCTTTTTCTTCCTTTTCGGCGCTTTGTCGAATTTTTTTCTTCAATTTTTCATCTTTTACAACAATAAAAGTCCACGGTTGCTTATTCGCCCCAGATGGTGCGCCGCAGGCAACTTTTATCGCTTGTGTTATAATTTCTATAGAAATAGGTTTATTTGAAAATTCGCGTATTGACCTTCTAGACAACATTGCATCATAATGCGCGGTAACTCTATTTAGCATTTCTTCCTGTGCAATTTTTTTATATAAAAACTTTTTCATGGACATAGCAATCCTTTTAATCTTCGTTGAATAGGTGCAAAATAAACCCCTATGAATAAAACAATCTATCAACAATTGCATCATTGGCGGAACAGTCTATTATTTGGATTAATCATTATTCTTCTTTCGCTTGCTGGTTCTACTCCCCACATAATTAATACACAAACACTTTTAGAAGCAGATAACTTTGGCATTCATATTTCCCCGCTACGCATTTTATTGGAACCTATTTTAGGGCCCATTCTATTTTATTTAAGGTCTTATGATCCAATTCCCGAATTTTTTGTTGTGTATGCCTGGATTGCGATAGCTATGTTAGTCCTTTTATTAAAAGGCGTTTTTTACAAAAAAATATCCTTAATAGGAGCGCTGGGTCGCTGGGCAATTTTATCTATATTATTAAGCGGGTTGTGGCTTATGATTTTTATTTATATGATTTCCGGCCCTCTCCCAAGCAATACCATTATTAATCATGATAATGGTCGAATTTTATTTAATACTCATACTCACAGCCATTGGAGTCATGATGGGCTGATTTCGCCCAAACAACAAATGGACTGGCATGAGCGAAACGGATATGATGCTTTTTTTCTAACAGAGCATAATCATAATGAAAATACACTTCGATTTACACACGATCAAAAAAAGGGTCTTCACCCAAAAATCCCACACATTATGACAGGAATTGAATTTTCAGGAACAAACCATATGTTACTTCTTGGTCTAAAATCACCGCTTATCACCTTTGGGCTTGACGATCAACTTGTCATTGATTCAACACATCAAGACGGGGGCATTGTAGCGGTAGCTCATTGGTTTTCTGATGAGAATAATTCCATTCAACATTATATTGATAAGGGCGTTGATGGTTTTGAAATTGACAATCGTAATAATATTTATTCAAATAACGCTAGACAACAAATCATTGAATCATGTCGTGACCATAATTTATTTATGCTTGGGTCTGCAGATTATCATGGATACGGATCTGCAGCTCATGTTTGGAATGGGATTCAAATACCGAATTGGGAATCATTATCGCATCAAGAAAAGACAGATTCAATTATGGGTCGTTTAAAAGAAAATCGATTTAATGCCAATAGTGTATTTCGATATATAGATAGACCTGTTTTCGTTAAATGGCCCCTATGGCTAAGCCCAATTTATTCTTTTGTTGCTTATTTTAAAGGACTAACCCTTAGTCAAATTTTTTCTTGGATTATTTGGTTATTTTTATTTCAAAAATTTAAACGAAATTCGAATTATAAATTTATCATGAAAAATAAAATTCAATCTTTGTCCGCGTTGTGTTTTGTTTCGTCGATGGGTGTATTGCTTTTAGGTCTTTCGTATCTACAAAAAGCAAAACCACTTGTTGGGTTTAATGAGCAATATCAAGAATTCGGGTTAAACTTTTCAATTCTTGGTATTATTATTGGCGTCGTTTCTTTATCGATTGTTTGGTTAAATAATAAATTTAGCCGATTGTAATATTAAAAACAGACCCATTAAAGGTGATTCATAAATGCGGCAATTAGAATTCTTCATTATTTTATCAAGTGCAGTTGCGCTATACTATTTGTTTATAAAAAATGACCGAGCATCGTTTCTCTATTCTTTGTTTGGCTCTATTGCTATTACTCTGATTCACTTTTTCACTGAATCTTCCCGATGGCAAATGGTTCCTGCGTATTTTTTTCTCGTTGCTCTATTTATTGTTTATAAAATATATAAAAATAAACCACCCATTATTTTTCTAGTACTTTTTACAGGTTGGCTGGTTGGTTCAGGATTACTCCCGTGGTTTATACCTATCTTTTCTCTACCAGAACCCGATGGGCAGTTTAGTGTTGGAACTGAAACATTTCACTGGGTGGATTCTTCACGGCAGGAGTGGTTTACTCAAGAAATTGAAAACGATGTTCGTGAAATCATGGTTCAGGTTTGGCACCCTACAGCTAAAAATAATAATACAAATAAAACACCTTATTTTGACTTTGTACAACAAAGAGCCCGGGGACTAACTCAAGCAGGCGGGTTGCCTTCTTTTTTTGCGAATCATCTCGGGTTGATAAAAACGAATTCATCGCCTAACGCTCAACTTGCTAAAACAAGTACCAAAATGCCCATCATTATTGTGTCCCACGGAATCACCGGCTCCAGACATCTTCATTCTTCCTTAAATGAACATTTTGCCAGCGAAGGGTATATCGTTTTTGGTGTCGATCATTCTTTTGATGCAAACTTAACTATTTTTCCGGATGGTCGTATTGCTGATTATCGTTCTGATTTATATGGGAATCCCGACAGCCTTCAGATTCGCACACAACAAATGAAAACGCGAACCAATGATGTTATTTATATATTAAATCAAATTGATAAAATGAATTCGGGGGAAATCAAATCCAAATATCTCGCAAAATTGGATTTGGATAATATTGGAATTATTGGCCATTCTTACGGAGGCGCTACGGCCATAAATGCATCAGCTATAGACAGCCGGCTTAAAGCATGTTTTGCTTTAGATGGGTGGATAAATCCAATTCCAAAATCAATTATAGAGTCTGGATTGGGTATTCCTTTTTATTTTTTAGGAAGACCCAGTTGGGAGAATTCTGATTACCCAAATAATTATACATTATTGTCTGCTTTATTACATAACGGATCTGGTGAACAATTATTTTCCATTGTTAATAAAACACAGCATTTAGATTTTACCGATACGCCTCTATTCTCTCCATTGGCGTCATATTTTTTGGATGTAGGGGAATTGCCAGCATCTATTTCTCAACCTTTAATCTTTTCGCAGGCTTATACTTTTTTTAATCATTTTTTAAAAAAGAGTTCGGGATATTATGTTGCGCCAAAAAGCCGTCATATAACCATTCAATATCGCTAAATAAATGATAAAACACTCAATCAGAATAACGCTTGGAATTATCCTTGTGATTATTGGTCTTATCGGCGGGTTAATTCCAATTTTCCAAGGATGGATTTTCGGCATTCCTGGGTTAATAATTTTAGCAGATTACTTTCCTCCCATTCATCGATTATTGGTTTGGGCAAAAAAGAAAGCTGGAATTTCTAATAAAAAAGGGGGAAAGTGATTTTTATTAGAAATTTATTTTTATCATATAGTAGGATCATGTAAAGTCAGATACGGGATTTTACTAAATCAAGTGACTTTTAGAGATAACATACCAAACCAGTCTCCGGCAATTAGTGCCTACCAATCGGTCTAATATAACAACAATTGTCGGCGCCCAGTGGGGCGACGAAGGCAAAGGAAAAATCACAGACTTTTTTGCCGGCGAATCTGATTATGTGGTTCGTTTTCACGGTGGAAATAACGCAGGGCACACCATCATCGTTGATGATGTAACATTCAAACTTCATCTCATCCCATCTGGAATTGTTTACGGAGAACCCATTTCCATTATTGGGAATGGCGTCGTTATTGATCCAAAAGCGCTTTTAGATGAAATTACATATGTAAAAGAAAAAGGAATCAATCCAAAGCTCATGGTAAGTGATCGCGCTCATGTGATTATGCCGTATCATATTGCCATGGATGGCGCCCTTTCTGGGCATCAGGGCGATCTTGCTGCAGGAAGTACGCGTCGTGGAATTGCACCTGTTTATGCGGATAAAATGTTCCGCAATGGCATTCGTATGATCGACCTTTTAGAGGCTGATGTATTCAGAGAAAAACTTGAGAAAGGATACGCTTTTTGTAAAAGCATTATTGAAAAAACGCTCAACCAATCTTTGGATATTTCTATGGATCAAATCTTTGATA
>JADHUI010000045.1 GCA_016784605.1 Fidelibacterota bacterium | reverse complement strand
GAATTGCCTATTATTTATAAAATATTTCTAATTCAATAAGTTAATGATATTGGATTTCAATATTAAATCATTTGAAAAATATCACCATTGAGCTAATTAGTTGATTTTTGATTTAAAAAAGAATATTCGTTTTGGTGTCAATTAGACAAGTGCGATGTCGATTGAGAACTTGATTTCTCGGGTGGTGCAACCTTGTTCACTACAAAAAAAGCTAATCCCAAGATAATTAAAATAACCATCATTCGATTTTTCACATTCCCTCCATGTCATGTTTAAATATATTATTGGAATGTAACAATTACTCCCTAAACCGGGCAAGAGTATCAATTAAGGCTTGTTATTAGCCTTTTTACCATCGAATTGCAGCAGAAGCCCAACGAAATCCTGCACCAAAAGCAGCAAGTATTATATAGTCTCCACGTTGAAATTTTCCTTCATTTCTCGCTTCCGTCAGTGCAATTGGAATAGACGCAGCCGTTGTGTTGCCATATTTATGAATATTACTATATACCTTATCCATCCCAATTTTCATTCTTTTAGCTACTGCTTGAGAAATTCTTAAATTTGCTTGGTGAGGGATTATTTGCGCAACATCATCCATTGTTAATTCGTTCGCATCCATGGCTTCTTGAATAACTTGTGGGAATCGCTTAACGGCATTTTTAAAAACTTCGCGACCATTCATATATGGATATTGTCGCCCTTCTTCTAGCATTTCTTTAGAAATACGTGGGTTAAATTTTGATGCGGGTCCTTCACACCATAAACTTTTTAAATATTTACCTTCCGTATGAAGATGGGTTGATAAAATAGCACTTTCATTATCACTTGGTTTTAAAATTGCTGCGCCCGCTCCATCACCAAAAAGGACAGCAGTATCTCTCCCTCGAGTCGATATATCTAAGGCGGTTGATTGGACTTCAGCGCCAATAACTAATACAGTTTTGGAATGGCCTGTTTTTATATATTGATCCCCCACAGATAAAGCATAAACAAATGCGGGACAAGCAGCTTTGATATCAAATGCGCCGACATGATTTAGGCCAAGTGCTTCCTGAACTTGAGCACTAATCCCAGGGAAAAAATAATCAGATGTGATTGTAGCACAAATAACCATGTCTATTTCTTCCGGCAATACATGTGCATCTTCCATGGCATTTTTTGCCGCTTGAATCGCTAATGATGATGCACCGCCATCATGGTCTATCCATCGCCTTTCTTTTATACCGGATCGATCTGTAATCCATTCATCCGATGTTTCCATCCATTGCGTTAAATCAGAATTTGTTATAATTCTTTCAGGTACATGAAATCCAATTCCTGCTATGGCTGATTTTTGTAAAACTGACATGAAATTTTCCTATACGGGCAATTAATTAAAAGATAATTTATAATAAAGGACGGATTAATCCTTTTTCTTTAAAGACAAACCCAATGTCATTTCTGCAACAGGCTCTGTCCCTAATATTTTTGGAACTGTCGCAATAACTTTCACCGGAATAGTAACACGTTTCCCAGTCTTTGCTGTTTGCGAAATGGCTTCTTTTATTTTTTCTCCATCCAAACAGGTAAAATGAGTATCCCCTTCTGCGCGTTTATAATATGAAGATTGATAATCTTTAAATAATAGAACCACACTTTTATCAATATCTGCTTTAAGATATTCAACTAATCCCGCACCTGCTAATTCTGCCCCGACAGTCATTGCTCCTAGATATAAGGAATGTACATGATTGCGTGTTCGTCGATTTAAAGGGATTTTTACAACAAGATGTTTTTCCGAAATTTCTGTCACAGTGGGTCGTAGCCAGAAAATTAATTTAACATATTTCCAACCAAATAAACGTAATTGCCATGTGGCTGTTCGTGGAGAAGGAATCATACGATACGTTTCTAAAAATTATTGGATGGAGTATAAAAATGATTCAAGCAATTGATTCACTTGGTTAGGGTGTTCGATGATAACGCCATGTCGAGCATCTTTAATAATTTCAAGTTTAGCATTTGGCATTTGATTGACTATTTTTTCTTTTTTGGAAACGGGTGAATAATCGAGATCAGAAACAATGAATAAAGTGGGCATTTTCATTTTATTTAAATCTTTTGAAGAAACAGACCAATTGACTAATGCATTCAAACTATTTAAATAAGCTCCTGTATCATTTTTAGACCATTTTTCGATAAAGTCGATTCGCAATGATTCATGTTCTGGCTTTGGTAACAACCGCCCTGCCAAGACTTCACCCATTTTTCTCATACCCATTAAACGAACAATGAGTTTTCTTTGCCCAAGCTTAAATCGCTCTCCAATCGTCTTCATACGCCAATCTGATACAGAGTTAATAATCGTCATACTTTTTACGAATTCGGGCTGAATATGAGCCAATTGAAAGGCAACTGCACCTCCCATTGAAATCCCGACAACATGGGCCGATGTGCATTCTATCAATTTCATAAGTTCAACAATATCTTCGGCCATTTGTGAAATGGAATAAGGGTTAGTAGGTTTATCTGATTTTCCGTGACCTCGCAAATCGGGAAGGATACATTTATACTTTTTTCCTAAAACACTGTATTGATGTTCCCAGTCAATACCCGTTGAACCAAGGCCATGTAAAAATAAAATGGCTTGTCCATCACCTATCACATCGTAATAAAGTTGGATATCTGTAATAGAAAGTTTTGGCATATTGAAAATTACGAAAATAAAATAAAAAAGCCCTGTAGAAATCCACAAGGCTTTTAAAATTAGTTACATTTCAAATCAATTGTTAAAAGCCCATATCCATATCATCTCTATCCATTCCACCCCGTTTTTTGCGGCCAGAATTTTCCATCTTTCCAAATCGATAATCCCAATTAATCGTTGCATATCTACTGTCCCATCGCCACAGACCCGTCTGGTTCCAATAGTCTTCGCCAACTTCAAAACTAAATCCTTGCACATCTAAAGGATCGTTCACTTTTAAGGCCAAGCTCATTCGTTTATCCATAAAGGACTGTTTCAAGGAAAAGGTTGTAAAAGACATAGCATTCATTGTCCCCAGCGGAATATCCATCGGGGCACGATAAAATGTCATTAACATCAGTTCAGTGTTCTTTGTGATATTCCACATAATCATGGCACGACCCGACAAACCAATCGCATCAGCATCGTATTCGGCCATTCCAAGACTTGAGGCATCATACTCGTCCAAATAAGCATTTCCACTTAGCATCACACGCAATCCATTAAAAAGTTGTCCAGATAGCACCAATTCACCACCATACGTTTTTGAATCATCATAATTCACATAGGTAGTTACCCCTACGCCATCTTCTCGCACAAATTTATGATGACGCATTTTGTCAACCATATGACGATAATAGAGGCCCGCTGTGATGGATAATTTTTGGTTCATTTTTGAAAAATTCAGTTCGTAACTATCGGTATATTCCGGTTTCAAAAATGGATTCCCCATTCGCATATTCATTTTATTTCGATAATTAGGAAATGGATTTAATTTTCGAGAAGAAGGCCTATTAATTCTCTTACTATAACTCGCTTGTAATTGGAAAATACCCTTAGGACCAAATGAAATAGACGCACTTGGGAATAAACTATTATAGGGATTGTCAAATAATTCATTTGTTGTAACCAACTCAGAACGTGATTCAGCCATTTCATATCGAAGTCCAAATTGGCCTTGAATCATTCCTTTGTTGAGAGAAATTTGTGTATATGCCGCATTAATTGATTCATTAAATTTAAATCGATTATTTAAAGAGTCATCAGCGACCCATTCTCCTGTTAACTCATCTTGCGTTTGAGAAAAGAAGTCATCATCCATAAGCCGATTCGTGGATTTTAACCCTGCTTCAATTTTTATTTCGTCTAATGGAAGTATATAATCTACTTGGAATAATGATGAGTTATTTATGTTATACCGATCGCTTCCTTGTGTCGAAAAGTCAAGCAAGTCTGGATCGCCTGATTCTAAAAACATTTCAAATGAATCATCATGATCATCCGTATTTACGGATTTACTTGCTAAAATATTAATCTTATGGCGTGGGTCTTGAAACTTATGGTCGTAACTCAATGACAAATCTAAACCATCCCGAAATCCCGTTCCTGTCGTCACACGATTATAAATGGATTGTAACTCATTGACAGTATGATCAGAATCCACACGAGAATCTCCCTTACCACCGCCATCACTGTAAGTCATGTCTAAGCCCGCGGTATGAAATCGATTTGGTGAATATTCAATTCCACCTTTAAAAAATATATTTGAACCATTCCGATCATTTGAAGTGATTTCATTTAGGATTGTATTCATTCCGTCCAAATTCATAATTTGCTCATTATCGCCTGTACGGTTTCGAACTCTCGCCTTTATGCCTACATTTGAAAATAAATTAAAATGCTTATTTTTATAATTTATCTGCCCAGACCCATTGTTACGATTTCCAAAATCTGTTCCTAAAGAAAAACTTCCATTTAATCCAGCTAATTTATTTTCCTTCAAGACTATATTTAAAATACCCGCCATCCCATCAGGATCATATTTGGCGCCAGGATTTGTAATGACTTCCACATCACTGATATTATTGGCAAGGATATTTTCTAATAATGCTTCTTGATTCGCACCCCCCATTCGTGTGGATTTACCATCTATCAGTAGGTTTACATTTGTATTTCCCCGAAGACTTACTTTACCATTCATATCCACTTCTACACCTGGAATTTGCCTTAATACATCAATCGCATTCCCGCCTGTTGTGGTAGTATTTTGTTCAACATTGAATATTTTTTTATCAACAGAATGGGTGAAAATTGGTTTATTTGCTGTAACCGTTACGTCACCCATTTCGATTGTTTTTTGTTGAAGCAAAATTTGACCAAGAAAGGGTTCCATTGAACCGCCACCTGGAAACATTTTTATTGGACCAACATTTTTTGGAGAATATCCAATGAATTCTATTCGAGCCATAAAACGCCCAAATGAAATACCTGTAATATTAAAATAACCCGATTCATCCGTAATCGCTCCTGTGACAATTTCATCTGTTTTCATATTAATCACAGATATGGATGCATAGGCAATTTCTTGTCCGGATAGAGAATCAACCACAACACCTGAAATTTTCCCCATAGCTGGTCGTCCACTACCACCCCTACCGGAATGACCTTGAGCAACTATCAATGTAAAGCTGATTATAAAAGATACAAATAAATGTTTATTAAACATAGTTTTCCCTATTTAAGATTCTTCTTCAATGACCCCTTGAAGGTCGGAAAGTTAAACAAAATTTACTTGAATTCAACTCTTAAGTGCAACTCAAAGATTGGTTGTGAAAATAGCGGAACTGCTGTAGGCTTCGTACTTTTCCCACCGACAAAAATGAGGAGCACCAATGAAACACTACAGCCAGCTCACGCTGGAACAAAGATA
>JADHUI010000029.1 GCA_016784605.1 Fidelibacterota bacterium | reverse complement strand
AAAGATGCTGTTAAAAGAGAAAATGAAATTAAGAAGAAAAAAAGCAGAAAATATATCCAATGGATTATAGAGAATGCAGAGTGAGAGCGTCCCGAAGGAATTCGGGAAGGTCGTCGGTTCGATCCCGTCCGGCTCCACAATACTCAAATCCATCGAGTACATTTTACTATTTTACATAATTAATTGAGGACATCCGTTGAATAGCACATTTTATTTATTATGGTTGCCTATTATTCTCATTGTGTTAGCAAGTATTCTTAAAATAATTAAGGATAATTCACATAATGGTAAACCATTTATTCGTATAGAAAAGGAAGAAAATAATGAATAGACATTTATCTCTTCGTTCTGGAAACCCAGCGCTTAAAGCATCTACATTTAAACAACATTTAGTGTCCGCCACAGAAGGATCAATGTCAATTAGTGGAACCGTTAATAAAACAGGATTTTCCCTGTTACTCGTTATTATGGCCGCATCCATTACATGGAATAACCCAACACAATGGGGATTAGTTATTTTTGGGCTTGTTGTTGGTATTATTGCAGCTATTTTAACAATAACTAAACCGAAAATGGGATATGTATCTGTTCCTATTTATGCTTTATCTCAGGGATTAGTTTTAGGAGCAATATCTCGTATGTTTGAGCTTCAATATCCAGGAATAGCTGTTCAAGCAATATTTTTAACTTTCGGTACTTTAGGAGCTCTCCTATTAGCCTATAAATCTGGTTTAATCAAAGTAACAGAAAATTTTAAGTTAGGTATTGTGGCGGCTACAGGAGGCGTCGCTATTGTTTATTTAATAAACTTTGTAATGGGTTTTTTTGGATCAGGAATTGGGGTTATTCACAGCAGTTCAAATTTTGGTATATTATTTAGTTTGCTAGTTGTAGGAATTGCAGCATTAAACTTAGTGTTAGATTTTGATTTTATTGAAGAAGGCGCAGAAATGGGTGCGCCAAAATATATGGAATGGTACGGCGCCTTCGGACTTCTAGTTACCTTGATTTGGCTATATTTAGAACTTTTAAGATTATTAGCCAAATTGCAAGATAGACGTTAATTTGATATCTAATTCATACTAATTGAGAGGAGGATGACATGAGTTATAGAATAATATTATTGTTAGGATTGTTGATCCACAGTTCGAATCTTAATGCCGAAATCGGATCAACAAATTTTGAAATAAGTCAATCACAACTTCAAGAGATAGAATCTGCGGGTGGAAGTATAGGTGATTATTATAGCGGTAGCGGGTGGAATGGCAGTCCGCAATTATATGTATCTACGTTATTAGCTAATCCTTCAAATGCTTTTCAATTTAATGTTACTGTTCCGAATGATAATATGCTTTATGGCGATGAAGCGGGTGAAACATACCCTTATGCTGGATTTATTTTGTATCCGACAACACAATCAAATGACAGACCATCCTATACAGAACCATGGGGAACAATTTTTCCGCATATGCAACAAAGTAATGAGATGCCTATTTTTGAGGATGAGAATACTCAATACCCATTAATTGTTTATTCGCATGGTTCAGGTGGGTACCCGCTTTGGATGATGGATATACTCGCCACCTTTGCCGAAGAAGGCTATATTGTAATGGCTCTTTTTCATGGAGATGGCAGATTCCCTGGAATTTCGGATAATGTTAATGAATATCAAAAAGTAGCTTTACGGCCCTTATCAATTAAAATAGCAATTGACGAACTCGAAAATAATGTTGATTTTTCTGGACACATTGATTTTGATCGTATTGGAGCCATCGGATTAAGTTTGGGAGCATCAACAACAATGGCGTTATTAGGTGGAGAAATGAACGGTGCATTTGGCACCACACGCCCAACAACAATTGATGATCGTATCAAAGCCGCTGGGAATTTTCTTCCATGGTTAGGTAATAGCAGTTTTGAATTATTTGGTGACAATCATTCGGGCCTTACAAGTGTCTCTAGACCATTTATGGCTGTAGCTGGAACAAACGATTCTGCTGCGCCATTCACAGTAACAAAATCGGCAATACAACGATTAATTGGCTCAAAGTACCTAATCGGCCTAACAGGAGAAGAACATTCTTTAAGCGATGAAGCGTTTAGAATTGCGAATGTCTGGATTCATACTTTCTTGGATGCATTTGTAAAAAATGATAACAATCAATTAGATGTATTAAACACCTTGGATTCTGTAGAAGGAAGTGTTGATAATTTTGTCGAAATACGTGAATATATTCCCCCATTGTCTATTCAAACCCCAATTATCCCACAAGACACAAAAATATTGTCTAATTATCCGAATCCTTTCAATCCAGAAACAACAATAGAATATCAAGTTATCCAAAATTCTCAAGTACAGTTGACTATTTACGATATAAAAGGAAATACGGTTAAAAAGATTGTTAGCGAATTTAAAAGTGCAGGGAATTATTCAGCCCATTGGAATGGAAAAAATCATTTAAACCAATTCGTTCCATCTGGGATATATATTATGATGATGAACGCATCAAATGATATAGCGACTCAGCGCATTCTCCTACTTAAATAGATTCCTAGATATCATTCGTATGTACCTTTAGGTGATTGGCTTTTAAAGTCACCAAAAGGGTAAGTATTTGGAGTGACAACAGTCCCAGAAGTAAACGTCATTGGGTAATTGGGATCCGTTTTAAATATAATTTCAACGAGTCCTGCCTTATAGCCAGTTTCTGGTGAATCAATTTTGATTGAGTAATGACCATTATTAGATACTGTAATTGATTCGGACTGCCATGAACGACCGATAACTGCCACTCTAAAATCGCGAGTTTCAGTATTAATTGCTGTCCATTTTTTTAATTCATAATCTATTCCTTGATCAGGTATATCTATTAAAATTGTATTATTTGTTATTTTCCAATCAAATTGGGGAATAGATTTGTCTTTAATGATTGAATCATAAAAGGCAATTAAACTGCCCAAGTTATATGAACCGTTTAATCCATGATTGGTATTTGGGATATATTGTAAATATTTCGGGCCAACGAGATCATTCCAATAAAATTGCCATGAATCAGTTACGAAAAATTCATCACCTGTAGCATTTATTAAAAATTTCGGTAATGTTAATTCATTTACAAACGAATATGGCTCCATGATTTCGAGCATTCGATCAAATTCTTTCGACCCCATCCAATCCATTATTCCTTCATTTTTATAACTATCTATAGCGGGAGACCAATCGCCATAGCATTTCCAATGATGATTAAATGATGGAACAACATTTAATACGTCTATTACAATGGGAATAATTGCTTTTACGCGTGAATCACTAATACCGGTAGTCCAAGTGGTCCATCCGCGTTTTGAGCCACCTGTTACGATAAAACTATCTACAGCTGCAATTTCCTGAACAACATCCATCCCACGCATTACCGCTTTGGTCATAGGCAAATGAGCTAGCCAATAGGCATCTTCATCTTTTGCGCCCCCTTCCAAAAATTGTCTCCAGCCGTACGCTATTATATCATCTTCGTAGCGCTCATCTTGGTGATCATTTTTATAGCTTAATGGTTGAAATGGAATATTAGAAATAGATGCTATGACCGATTTAGTGCCAATAGCCGCTCCAATGAGCGCTTCATTTGCTTCATTTGGCACTTTGTTTTTGTGGCTTCCACCACTGACAACCATTAATGCTTCTGTTTCAATTCTATTGTCAGGAATCACAATCGTTAGCCAATGCCACCACTCCTGTAAATCAACTTCATCTTCGGTTAACCATTTTTGAGAAACCATTTTTACAACTTTTGTTGTCCACTTTTCACCTTTAATCGTTTTGACAATTTCATAGGTAAAAGCAGGATCATTATTGAGCACAAAATCCTTTAACGGTGATTGTTTTTTGTCACAGTTGGCAATGAAGATGAATAGGATTAAAATAGGAAAAAGTTTTTTCATGGGTGTTCCTTTAATTGTTTAAATAGAATCAAAAATATCAATAGTATGTATTGGTTCGAATTCCTTGGTGTAAATTTCGATGAACGAATCAAATTAACAAACATTAATTGAGCCTTAATAATGATAAAACCATTGGTTAAAGGATTAGACCATATAAATATTACGGTGGAAAACTTCAATGAAACTTCCACTTGGTATGGCCAAGTATTTGGTTTTAAACTAGTAGAAAAGGGTATTCAAGATGATAAACCTTGGGGTATTTTAAAATCCGGAGACGCATTATTGTGTGTCTATGAACATCCAGGTCTCAATCCACATAATCCCGAATTGATTCATCAAAAAGGATATCATGCGATGTCACATTTCGGTCTTAAAATAGACGATAAGTCTAAATGGTTGGCTATTATTGAAGAACAAAATTTAAATATACTTTATGGTGGCGTTATTGAGTGGCCATTTTCGTCAGCTTGGTACCTAAAAGATCCTTCAGGGTGGGAAATAGAAGTCGCCTTATGGAAAAATACAACAATCCAATTTTGAAGATAATTCATAAATTATTTTACTCGTTAAAAAACAATTCTTTAATCAATGAGATATTATACTAAGCAAAGATACCACTTAGGATTTTTAATTATTTTCCTAAATGTATTACCGTCACTTTTATTAGGATGTCGCCTTTGGGCGGTTATTGCGAATGGGAATTATTCAATATCATCATCCACACCTATAATTACAGATGAAATTGAAGCACTCTACCAGCAAGGTCATTCATTTCGTGATGGTTGGGGATTGGCTTTTTATACAGAAAATGATTCATTAAGCGTATTTCGTTCGCCGAAATCAACAGAAGAAGATTCGGCTCAATTTTGGCAATGTATTGACGATAACTTAAATGATTCAATGGATGTCACTTTAGCACTAGGTCATGTACGGGCAACAACGTCTGGGGCAGGAGCCATTCCTAATCCACATCCTTTCATTTATCATAATAATACTCAAACATTTACATTCATCCATAATGGCACTATTTCAAAATCGTTACTTTATGATTTAATTACCGAATATGATTCTAATGAATCGTGGCTAGTGAATCATCCACCCCAAACATTTGGAAGTGGGCATTGGCAAAATGAAGGATGGAACCGAGTTGTCGATTCTGAGCTTTACTTTTTACTCATTATGAAATTAATGGAAGAAACGGGGTCAATATTCGATGGTATTCAAAAAGCTGTTTCTCAGATTAGTGATTTTATACCACCATCTCAAATGAATTTTATTATGTCAGATGGGCAATCTCTATATGCCTATGGAGGTCAATCAGCATTGAGTTATTCAGGTAATAACAACTATTCGCACAAGTCAATCATGAGTCGCCCTCCGGAGACAAGTGTCGATAGCGAAATGGATTGGATTCCATTTCAGCAAGATGAATTGATAGTTTTATCCGTAAATAATATAGAAAGCTATCAATCGTTCTCGGAAATTAATTCAAGTGGTCCTTATTTTATACAGTCCGAATTTTCAATAAGACCCTGTTTCCCAAATCCTTTTAATAATGAAATTCAAATAACATTTAATTCTGGCCCATTTAATAGAATCGAATTAAGTATTTACAATATTGCAGGAAAAATAATATGGACGGAAACGGTCCTAGCGGAAGAAGATCAAATTATGCATAGAGTATGGTCGGGAAAGAATTCGCAAGGTGATGGAGTGTCATCCGGCCAATATTATGTACAAATTCGATCTGGTGTGGAAATACAATCACAAAAAATACTATATTTAAAATAGTCTTTAAAATAAATAGACTGTAAATTCGTCGGCTTTATGCAGTCCAGAAAAGGCATAAACGTAAACAAATAAACATTAATGGAGTTTATTCTTGGCTAAAAAAGAAACAAAGAAAAAAACGAAGAAAACCGCTGAAGAAGTAAAAATAACAGCGAAAGCTGCTGATACAAAAATAGTAGCAGAACCCAAGAAAAAGAAAAAAGTCAGTAAAGTTTCTAGCGGGAGCATTAGCATGTATCTTGCTGAAATAGGACAATTTAATCCATTGCCACCGGAACGTGAAGTTGAATTAGCAATTCGTATTCAAAATAATGATGAATTAGCTATGAAAGAATTGGTTGAAGCCAATCTTCGCTTTGTTGTTTCAGTTGCAAAAAAATACCAGGGAAACGGCTTGTCACTTGCAGATATCATAAACGAAGGCAATTTAGGCCTAATAAAAGCTGCAAAACGTTTTGACCATACCCGTGGTTTTAAATTCATTTCATATGCTGTTTGGTGGATACGACAATCCATTCTTCAAGCATTAGCTGAACAATCTCGATTGATTCGCTTACCTTTGAATCGAGTGGGAACGATTACGAAAATCACCCGCGCAGCAGAAAAATTAGAAGCTGAAATTGAACGTCAGCCTAAAGGAGATGAAATTGGAACACAATTAGAAATGGGCGGAGATGAAGTTTATCAAGCATTACAATATTCTCGTCGCCATAGCTCATTAAATTCTCCTTTCCAAGAAGGCGAAAATAGCTCACTTCTTGATATTATCGAAGATACACAAGAAGCACCACCGGAAACCCAAATAATGAGGGAATCCATGACAGAAGAAGTCATATCATCCTTAGATACATTAGCAGCAAGAGAACGTGCTGTCCTCGAAATGTATTTCGGTATTAAAAGAGATAGTGCAATGACTTTGAATGAAATAGGTGAAGAATTCGATTTGACGAGAGAACGCGTTCGCCAGATTAAAGAAAAAGCTATTCAGCGATTAAGACATCGATCTAGAAGTAAATCACTTCGTCGATATTTAGGTTAATATAAAGGGGAGCATTGCTCCCCTTTTTTATTTTACATTTGTTATATTTTAAATATGGAATCGAATGAAATAATTAAAATATCCTTGCCAAAAACGCTTTTCGACAAGGCAGTTAATGATTCTTTAGATTATGCACTTTTATCCATTCCTTTTACATTTAATCGAATGAAGATCAATGATTTGTCCAAGAGAATAATTAATATAGCGAAAGGAAAATTATCAGAAATAATATTTAAAGAATTCTGTATAAATAACGATATCCCTATAAAAGTTGACTTATGTGAAACGCCCTTTTATATGCCAGATAAAAAAGATTTTATTCTTGGAAATGAAGAGTGGGATTTAAAAAATAATTTTTTATACCACGATGGCCCAATTCTGATGTCGTCAGAATATATGCAATTGCCAGCATTCGTTCCAAATAGAGGTAAATGGGATCAATGGTCTAAAAAAAACATCCTATTACATCCTACTGAATGTGATGAATCGATTTTTTTGTTTTCATTTATGAAAGGGTGGGATTTAAAAGATAAAAAACGGGATAATCCATTTTTATCCTTTCAAATCACGAAAGATCAATCAGTGTTTCTAGAATCTTTACAGCGAAAATATCAAAGAAATAAATTCGATCAATCTCCTTTTGAGATTTCTTGGTTTTGGGAACAAATGAAGGAAAGAAGTAGCGATTTTATATATCATAGTAATCTAGCTTTTAGACCTGCCCTAATATTAATGGGGTATAGCAGTAAAAAAGAATGGAAGCAATTTGATGCGATTTCTCCAAATACATTTAAATCTAAATATTTCTCTATTCGAATTAAAAACATGGGAGCATCATTTCTCAATCTCAAATCGTTTATTTCTCTTTATCCCCATTTATACGAAAAAATGACCTTTGGTGTTTCATATTATTAAAAAAGAAAAAGAGATGGCGATATCCTGTTATAAATTGTAATTTACCATTCCTATTAAAGATGCAGAATCTACAATAGGAGATTAGAACCAATATGGAGGTATCGTTATGAGAAAAGGACTTATTCTAATTTTAGGACTAATGGTTGCAAGTGTTTATGCAGATAACTGCATTAAATGTCATTCTGACATTTCCCCTAAAATGGTTAAAGATTATAAAATAAGTGCGCATTATGAAGAAGATGTGAGCTGTTCAGATTGCCATGGAGATGAGCATCAAACAGATACAGATTTTGAAAATGCTGGCATTCCAACACCAGAAACATGCGCGGGTTGCCACGAAAAACAGGTAAATCAATATAAAAAAGGAAAACATTCATTTGCTTGGGCTGCCTTAAAAGCAATGCCAACCACCCATTTTAAACCAATGGAATTGATTGATGGAGGAAAAGGATGTGGTGGATGTCATAAAATTGGCATTAAAACTGAAGAAGAAATTGCCGAATTAAAAGAAGATGGTCATCACTTTGGTTCTGCTTCTTGCGATGCTTGTCATACACGCCATGCTTTTTCACTAAAGGAAGCTCAGCAGCCACAAGCTTGTCAAACATGCCATATGGGTTTTGATCATCCGCAATGGGAAATGTATTCTACGTCCAAGCATGGGGTAAGGGCTTTGTTGAAACAGCAAGGTATTTTACCTGAAGATGCAGCGGCGCCAACTTGCCAAACATGTCATATGCAAAATGGAGATCATGAAGTTAGAACTGCTTGGGGCTTCCTGGCCGTACGAACTGATGGCTTAGCACCTTACCCAGGTGAAGATGCTGAATGGTGGGCAAATCGAGTCACAATATTACAGGCGTTAGGTGTACTAGACCCAGACGGAAATCCAACACCTAGACTTGATGTGGTTGCAGGTGCTCAAGTGGCCCGTTTAACGGCAGAAGGGTTCGATAAAGAAAGAAATAAAATGATTGCTACTTGTAGTGAATGCCATTCTGAGAATTATGCTCGGGCAGAACTTGAAAAAGGCGATCAAATCATTCGACGTGGAGATGAACTTCTTGCTGAAGCTATACTCATTATAGCCGATTTATATAAAGATGGCTTATTGGAAAAACCTGAACATTATACCTACGATTTTCCTGATTTATTAGCCTTCCATGATGCACCAACACCGATTGAACAAACATTATTTGTAATGCATTTGAAGCATAGAATGCGACTATTTCAAGGTGCTTTTCATAATAACCCAGATTATACATTATGGTATGGATGGAATGAAATGGTTATGGACATAACTGAAATAAGACATATGGCTAAAGAAATACGAAAAGATGCTGAATTAGATAATCGTGGTTTCTTTTCTAAGTTATTTAAATAATTCACCCTATAACAAATCTATGTAAATTAGAGTGCCTCGTTATGCGGGGCATTCTAATTATGGTTCAAAAAAGGGATTAAACAATGAGAATATATCACACTATTTTTCTTTTAATATTGACTACCACACTCATGAGTCAAGACTATGTAGGGTCAAAAAAATGTAAAATGTGCCACAAAAAAGATAAGACTGGAAATCAATTTAAATCATGGATTAATAGCCGTCATTCGAATGCTTTCGAAACTTTAAAAGGGGATGAAGCTATCGAAATCGCAAAAGAAAAAGGGTTAGGTAATCCTTGGGAAGAAGAAGCGTGTGTGAAATGCCATGTGACAGGATATGGAAAAGGTGGATATGAAATTAAAAATGCTGAATTTTGGGCTCAAACTAAAGATGGAAAGAAGCCGACAAAGGCAGTAAAACGAATGGAAAATTTAAAAGGGGTTGGATGCGAAGTTTGCCATGGACCTGGAAGTAAATATAAATCAAAGAAAAAAATGGTAGCAATCAATAAAGGTACAATGGATGGTGCAGCCCTTGGATTAATTCAACCAACTGAACAATTATGCATCGAATGTCATAACGAGGAAAGTCCAAGTTATAAACCGTTTGATTTTGAAGAATTTTACCCAAAAATTGCACACCCATTGCCGTAATTCTTAAGGATTCAATTTAATGAGTAATCTAACAAAGACAGAAATTAAAAAAGAACGGCGTTCTTTTTTAAATACAATATTAAAAACAGGGCTTGTTGCATGGGTTGCTTCTGTGATTTACCCAGTTGCTCGATTTTTAGTCCCACCAAAAACCGCTGAATTAAATGTTAATAATATAGATTTAGGTTTAGTCGCAGAATTCCCAAAGAACTCTTCTAAGATTGTGCGCTTTGGGCGAAAGCCAATTATTGTAATAAGAAAAGAAAGTGGTGATTTCAAAGCATTAGAAGCCACGTGCACACATTTGGATTGCAATGTTCAATTTAAAAAAGAAACAGAACAAATATGGTGTGCTTGCCATAATGGTCTATATGATATTGAAGGGAAAAATATTTCTGGACCGCCACCAAAACCATTAGCCCAGTTTAAAGTCGATATTGCAAGAGAGAAAATAATTGTAAGTAAAATGGATTTATCTTGATATGAGTATATACGAATGGATGAATGAACGAATCGATTTAGATTCTGTTAAAAAGTTTGCATTAAAAAAACGTGTTCCTATTTTTTATGGTTCGGTATGGTATTATTTAGGAGGTGTATCTCTATTCCTTTTTATGGTTCAGGTATTTACGGGGATATTATTAATATTATATTATCAACCTGGCGCGGAAACAGCCTATGAAAGTGTGAAATTTATAATTTCTCGTGTTGAGTTTGGATGGCTCATAAGGGAAGTTCATAGTTGGAGTGCAAACCTATTTATTCTATTTGCATTTTTCCATATGTTTACCGTGTTTTTTGCAAAAGCCTATAGAAAACCGCGGGAAATGACTTGGGTCACTGGCATGATATTACTTATGCTAAGTTTAGGTTTTGGTTTTTCGGGGTATTTATTGCCTTGGAATGAATTAGCCTATTTTGCAACGAAAGTTGGTTCGGATATAGCAGGTGCAGTACCAGTAATTGGAGATTTTGCTCTTCGCTTATTAAGAGCTGGAGATGAAGTTAGTGGTGCAACATTAACACGGTTTTATGGGATACATACTGCATTATTACCAGGAATGTTTACCGTGGTATTAGGTATTCATTTAATTCTAGTTCAAGTGCAAGGCATGAGCGTTCCACCTGAAATTGAAAAAATTCCAGAAGAAAAAAGAAAATCCATCCCTTTCTTCCCGGACTTTGCTTTGCAGGATGCAATGGCTTGGTTAATAGTATTAAACTTAATTGCATTACTTGCTGTATTTTTTCCATGGGATTTAGGGCCAAAGGCGGACCCATTGGCATCTGCGCCAGCTGGCATTAAACCAGAATGGTATTTTATGTTCATGTTTCAAACTTTAAAATACATTCCAGCGCATGTGCTTTTTATAGAAGGAGAATTATTCGGTATTATGCTTTTTTCTATTGGAGGTCTCATCTGGTTTTTAGTTCCATTCCTAGATAAAAAAGCAAATGATGGCATTAGGACACCCTTTTGGACTTGGTTTGGAATATTACTTATTATTTACATGATCGTTTTAACTGCTTGGGGGTATTTAACATGATGAAAAAATCTATTTGCCTATATTCCTTTCTTATCTTTTCTCTCCTATTTGGATCCAATTTATCTCAGGAAGATGCTTGTATTGCTTGTCATGTCGAAGTGGACCAAGAATTAGATGATGAAGATAAAATTGTAAACCATTTTGAATCTGATATACATATTAAAGTTGGATTAAGCTGTGCAGATTGTCATGGCGGTGACCCAAATGCTTTTGATGATGAAGATGAAGCTATGTGGGAAAATGAAACATTTATTGGTGCTATAGAGAAGAGTGAACAATTAGATGTTTGTGGAAAATGTCACAGTGATCCATTATTTATGCGTCGTTATTCTATAGATGTTAAGGTAGATCAAGTATCACAATATAAGACAAGTGGCCATGGAATCTCCTTAGCTGAAGGAAATGATAAAGTGGCCGTATGCACAGATTGTCATAACGTTCACGGAATATTGCCTGTTAATGACCCAAGAGCGCCCGTGTATGCTAAAAACATTCCGGAAACATGCTCAAAATGTCATAGCGATGATACACGTATGTTCGAATCCGGTTTGCCTACAAACCAATTTGATGAATATAAGAATTCTGTACATGGCGTCGCCTTACTTGAGAATGGTGATATAGGTGCCCCAGCCTGTAATGATTGTCATGGGAATCACGGTGCAACACCCCCATATGTGGAGAATGTAGATCAAATTTGTGGAACATGTCATTCAAATAATAAGAATCTCTTTCAAAAAAGTCACCTCAATGATATATTTCTTTCAAAAGGGTTTGGGCAATGTGAAGCGTGCCATGGAAATCATGATGTCGAAATACCAACAGACGAATTCCTTGGTTGGTCTTCAGAATCTGCATGTAAACCATGTCATGAAGATTCTCATCCAGCCAAACTCATGGCTTCCCATTTTTACCAAACAATTGATAGTTTGAAAATTGGATTAATCCAAGCACATGATATGGTTGAGAAGGCAGAGCATAAGGGTATGATTGTATCCGAATTATTGTTTGATTTAGAAGATGCAAAAAAAGCACTTATTCAAACTCGTACAAATATTCATAGTTTTAATAATGCATTTGTAGATAGTGGAGCGGCACCGGGATTTGTTTCTATCCAGGCAGCGATTAATGGATCCAATGTATTACTAGATGAAGTTATTTACCGAAGAAAAGGATTGCTGGCATTTTCGTTGATTATTACAATATTTGTAATTGCTATTGGATTAAAAGTGAAAGAATGGAAAAGAATCAGAGAATCTGAAGAAGTTTAATTCATTTTTTTAAATGTGAGGCAATAGTGATGAAACGTATTGCTCACCCAAGTATTTCCAAATCCGTATGGCGCAAGCCTTAAATCGTCTTGGCACCAATATCCGACATGTGATAGCGTGCAGGACGGACTCAACTTGGATACAAGATCAAAAGCAAATGGATATATTTTCCCTTTTTTCTTAATATTTTTAACTACAATTGTAAAATAACCACCCTCTTTCAGATTGGTAATAATTGAAATGTATAATTTCACTAAATCATTTAAAAAGGAATAATAATCATCAATATTCCCTAGGTCTTTTTCATTATCTGAATAATTAGTTTGGAGACCTTTTTTCTTTCTTAAGGCCTGATTCTCTGCCCCTTGCATATTGAGCATATCCCAATAAGGTGGCGATGTAATGATATAATCAAAAGTTGGAAACTTCCCATCCGTCCAATTCCGAGCATCTCCCTCAAAAAGACTCCATTGATTACTATTAGAGTCTACCTGTGCGCAACGGTTTACTGCAATTGAATGAAACATAGAACTAAGTTCTACTCCATATCCATTTCTACTTAATTTAAGCGATTCTACCTGTGTCGTCCCAGTTCCTGACATTGGATCGAATACATTATCACCTTTCTTAGAATAGGTATTTAAATAAAGAGATACTAATTCTTCGGGATACTTTGCGGGATGAAGAATTTCATCTTTTTTCCTGGGTTTAGGTCTAAGCATAAACCAATTTGGATGTGTCTGAATTGATGAAATAGATGTTGTGTCTGGAATTGAGTTCCACAAATCACTCGGAGAAATAGCTGTGTTAAAAGCACTATCTTCATCTTTCCTGAAATATAAATTGATAAAAGGCTCTTGGTTCTTTTTACGGCAGATAATTTTTTCATCTTTTCGAGTATAATGCTGTGCAAGACGGTTAGATAATTCCCAAGCAATTGGATAGTATTTGCCCTGAATGTTTATATTATTAATTAGAATCGAAATGAATTTGCGATGTAGAAGTTTGGATGAATAGCCAATTATTTCATTTACCGTTATCAGTAACCACGATTCCATTTGATCTTTGGTTTGCAGATTGATTAATTCATCCGTTAAATCTATATAAATGTAATCTAAATTATTGATTCCATAGTGAATCTTATATTTTTCACAAAGCGATTGAAAAAGAATTTCTTTGGATGATGAACCCGAAAATAATGCTACCGGTGTAAGTTCATTTGATGGTTTAGTGAAAAAACGAATATTTTCTTGGTATAAATCGCCAAAGTTTGTGAAATGGGTAAATGATTTTTGGAATGGTAGCCATTCCTTACCGGTTAAATCGTTAAATCTATTTTTCATAAGTCTTAAGGCGAGGAGTTTATACGTTAGAAATTTCTACTACAAGGATGAATTAAATAGATTTAGGCAAGGGAAGACGTTTTCCCTTTAATACAGGGTTCATCGTAAAATAAAATAACCAAATAGCTGCCACACCTAGAATTCCAGATACACCAAATAAGGGCATAATTATTTCATATCCATTTGGAATCATATCTAAAATATTTGAAGGAAGAATCATAGGTAATACTCGAGAAATAGCCGCGCCATTTACCAAAACAGCAATCCACAATACTGTACCAGGGTTTTTCAGCCTTAATGCTCCTGTCATTCCAGGGACCATTCTAACACCCATACCCATGATCAAAGGAGTTGTAAAACCGAGTAAAATAGCATGCCTAATGCCGTCTTTGCTTAATTCTGTTGGTATATGTAATAGAAGGGCAATATTTAGGTAAGCATCCAATAAAGCAGCAAATACGAGCCAAATAAACGCTGATTTTATTAACCATTCAAAATGCCCAAACTCACCATAATCAGGATAATGTTTTCTAGACTCTTTTTTATGTGGAATCCATTCTTCTTTTTGAGTGTCTGTCCAAGGAACTTTTAGTTTAATAATTACGTCAAGTTGATATACAAACCATAAGATAGTCATATTTTTTATGAAACCAAGTATATTTAAATATGGTAATAATAATTGTCCATTATCTATGAATTGATACCCTAATTTTAGGCCAAAGTAGATTAAAACAACGGCAAAATATATTTTTGAAAAATAGAGCGTATTCCACTGAATTGATGGGAGTCTCATAAATAGCGGTATTGCCCTTAATCCAACACCGAAACAAATAGGCAAAATGATCCAGTAAATGAAAATATCCACCATAAATAAATTCCAATTTGGCAATAGTATTGTTTGACTATTTATATGTAGAATCGCGGATAAAATGAAATGAGCGCTTCCATAAAGTATCCAACCAAGTATCATGATAATAAACAATAATCGTATATCTTTCGTGGGATCCTTTAATTGATTTTTCATCCCATTAGCAATCTGCAATACAATAGAGAGATAAATTAAAATGCCAATAAATATACAGACAGAAGAAAGAAGTGTCAGGAAGGTAATAGTCGATGTCCAAGATACATGTGTGTAATAAGGAAGTGCGCTATGGAAAATATATTTCAATAGAATGCCAATTGTGATAAAAAATGAAATGTATTTAACGCGTTTTGTAATTTCAATTTTAAAATGACCTAATCGTGGCATAAAATAAAGGGAGACACTCATGATGAATAGCCCAACCCAACCTATAAGTTGAATATGACCATGAGATTGTATATACGCATGATACCCTTTACCGAGAGAATAATCAAATCCAACGAGAAAGGCAATATGTGCTCCTAATGTAAATCCGGCTAATCCAGCAATTATGATAGCAAGATGGAGCATTTTAGATGGAAAGCTAGGATAGGATAATGGCTTTGCTGATTTATTCATCAGGTTGAGTTATTTATAAAATATTAGGGTAAAACAAATGGTTTATTGGGATTACGAACTGTCAGAACGGGACAAGGAGATTTACGAACGACTCTTTCTGCGGTTGAGCCAAAAAGGATATGGTTTAAACCTGTAAATCCATGGGTGGCAATAATAATCATGTCTATGACATTCTTCCGAGCATAAGAAATAATTTCAACAAAGGGCACACCCGTAGCAATAATCGGATCTACATTTAACTCTTTCGGGAAAAAGTTAGTTATTTCTTCATTAATAAGTTTCTGAACATTTTTCTCTTTTTCTTTTGATACTAAAGTCTCGGATGTTACCATGAGATAAGCAGGTGGAACAACGACAGGGTTTATCACATGCAAAAGCGTTAAATACCCATCATAGGTTTTACATAAATCAATTGCGTGTTTGTAAGCAAAACGAGCAGACTCAGAAAAATCAGTTGTAATTAAAAAAGATTTTTTTTCCTTCATTATATTATCCTTTATTTAATTTGAAATTAACTGGAATACTCATCCAAACTCCAATGGAACGATCTCTTTGTTTTGCTGGTTTAAACCTAGTTTTACGAATCGCAGATATAGCCGCTTCATTTAATCCCGAACCGGGTATGCCCTTCATTATAACGGTTTCTTTTACGCGCCCTTTTTCATCAATGAATACTTGAATAATCACCATGCCTTCAACGCCTGCTTCCATGGCTATTTTGGGATAAATAATATTTTTCCTAATTGCACCAATGCCACCAATAGGGACTGGCGCTTCATCGTATGGAATAAATTTAACTTTTGGACCAAAATCAGATGGAGGTGGTGGCACATCATCCCAAGCCATAAATTCATCAAAATTCAGTTCATCAAGCGTTAAATCATCCGCGATTTCTTCATCATCTGCGGGAACAGGGATTGAAGGGCGGGTCGGAGTTGAAATATTGTCATATTGTTGAGTTTGTGGTATTTCAATTTGTTCTATGGCTATATTATCTCCAGTTGATAATGTTGCATCCCATATGGAATATTGACGAGGCAAAAAAATAAAGAAAGTAGTAATAAGGGCAATGGAAAGGAGCATGCTTAGCCTGATAGAAATCGGATAAACAGCTTTAGTTGAAAATGGTTGCGCTGATAAATGGAACATTTTATTGTCTCCACATTAGTATTTTGGAACCTGCAAACACTAACTGCACTAAATCAGTTAATGTTACATAAAAACCTTTGTCATCCGCATTAAATTTAAAAAATAAGAAAAATACATACAAGACTAATTAATCCTGTATAAATATAAAAAAAAGGTTTAAGAGTGCATTAATTTTCTTTTTTCTATTACACGATACGCAAGATCATCTAGATGTTCTTCGCTTAACATTTCCCGAATTTGACTACGGATGGGAGCCCATTTGTGATGAAGCGGACAAGGAGTTACATCACTACATTCATCTAGTCCTATAACACATTGTTCTTTTTCTGGTGGAGGACCATCAACAGCATTTATAATTTGATTAATAAAAATATCTTTAGCTTCTCGAGCTAAATTGATCCCGCCATTTCTGCCACGCGTTGCTACAACTAATCTTTGTTTGACCAAAGTTTGAACAATTTTAGCAAGGAATTGATAAGGTATATTATATGCTTCAGCAATTTCACTGATCATTACCGGTTTATCGGGTTTTATCTCAGCTAAATAAATGAGAGCTTGGATTGCATATTCTGCAGATTTACTATATAACATGAAATTGAGTTCAGGTGTGTTGTTTGTATTATTCGAACTTACCAAATTTTTTTCTCCAAATCAAAATAGTTTCATTAAAAAATAATAAAATTAGTTCTACTTATTATTTTAGTTTCTTCCATGCGTAATCTTTGTTGAAACGGTTGAAAAACTTGAGACCGAAGGAACCCTTATGGGAAGAGAGGAGGGTATTTGATTAATAGATTGATTGAACTGTAAACCACGACCTTTATTAGGGATTCACAAAATATTAAAGGCGTTAAGTCCATTATCAAATTAACCAAATTGGGTCATTAGAGCTGCCTCCGGCCACCAAGAATTTCAAAAAGCAAAACGAGTATATGCATTAAAAATACACATATACAAGAATACGCGATCCTAATTTATATGATTAATATATGAATTACAAGTTTTATGGATACCCTTATCCTTTACGGAAATGAAGTTATTTGAATAATTAATTATGATCCTATAAGTTCCCCACCTTAAATGATAGGAAATAATGAAACGCACAGCCATACTATTTATACTAATTACACTTATTCATGGTAGAGATTTACCACCCATTCATTCAACGCCAGATAGATTCTACGATGTAATACATTCTCGAATAGCCATTTCAATAAACTTTCATGAAGAATCTGTTTCCGGTGTAGTAGAACATACTATCCAAACATTTAATCCCTCTGTTTTAGAATTAACATTAGATGCAGATGATATTATAATTTCTTCCATATTCGTCGGAAACAGAGAAAGATCGTTTCATCAAGGAAATGGAAAAGTTCATGTTTCCTTGAATCCAGGAGATTGGATACAAAAACAATTAAAGATGAAAATTGCCTACACAGCTAGCCCTCGAACGGGTTTATACTTTGTTCAACCGGATTCTGTTTATCCAAATAAACATCTTCAAGCATGGACACAGGGCGAAGATCAGAACAACCATCATTGGGTTCCTTTGTACGATTATCCGAATGATAAGGCTACATTTGAAATGATTATAACAGTTCCTGATTCCTTAGTAGCCGTTTCCAATGGTGAATTAATTTCAGAAAAACTAAATAAGGATGGGACAAAAACATTTCACTGGAAAGAAAATTTTCCAATGTCCAGTTATTTAATTTCATTTGTCGTGGGTGATTATGTCCGAGTTGAAGATCAATTTGAAGATATACCTGTATCCTATTGGGTTTATGAAGAAAATAAACATGAAGCAAAAAGGTCTTTTGGCAAAACACCCGATATGATTTCTTATTTTAACCAGCTTACAGGTGTGAATTATCCGTATGAAAAATATGATCAAATAATTATAGAAGATTTTATGTTTGGTGGAATGGAGAATATTACCCTTACACACAATACTGATAGAACGATGCATGATGCTTTTTCTATTCCAGACGTAAGTAGTGATGGTCTCGTGGCTCATGAATTAGCACACCAGTGGTATGGAGATTTATTAACCACAAGAAATTGGGCCCATATTTGGTTGAATGAAGGATTTGCGACATTTTTTTCACGACAATATAGAGAACATAACTTAGGATACGATGAAGGAGAATATATCCGTTATGGCGAAATCCGCGCTTTTAAAGGAAATGATCGATGGAATAGGCGTCCTACTGTATATAACCGATATCATTTGCCCATGGAACTCTTCGATTCACATGTTTATGCGAAAGGTTCATTAATTCTAAATATGTTAAAAGATATATTGAGTGAAGATATTTTTTGGGATGCCATTAAGCATTATACGCGCGAGAATCAGTTTAAAAATGTGGAAACACCCGATCTGAAAAAAGCCATTGAAGAAACAACAGGACAAAATTTGGAATGGTTTTTTAACCAATGGGTCTATAATCCGGGATACCCAGAATATGACATTAGTTGGAACTATAATCGACGAACAAAAATGGTTGAAATTGATATTGCCCAAATACAGGATTTAACCAACAACTCACTCTTTAAAATGCCGATAATTATCCTCATTGATAATGGCAAAATTCAAAGAGAAAGAATTTGGGTAGATGGCAAAATAACTGAAATACAAATCCCATCAGAAACATATCCAAAAATGGTTTTATTTGATGAAGGTAATTCCATTCCGAAAAAAATAACTTTCAATAAGTCTGTTCCAGAATTGATTTACCAATTAAAATATGCCCCACATATATTAGATAGAATATGGGCAGCTCAAGAACTCAAATCGAAATCGGGACGAAAAAAAGTAATTGAAGCATTAAAATTTTCTATTGGAAATGACTCCTTTTGGGGTGTTAGAAAAGAATCTGTTATATCTTTAGCTAACTTAAAACCTAAAAAGGGTGACTCTTTCTTTATTTCTTCAGTATTCAACCAAGATAATAGGGTAAAGCGTGAATGTGTGAAAGCATTAACTCAATATGCATCAGATTCTATCAGTGTGAAATTTCTTACTCAAATTATAAAAAATGAGAAAAATTATTATTTAATTGCAGATGCATTTTCAACCTTAACAAAATTGGATTCATCTGTTGCAAAACTTTATGTAAATGATCTTTTGGAAAAAGATTCACATACTGATGTCATAAGGAAAGCATCAATTCGATATTTTTCAACCGTAAAAAATGATAAGAATTATAATAAATTACTTTCACTTGCAGAATATGGAGGCACAACATGGGATGCTCGGGCAACAGCTGTCACTGAAACTGGAAAATATTATAAGGATCATCCTGAATTATTAGAAAAATATGAAAAATGGTTAAAAGACCCAAATTATTATGTGAGAACGAGTGCTGCTAGATTGATAGGGCAATATGGAAATTCAAGCCATTTATCCCTTCTAGATGAAATGCTTTACAACGATCCAGCAACCGGAAAATCAGTTTCGATGGCAAAATATTTTCTTAAAAACAATCATAAAAAGAAAAAATCATCGCTTGAAATTGAAAATGAAAAATTAAGATATCTTCTTTTTCAAATTGATTCCATTCTGGAACAATAGTATGTTAGGAAAACAAAATACGGTTTTTGTCATCATCGATGTTCAAGGTAAGTTAGCTCGAATGATGCATCATTCCGTTGATCTATTCCTACAGTTGGGTATTTTGATAGAGGGTGCACGATTGTTGGATATACCCATAATATGGATGGAGCAATTACCGGAAAAACTTGGACCCACGGTCAAGGAAGTAAGTCAACATCTTAATGGGGTAACGCCTCTTTCTAAAGATGTGTTTTCTTGTTATCGCGATGAATCTTTCCGAGAAATATTAAATGAACTTAAACCTGATAATGTTATTTTAGCTGGAATTGAGACTCATATTTGTGTTTATCAAACTGCCATAGATCTTATTAAGAGTAATTATAATGTTGAAATAGTAACGGATGCGACTTCAACCCGAAACCCCGAAAATAAAATTATTGGCATTAATAAAATCATACGAGCAGGCGGGGAAGAGACTAGTGTTGAAATGGTGCTATTTGAGATCCAAGGGAAAGCATCCGGTGATACTTTTAGGGATTTGATCAGATTGTTGAAATAGATTAATTGGATTAAAAGGACTTGAAGCGATAGCTTAATGCGTAATTGACGCCTGAAAGTTGACTCCCTTCTAATACTTTTATCAGTGGGTATCCTAAAGAAAAGACCATTGAATGACTCTCAGTCATTTCATAAATAAGTTGTCCAGATAAATCAATAAAAATTGCACCACTGTTTGGAGCGGTTAATCCAACCCATTTATCGGGCCATTCCCGGCGAAAATCAATTTTGAGATATGGAAATACAGAGTTCATCAGAGGAGATTGTTTTATGGCGTGTAACGATAATTTTGCAACGATTCCCGGTTTAAAACCAATCTTGCTTTCAGTAAGTTGATTTTTGAATTTTGCAGATAGTCCCAGAATAAATGGGAATTCTGATCGTTTCCACCATTCGACTCCCAATGAAGCGGAAAATTGTCCCGTTCCCAGAGCGAAGTGAGTATGATTTACACTATCTGTTGCTTCACCAAATGGGTTAATTAAATAATCTTTTCCTGTAGGCAGAGAGATTGCAACATCAATAAATAAGCGCTGTCCAGGACCAAAACTTTCATTGAGAATGATGCCTCTCAATCCCAATGTTAAATCTCCTAGCCCGGATTGAATCTCATTCCGGTGATGTGTATCTTCATGCTCTACATTAAATTGTTGCCAATATTTATAGGGGATTCTGACGGATAGATTTAATGCATCAGTCAATCCATATAATCCATAAATATTTGTCATGAATACATCGATTTCTCCCGAATGCGTATCCGATGTTTCATCTATTTCATCATGGATTGGATGATAATTATTAAATGAAAGTGCCATCCCAGCCATGATTGAACTTTTGTTTACACCAATGCCTTCTGTTGTGCTCCCGACCGGGAGCGACGGATTACTTCATAGAGGTCATTGTCCGAATAGTGCGATTGGAAATAAACTTGTCAGTAAGAGTAAATATATTTTTTTCATGATATCCTAAATAGTTTTAGTGGCATACCAAATATTATTTTTAATCTGTAAAGATTTTGTTATCAGTAATGGATTTTATAAATCCAATCGTTTCTTTGCAACTCTCGCTCAAGGATAAACGATAATAAATAGTTAAGCCATCCCGCCGTTTTTTCAAAAATCCTTTTTCTTTTAGATTTTTCAGTTGATGAGAAATTGCAGAAACATCCATACTCAAAACATCCGCAAGATCACAGACGCATAATTCATCAGATTGCGATAAACAATCCAAAATTTTTATTCGAGTCGAACTCCCAAAAACGGATAATATTTCTCCCAATTGGTCATAATCCTTCAGAAGCAAATCAAATTGTAGTTGCTGAATTTTATCATAATCTACATAAGACCTTTCGCAGGAGCGCTTTATTTTTTCAGTCTTCAATTTCTATACCCTTTATTACTTTTCGAATATCGCCTAGGCAGCATTTCCCTTTCGGATTGAGGATTTTGCATGAGCATAAATTTTCTTTCACTTTTTGACGAACATTAATTTCAATAAGCGATTTGTTGTGTTTTATAAAGTCGGCTTTGATTTCTTTACCGGTGTGTTGAAAACAGTAACAAACCATATCTTTTATGGGGACGGCTTTTTCTAAAGTATCCGTTGAAGAAGAATTTGAACAACAATCAGACACGATTATCCTTTGATAATATTTGAATTTTCGGACTGTAATATTGCCGTAAATCCATTACGAGTTACCAATTCCCGAATCTTTTCTTTTGTCAATTTGTTGTTTTCAGCATAACAAAGCATGGTTCCCTCATTATAGTTCACTTTACAGGAATTCATTCCGCTTGTGGCTGAAAGATATCCTTCCATTCCGGCGGCACAGCCCTCACAAGTCATGCCATTTATCACCCATTCAGACTTCACGCCCGTGCGTGTTTGGGAAACTTCATGATCTGAATTACCAAGGAAATAGGGAAAAGCAAGTAAAATAAAAACGATAGGTGTAATTCCCAGTAATATGTGCTTTTGCATGCGTAAAGTCTTTTTAGATGCGTCTGTATTACAACAGTCTCTCCGGTCACGACTGAATATTTTGGAATATGCAAAAACTAAGAAAACGATCGTAAAAACACCGAAAAAGGGTCGAAATGGTTCAAAAAATGCGAATATTCCTATTGAAGTGGACCCCAGGAATAGTGCGGCTAGAGGGCCAATACAACAAAGCGATGCTAAAAAGGCGGCTCCTATTGTTGAAAAAATTGTTTTATTCATTTTGATTCCCTATTCGTTATTTGAAAATATGTTCAAATAGTATAATATTCAATCTAAAATAAGTTCCAATAAACACAAATAAAAAAAGTTCTTGGAACATTTACTATTTCAAGCGTAAGATATACGCGTAGATGAAAAAAACACTATCCATACTATTCATAGTTTTATTTGTTGGTAGCACTGCAGCTCCACTTTTTGAGTTTGATACATGCGCTATGCCGTGTTGCGCGCTTGAAGTAGAAACGTGTTGTCAGACCGAAAAACAGATGGATTGCAAAATGGAAATGACGAATTGCGACACGCGTATTTTAGTCATGCTTCCCAGTGCACCGTTAAATCAAGTCAATCAGGAAATCGTTCAAGTGATTGAAGTATTGGCGCCCAATTTATTTTCATTTATTCATGACAATATCATGCATACGGTTTTGAATCAGGCTTTGATTCCTGAACCGCCCCCTGCTTTTAATTTCCCTCTATTGATTTAAATATCTCCTTTCTTTAAACGGAAAATCCGTTGATAAGATTCGTGTATCTTGCACAAATCTTTAAGGCTATTTTGGCCATTAATGAATTAAGGAGAAATATGAAATCATTTCATAAAATAATAATTAAATACACTTTTGGACTTTTGTTCGGAATCGGACTGGTTTTTGCTCAATCCGATCATTCGGAAGAAATTTTAAATCAATACATTCGAACAGGTTTGGAAAACAACCCATCTATCCAGGAAAAATTTAAACAATGGAAGTCGGCTGAAGCAAAAATTGCTTTTGCTAAAGGATTGCCTAATCCCTCCATATCTTTTGGATATTTTTTGGAGAACGTGGAAACGGCCGTTGGTCCACAAGAATATAAAATTGGTATTATGCAAAAAATTCCCTGGTTTGGAAAACGAAAAGCAGATGCCAATATCCAATCCGCCAATGCCGAAATGGCCTTTTCTCAATTGGAGCAAAAACGATTATCCATTACGCACGAAATACGAACAGTTTGGTATGACTCTTATTATTTGATGCGGATTAGAGATTTGACTCAACAAAATTTCGAACTTATTCAAAATTGGGATTCTGTGATTCGCTCTAAGTATGTTACATCCAGAACGGGACATCCAGATTTAATCAAAACACAAATAGAATTGATTCAACTAGAAGACGATCTTTTGTCGCTAGAGAATCAAAAACGGCCATTGTTAGAATCATTTCGGTCTTTGTTAAATAACCCAAATCTGTCAGATATTGTTGTGTCTGATTCATTATCATTTTCGACTATTGGGTTTGAGAAAAAAGATTTATTTAAAATGATAAAAGAAACAAATCCCTATATACTCATGGCGCAAGCCGAGCTTAATATGAATAAATTCAGATTGAAAAAAGCAAAATTAAATCGCTTACCCAATCTAGGTATTGGCATAGAAAAAATTGGGACAGGCGAAAAGGTAGGAAGTGAAATGAGTGGAAAGGATCCATTAGTGGCAAAAATATCATTGGATTTGCCTATCTGGTTTCGAAAAAATAAATCAGCTATAAAATCTGCGAATCTTTCTATGGAAGCAGTAGAACAAAAACTCAATTCAATTCAAAATGAATTAGGGGCAGAATTAGAAAATATCTTATATGATTTGAAAGAATCGGAACGTCAAATAAATCTATATCAAAATGTATTAATACCAAAAGGATTAGAATCTTTAGGTGCGACAGAGAAGGCTTACCGTTCAGATAAAATAGATTTTCTGTCCTTGGTTGACGCTCAGCAACGATTACTAAAATTCCAAATGAAATACGAAAAAGCATTGATTGATCATTTAAAAGCAAAATCTAAACTATCCGTTTTAACTGGGGAGTAAATATCATGAATATTATTAATAATAACAAAATTACCGTCGGTCTTATTCTTGTGGCATTTTTCTTTGGAATGTGGTTTTCAGGAGGAGAATCTTCTAGCCAAACTGGAACCCATGAGACGCATATAAGTGAAAATCAAGTTTGGACTTGCTCTATGCATCCGACTGTGCAACTGCCAGAACCGGGACAATGCCCGATTTGTTTTATGGACCTTATCCCATTAGAATCGGAAAGCGGTGGCTTAAATCCGTATCAAATTTCTATGTCAAGAGATGCCATGAAATTGGCACAAATAGAAACGGTTCCCGCATCAATGGGAATAGCAGAATTAGAAATCCATCTCTCGGGAAAAGTAGAATATGATGAATCGCGAATCGGGAATATTACTGCCTGGGTTCCAGGTAGATTAGAGAGAATGTTTGTGGATTATACAGGCATTGCTGTCAATAAAGGTGACCACATGATGGAATTATACAGCCCTGAATTATACACGGCTCAAGAAGAACTGATTCAGGCACGAAAGTTATCAAATTCTAACACTGGAAAATCGGCTCTTGGCAAGAAAACCATCGAATCGACACTACAAGCATCGCGGGAAAAACTACGATTGATGGGTCTTTTGGATTCGCAAATTCAAGAAATTGAGTCATCCAATTCTCCATCAAATTTGATTACGGTTTACAGTCCAATGTCTGGCGTTGTGATTCAAAAAAATGGGGTGGAAGGGGCTTATGTGAAGACAGGAACCAATATTTATACCATTGCAGATTTGAGTCGTGTTTGGGTGATTTTTGACGCTTATGAATCTGATTTACCTTGGCTTGCTTTTGGACAAAAAGTGACATTCTCTGCCGAAGCAATTCCGGGAGAAACATTCGAAGGGCGGGTTGCTTTTATCGACCCAGTTTTAGATGCAAAAACACGCACTGTAAAAGTGCGTATGAATGTGCTCAATCCCAATGGAATCATTAAACCAGGTATGTTTGTTCACGGCACGATACACGCAACTCTAGATGGAGATGGGAAAGCCATTAATCCTGAACTGGCGAATAAATGGATTTGCCCTATGCATCCTGAAGTCATTCAAGACCATAAAGGCGAATGTAATGTTTGTGGCATGGATTTGGTGAAATCTGAATCCATGGGCATAGTTCATACACCGAATCATCAACATGAAAATTTGCTCATTCCAGCAAGTGCTGTTTTGAAGACGGGCAATCGAGCGATTGTTTATGTGAAAATGCCTGGTGATGAACCCATATTTGAAGGAAGAGAAATCGTTTTGGGCTCTCGCGTTGGAGATAAATATATCGTTAAATCTGGGCTCAAAGAAGGGGAATTGGTCGTAAAGAAAGGGAATTTTAAAATTGATTCCGCAATGCAAATAGCTGCAAAACCTAGTATGATGAATCCAAATGGCGGTCCGTCTGGGATGGGGCATAATCATGGTGGAATGCCCAGTGGACAAAATCAAAAAATACACGCAATGGAGCAATTTGAATCCACAGCATCTTTTCGAAAAGCGCAAAATTTAATTACGGATGCTTACTTTATTGCTGAAGATGCATTAGCAAAGGACAATTTTAAAGAATCAAAAACGGCTCTATTTGCTTTGAATATTGTATTGTCAGCCACCACAACAAAATCATTTGATTTATCGGAGAAAGCTACCAAAAAGTGGAATGAAATCCGAGATCAGCTTATTGCTCAAACAAATTATGCCCAACATTGGAAAGGGATTGAAGAATCGCGAAAAGCTTTTAATGGATTGAGTCAATCAATTCTATTGCTTGAACAATCTTTTGGTCATGAATCATCTGAATCTTATTATGAGATATTTTGCCCAATGGCATTCGATAATACAGGCGCATCCTGGTTGAGCAAAGAGAAGGATGTGAATAATCCGTATTTTGGTGCTAGCATGTTGAAATGTGGTGAAGTGAAACAGGAATTCAAATCTTCAACTAAGGATAAATAATGTTGAATAAACTTATAAAATATTGCCTCAACAATCCTTTGGTGGTTGGGATATTTTTAACAGCTGCGGTTCTTTGGGGAATCATGGTCGCACCTTTTGATTGGGAATTAGGCGATTTACCTCGAGATCCAATCCCCGTTGATGCGATTCCAGATATTGGGGAAAACCAACAAATTGTATTCACAAAATGGTCAGGAAGAAGTCCGCAGGATATTGAAGATCAAGTGACTTATCCGCTCACCACAGCTCTTTTGGGAATTCCGGATGTAAAGACAGTCCGCTCATTTTCCATGTTCGGATTTTCCACTATTTATGTGATTTTTAATGAAAATGTTGAATTCTACTGGTCTCGCTCAAGAATATTAGAAAAATTAAATTCACTTCCATCCGGAACGCTTCCCAATAATGTTCAACCTGCTTTAGGTCCTGATGCTACAGCATTAGGACAAGTATTTTGGTATACATTAGAAGGCCAGGATAAAGATGGTAATCCCACAGGCGGATGGGATTTGCAAGAATTACGTAGTATTCAGGATTGGACTGTGCGTTATGCATTGCAATCGGCAGAAGGTGTTGCGGAAGTAGCATCCATTGGCGGATTTGTCAAAGAATATCAAATTGATGTGAATCCAATTGCCATGCGGGAACACGACATTCAATTGACAGACGTATTTAATGCGGTTCGACAATCCAATTTGGATGTGGGTGCACGGACGATTGAAGTGAATCGTGTGGAATATATGGTTCGGGGTTTGGGTTTTATCAAATCATTGGAAGATATAGAATACACCGTTGTGAAATCTGAAAATAATGTGCCAATTTATATCAAAGATGTGGCTCACGTTGCTTTGGGGCCTGCTCTACGACGGGGCGTGTTGGATAAAGAAGGCGCGGAAGCTGTAGGGGGTGTGGTTGTTGCACGATATGGTGAAAATCCTTTAGCGACCATCAAAAGCGTGAAAGAGAAAATTAAGGAAATATCTCCAGGATTGCCTTCAAAAACGCTTTCAGATGGAACAGTGAGTCATGTGACTGTTGTGCCATTTTATGACCGAACAGGACTCATTTACGAAACATTAGACACATTGAATCATGCATTGAGAGACGAAATTCTCATTACCATTATAGTTATATTATTAATGGTGATGCATTTTCGGTCTTCTTTACTTATTTCAAGTATGTTGCCATTAACCGTTTTGGTCGTATTTATAGGAATGAAACTTTTCAAAGTAGATGCGAATATTGTAGCATTATCCGGGATTGCCATTGCCATCGGAACCATCGTGGAT
>JADHUI010000028.1 GCA_016784605.1 Fidelibacterota bacterium | reverse complement strand
GGGTATCCGATTGAAGTGAAAGCGTTTGGACGGTGGAATCATCTCTTGTGAGCTCAAAGGTAAACTGAGCAAGGGAATCTTCCGGTTCTACATGTAACCTTACTGTGGCAACACCTATTGCACCTTCAGAGAGCGTTAGATTTGTGTTTTGATTTTCATCTTCAAAAAGAAAACAAGCTGAAAAAAAGAGTAAGATGGGAAGGGCTTTTTTCATAATTCACCACCTGAAGTTAAAGGTGGCTCATTCCAAGCAGGTCTGAGCCACCATGGATTCATTGAAACGATTTAAATAGCTGGACGTGATTCGATTAATTTTTCCACAACGCTTGGATCAGCTAAAGTAGAAATATCTCCCATACTATCTAATTCATTTTCTGCGATTTTTCGAAGAATTCTACGCATGATTTTCCCAGAACGTGTCTTGGGAAGCGCCGGAGTAAATTGAATGACATCCGGTTTAGAATGGGGTCCAATTTCCTTTGTTACTGAAGCTAAAATGGAAGCTTTAATATCATCACTTTCATTCACGCCTGTCATTAAAGTAACATACGCATAAATGCCTTGTCCTTTAATATCATGTGGAAATCCAACTACAGCCGCTTCCGCTACACCATTTGCTTTCCCAATAGCGCCTTCTACTTCTGCCGTTCCAATCCGATGACCCGACACATTTAATACATCATCCACGCGTCCCGTAATCCAATAATAGCCATCTTCATCACGACGTGCACCATCTCCCGTAAAATAATATCCAGGATACATCGCAAAGTAGGTTTGGATAAAACGATCATGATCCCCATAAATGGTTCTCATTTGTCCCGGCCATGATGCTTTAATGGCTAATAATCCAGACACATCATTTCCATCAATTTCTTCACCTTCTTCAGTCAATAAAACAGGTTCAACACCAAAAAATGGGAATGTGGCAGAACCCGGCTTTAATGGGGTTGCGCCAGGCATGGGAGTTAACATTATACCCCCCGTTTCTGTCTGCCACCAAGTATCCACAATGGGGCAAGCTCCTTTACCCACAATTTCATGATACCATTTCCATTCCGGTTCTTTAATCGGTTCACCCACAGATCCAAGCAATCTTAAAGAAGATAAATTTCGTGATGTAACATGATCATTCCCTTCTTTCATTAATGCGCGTAAAGCAGTAGGCGCTGTGTAAAATTGATTGATTTTATGTTTATCCACCACATCCCAAAAGCGACCATAATCAGGGAAATTGGGTACACCTTCAAACATAACGGTTGTTGCTCGATTGGCTAACGGTCCATACACAATGTAAGAATGACCTGTAATCCAACCAATGTCAGCTGTACACCAATAAATATCTCCCTTTTTGTAATCGAAGATTTTTTCATGAGTATAGGATGTATAAACCAAATATCCACCTGTAGTATGTAGTACACCTTTAGGTTGTCCCGTAGAACCAGATGTATATAAAATAAACAGCGGATCTTCCGCATCCATTTCAACCGGTTCACACAATGGATCCGCTGATGCCATGGATTCGTGCCACCACACATCTCTGCCTTCAGTCATTTCGATAGATTCTCCTGTGCGCTGAACAACAACTACATGTTGGATGGATGGTGTTTCTGCCACAGCTTTATCCGCATTACTTTTCATGGGAATATTTAATTTTGTTCCACGAACACCGGTATCTTGTGTAATCAAAATTTTACAGGAAGAATCATTAATTCTGTCTCTCAATGATTCGGCACTAAATGCACCAAATACAATGGAATGAACAGCACCGATTCGTGCGCAAGCCAACATAGCCACCGGAAGCTGGGGAACCATTTGCATATACATACAAACACGATCACCTTTTTCAACACCTAAACCTTTAAGAACATTTGCAAATTTTTGGACTTCATCTAATAATGCGTTAAAGGTATACGTTTTATCTTCTTCAGGATTATTTCCTTCCCAAATGATCGCCGTTTGATCGCCGTGCCCATCTTCTACATGACGGTCCAAGCAATTGTAACTAACATTTAGTTTGCCACCTTCATACCATTTGATGTGCCCTTTGACAAAGTCGAAGTCCCTCACATTGTGCCATTTTTTGGACCATGTAATGCGTTCTGCGACTTCTGCCCAAAAGGCATCCGGATCTTTGATCGATTTATTATAAAGATTCTGATAGTCATTCATCGACGACACCAACGCTTTTTCAGAAAATGCATTTGATGGTGAATAAATTTGGTCAGACATGAGTGTAATTCCTTTCTTATTGGAGGCCCTTGCAACCCCTAACGCACACATGAAGGAATATTATTTCCTTTACACGGTAGGCTTTGTAAAGGTCTTTATTGGATTATGATAGATTTAAGCCATGCTCCACACTTTTAAAAGTTCCATCTTCATTTTTACAAACAGATACCATTGTAAAAATTCCAGAACATGCTAAACGTTTTTCTCCGCCTATACTTTCAGCATAAGCTTCTACTTTTATATTAAAAGAAGTTTTTCCTACAGTGATAACTGTACTCTCAAAGTTAACCCACTCTCCCATCTGAACGGCTTCTCGAAATTCGATGGATTCCATTGCGCGCGTTACAATTGAATCTGCTTCTACATCTTTAAGGCACCTATGAGCAACTTTAGCTGCAGAAATATCCATCCAAGAAATCATTTTTCCCCCAAAGAGTGTTCCTAGAATATTGGTGTCTTGGGGCATGACAAGTTGGGAGTATTTGGCTGAATATTTCATAAAATGGTTAGTTGAATTTACAACGAAAAAACAAATAAGCCCTGTTGATTAACCCTCGAGAAAAACATTTTTCTCTGAAGAGCACGCCATATCAACAAGGCTTATTCTGTTTAAAGTTAGGTATAGAAGCATTTTTAAGGCAAACTTTTTCCAAAAAAACCTAAAGAGTGTCTATGATGGATTAAACTCCTTTGCCATTTGTTCGCCTTTTTCCATATCCACTTTTGATAATAAATAGCTTCCAGCAATGAATAATAGGGTAATTGAAAAAATACCAATTCGAGCATTTTCGGTCACAAGTGTTACCCATCCCATCATGATAGGACCAATAACGGCAGCGAATTTCCCCAACATATTATAGAACCCAAAAAATTCCGCTTCTTTGCCTTTCGGAATCAACCGAGCAAATAAGCTCCGACTTAATGCTTGGATACCGCCCTGAAAAATGCCAATAAGTGCTGCTAAACCATAAAAATGGATTTCACTCACCATAAAGGTCCCCAGAAATGTCGCAACTGCATATCCTCCAATGGCAATTTGAACTGCCTTTTTTGTACCAATTTTACTCGCAAACCAGTTATAGGCTAATGCCGCTGGAAAGGCAATAAATTGAACCATCAATAATGCCGTTATTAATGTGCCAGTTTCAAATCCTAATGTAGAACCCATCTTTACCGCCATTTTGATAATGGTGTCCACACCATCAATATAGAGCCAATAAGCCAATAGAAATAATCCAGTGACTTTTAATGATTTGAGGTGAGAAAAAGTTATTTTTAATTGTGCCCAGCCTTGGAATACCGCTTTGTTCAATTGGATTTGATTGGGGTTTTCCGGCTCTTTTACATAGAGTAAAATAGGAATAGTGAAAATACCCCACCAAACGGCTACAGATAAAAAGGATAATTTTATTGCGGTGGGTTGATCGATAATCCCAAACCAATCTGGGTTCTGATACATTAAAACATTCACAAGAAATAACAATCCACCACCAATATAACCCAGAGCAAATCCAAGAGAGGAAACAGTATCAACTGTTTTCGTGGTCGTTAAGGAAGGGAGTAATGCATCATAAAATATATTACTTCCCATAAACCCAACTGTAGCAACAATATACAGGAACATGGCCATTTGCCAATCGCCCTGACTTACTATCCAAAGACTCCCCGTTGTTAAAACACCCATAAAAACAAATATAGACAAAAACTTCTTTTTTGCAGATCCGCGATCAGCAATTGCACCTAAAAATGGAGCTAACGCAGCAATTATGATGGATGCGGCAGCATTCCCCATCCCAAGCATATAGGTACTTTGAATAACATCATCCGGATTAGACCAATACTTTTCAAAAAATATGGGGAAAAATCCTGCCATAACGGTTGTAGAAAAGGCTGAATTTGCCCAATCATATAATGACCAACTCCAAATCTCTTTATTGTATTTCATATATTCCTTTACCAATTTTGAAAATAAAAGGTTAGACCAAACCCTCCTGTTAAGCCAGACCAAGTATTTTTTGTACCTACGGGTAAACTAAAATACGTCATAACATTGAAAGGAATGGGCCCTATTTTAAACCGAGGTTGATTATTATGTAGCCATAGTGAAAAGTGGATTTTCCCTGCATAACTTTGAGTATCATACCCACTATGAGATTGCATCCATTGATCCCAATCGGAATCTAAGCTCACAAATGAATCCGGATTCTTTGAAAAATATTGATATTTTAATTGTATCGATAATCGCTGTTTTGCATCAGGAAATAATTCAATTCCCGTCTCCAATAAAAAAGCATTCCCCGGCTTAAACCTGTATTCACTACCAACAGACACAACATTTGAATCTGGATGAGAATGGCCAAATCCAAGCAACCGAATGGGTGTGGGTAATTTTTCCGCGATTGATAATCTAGAATCAATTGTACCAAACCATCGAGGATTTAAATCATGTTTTAAATTAATATTCCACCCAAAACCCATTTGGTATGATGTAACTCCTAACCCAATAGCCATGGACGAAAATTGCAATCGTTTATTTAATGAATCTTTTTGAGACGAATAAAATTCGAGTGTTTTCCCTATAGGAATAATGGAAGCAATATGTCCAAAAAAGGCATAAGGTTTATTCCCTGACCAGGGCGCATCTCCATAGATTAAAAAAGATACACCAACTGAAATATCGCCAAGACCAACGGCACTATAGGATTCCGGATAATAGTAAGCCAATAAATCCGAATAAGTAACACTATCTTGTTGGGTTGTAGGATTAAAGTCAGATAGAAATAATCCATGCGTCAATGGGTCTTCTCCACTATCCAAAGCCCACACCACCGATTGTTCACTCCCTTCAGTATAAAATTGGTCATATATGTATTGAATATTGGACTGATCCATTCCTGATAAATTTGCATAATCATTCGACAATAGAAATAATTCAAGATCTGTTTTTGCATTTTGATGATAAGTAATAAAGTCGCTTAATCCTTGAATCTCATTACTCATCCAGTCAAAATATTCATTCGATACTGTTTGCTTTTGAATAACGGGGATGGATAAATGGGCTGTGAAAATGTCGGTTAAACCATAATCCACCCTATAAGTATTTGTTGCTACTATTTTAGATCTTTTTTCTGAGATTAAACCACTTACATCTAATGCTTGGGTGGTGTCAAAATATTCACTTGAAAAATTAGGTAATGAATAACCATTTGATAGATTTAAACTATCTAAATATTGGCTAATTGTTTGAAGGGTATCTAAAGGTGTTTTTCCAAGTTGAACAAAATCTGTCATACTAGAGAAAATCCCATTTTCATCAATAGTTTGATTATCAAAATAACGCCGACCTAATTCCCTGAGATTTATAGGTTGATTTGGGATATTCCAGCTATAATTCTCAAAATCCGAATTCACAGAAAAGCGCCAAACATTCATAGGGACTGTTTTAAAATTTTGACTAAACCCTAAAGAAAAGTTTAGAATAATGATTATAATAAAAAAACGCAATGAGCTTTTAAGCATCACCATAGATAAGAAACGCATTTCGGAAAGTGCTGAATTTTAATACATCATGCATCCACATAGGCGGTAAATGAGACGGCGGTTTTTTCTGCGCAGCAAATATTCTAAAAAAGTTAGACCCATAGAGTTTGTCAACATATCCATTCCCTATCCATTGAAACTCTCTTGGATGAATTCTTTCCATTAGAAGGATAATGGATGTAGCCACTACAATTGGATTACACATTGTAAAATCTGTAACAACAATATCAATGCCACTGCAAAAAGATTGATCATACTGTGGCACTTTCTTCTTCCCTTCATGTCCCATCGGCTTATACTTCACCAATTTATATGAAACACCCGGGATATTTAAATTTTCCAATTGTTCTTTTAAATATCGGTTAGATAACCAAGGAGATCCAAATCTTAAATAAGGCTTATCCGTGCCAAATCCCACATTAATATTGGTTCCTCGAAATAAATCCATTCCCACATACATTAATGTCGATTCGACATCATTCAAGAAAGGAGTCGGGTTGACCCAGGGCAATTTTGTTTCACTATATGACATTTGACGTTTATAATTCGCCATAGGCATAATACGAAGATCCACTCGTTTTAAATCTCTCACCCACCCATTTTCATTAACCATGATCGCATATTCACCTAAAGTTAATCCATGGCGCATTGGGACTAAATGATATGCTTCAAAAGATTGATATTCCGGGCGGGGAATTGGCCCGTCAAATATATCAGCGCGAATAGGGTTTGGGCGATCCAAAATCATGACTGGCACTTTATGATCACTCGCAGATTCCATTAATTTCGTAATAGATGTCATAAATGTTGTATGACGAACACCGGTGTCTTGAATATCAACAATAATATAATCTAATTTTGAAATGGCCCAATTAGGTGGCACTTTATAACGTTCAAACAAATCAATAATTCTTGCACCATGAACCGGATCAATCTCATGTCCACCCTTCAGAACAATTCGATTATCATCTGCCCCCCATAATCCATATTCAGGAGAGAATAATACGACAACTTCAATATCTTGAAATGGTTTTAGTAAATCTAGAATATGTTTACCATTATGATTTACGGAAGTTTGGTTACAAAGGATTCCAATTTTTTTACCCCGGATAGGTTTAAAATCCATTTGTTCCAAAATATCTAAACCGGAATACACACGATTTAAAAAAGATAAATCAGGAATTTCTAACAGGGTTGAATAGGTAAATCGAGAAGAATCGCTTTGGCTAAAAGCAATTTGTAAGATGAAAATAATTATAGAAAATCTTTTTATCATTTTTTCCGATTAAGCAAACTATCCACTAAAAAAGTAAGTCCAATATTAGTCAATGTTGAAAAGGCAATAAACCATGTCCAAGCTAATCCATTTGATTTAAGAATAAACACTGCCACTAAACTGCCTATTAACCCAACAATTAATGAGGGTGATGAGAAATTTCGATTGAGTTTTGTTAAAATAAATAAGCCTAATAATCCGCCATAAGTAAAAGAGGCTATTTGAAGCCCTACAATTACAATCGCAGAATCCCCTTCATCAAATACTAATGCAATTATAATAAGAACAATTGCCCAAAATACACTAAACATTTTTGAAAGAGCCAAACTCGCATTCTTACCAAACCAGTCAATAACAGTCGATGAAGCTAAAGCATTGATTGAGGAACTAAGGGTGGACATAGCCGCAGATAATATTCCAGCTAATAATAGACCTCGAACACCTACCGGCAGTACCGTTGTAATAAAAGTAGTGAATTCACGATCTTTCTGAATTTCTACTCCGCCCATTTGTAAATATATTAATGAACCGACTAAAAGGAATATAAAGAACTGTAGAAGTACAAAAAAGCCACTCCCAATCATGGCTTTTTTTGCTGAGCGTAAATCGCGTGTACCGAGTACTCGTTGAACCATCATATGGTCTGCACCATGAGATGCAAATGACAAAAAAGAACCCCCAATAAATGCACTTCCAAATAGCCATGGGTCACTAAACCAATCCCATCCCAAGCGAAACACTTTAGTTTTTCCTGCTTCTGATAGTGACGTTATAATTTCTGGAATGGATCCATCCAATGCTTGCAGGCTAAAAAAGATGGCTAATAAGCCACCTCCCAAATATAAAATAAATTGAAAACTATCAATCCACATAACTGTTCGAATTCCACCCGAAAGTGTATATATCAAGGTTACGACCCCAATGAGTAGTACAGCTGCCCAAATGGGCCAACCGGTAACAGCTTGCACAACCACTGCCGTTGCTAAATATCGGATTCCATCCGCTAATAATCGTGTTACAAGAAAAACACTAGACGCTGCTTTTTGTACAGATGGCGAAAATCGTTCTCCAATCACTTCATAAATGGATGTAACACCTGAATTATAAAATTTTGGAAGCAAATATATAGATACTATTACACGCCCCAAAATATAACCCATGGCTAATTGTAAAAATGTCCAATCGCCTCTATAGGCCATTCCAGGTACACTGACAAAAGTTAAAACAGATGTTTCTGTTGCAACAATAGAAAACAAAGCAACCACCCACGGGAGGTTTCTTCCACCTAAGAAATAATCTTCAGTGGTTTTATTAAATCTTCCTGAGTAAATCCCATAAGCAGTTATGCCACTGAGAAACAGGATTATTATAGTGATATCAATCCAATTCATAAGTATGTGAATCCTTTAATTTAGGGGATTTATAGTTTCCTCTTGCAGTAAAAAGAAAATATCGCCATCTTTCACTTACAATATGAGCGAAGCAAACAAAAAGACAGAAAAAAAAGCCAGTGGGTTTGCCAAAACCACTGATTTCAAATGGTTAGGAATAGGTTTAGTTTTATTTTTTCTAATTGGAATTGTTATGCCACTTCCAGAATCGATGCTAGAAAAAGCAAAAGAACTGTTTGGGACAGAGCCCAATGTTGATTTTCTTCTTAAAGCACATCATATCCAAATTACAATAGCTTTATTGGCTACATGTGTTGTCTTTTTTGCTACCGAGGCAATTCCAATGCCTGCCGTGGCTCTCATTATTGGTCTGGTACAACTCTTTTTTGGCATTACAGAACCTAAAGGAATTGTCGCTACGTATGCGCATGATGCGGTTTGGTTTATTGCTGGTTCTTTAGCGATTGGAGCAACACTCGTCAAATATGGGTTAGACAAACGTGTTGGAATGCTTGTCATCAATTTAGCCGGAACGAAAACACGTATGATTGTAATTGGGATATTACTAGGAACAGCCATTCCTACAGCCTTTGTAGGTGAACATGCCGTTGCTGCCATGTATGTGCCTATCGCAATGGCACTTTATACTTTAACGAATAAACATACTCCTGCTCCAAAGTTAGGTACTTTATTAATGGTAACAATTGCTGTTGGTTGTATGATTGGTGGTCCAATGAGCCCAACTGGAGGTGCTCGTAATGCTTTAATGATTGGGTTTTTATCTAATATTGGGATTGATGTTTCCTTCGGTCAATGGGTCGCAATGGGAATTTTTTATACATTCGTCATGTCTATTGTTATGTCCTTTTTGTTACCCCTTTTATTTAAACCAGAAGTAGATGATTTAAGTGGTGCTGTTGTAGAATTAAAACACGATTTGGAAAAACACGGTCCAATGACACACAAACAATGGCTTGTGGCTTTTGTCATGTTTATGGTGGTTATTGGCTGGATTGTTGATAAATCTTTAACAGTTCAAGTTATCGGATTTTCATTAGGATTGGGTGGCGTTGCAATAACAGGAGCCGTCATTTACATGATTTTAGGATTAACATCTTGGCAGGATTACGAAGATAAGGTGAGCTGGGGTGTTATTATTCTTTACGCTGGATGTATTAGCCTAGGAAGTGTTTTTAAAGCAACAGGCGCCTCAAGCTGGTTTGCTGATCAGATTATTAATTTAGTCGCCCCTTTAGGACTTAATTCGGGTGTTGGGCTTGTCATTCTTGTTGGTGTTATTGGTGCCACTTTAACCAATCTCATGAGTGCCGGTGCTACCGTGGCTGTGATTGGTCCTGTCGTTTTAGATATGGCACAAACATCAGGAACTAATCCAATTTTAGTCGGAGTCGGTTTAGCCATTGCCACTTCGATGGCTTATTGGCTTGTTATTGGGACGCCTGCGAGTTCTATTGTTTATGCAAGTGGTCAATTAGAATCCAAAGATTTTATACGAATGGCAAGTTTAGGATGGCCAGTGGCTATCATGGTTTTGGTCGCTATGGTTATTTTTTATTGGGTGGGCGTTCTAGGAATCGATCCAACCGGAACCGGATTTTAGGAGGGTCTTCTTATGGAATTATTCTTTTTAATCATTATTCTCGTTGTTGTTGGCCTAGCATTCTATTTTAGCCGAAAAGAAAAAACATTAACAGCTCAAAATAAACGAGATACGAATGTTCACAAAAAAGAGTCTTATGCTGAAGAAGATATTATGTCCTACGGTCAAGTTCAGGATAGACGTAATATTCTATTTAAAGTCATTGAAAATAATTTATCCGATCACCCCGAACAGTCTGAACAATTAAAACAAATTATAAATGATTGGGCAGATTTGAAAATTAAAGTCTTTGAAGAAAGACGTTCTTGGGTTCGATCACCCAAAAAGAAATCATAATTTATTATGAGTAAAATATCACAGATTCATGGAAAATGTTTTTGTGAAAAATATCGATATACTATCAGGGGTGAATTAAAAAGAGTCGTTCATTGTCATTGCAATAATTGCCGACGATCCGTTGGCGCACCGTTTGTTACTTGGATCGTTATAAAAAGGGATCAATACTCTATTCAGCCTGAGCCTAAAAGTCACACGGCAAAGAATAAAGCCATTCGTACCTTTTGTGAAGAATGTGGAACGAGTTTAACCTATGCGCACCCCAATCGATCTGATTTCATAGATATAACTGCCGGAACTGTAAATCATCCAGATTCACTGAACCCTGATTGGCATATTTGGGGAAAACATAAAGTGGAATGGGTCCGCATGAATGATCATCTTCCCTTTTATGATATTTTCCCAGAGTAATAAATCAATTTATATAAATATATTCTGTTCGGCCGCCAATAGCTGTTAATAAAACATAGGTCGTAGATTCAATTGACTTAGCAATTGTTTCCACAGGAATATGGTTATCTTTTGTCATACCAAAGAATAAAACTTCATCTCCGATAAGAGGCGTTTCCTTTTTAAAATCTATCATAAAAGAATCCATGCATACACGTCCAGCAATTTTATATTCTTTCCCTTTATACCCGACAAACCCATTTTCGTACCAAGGTCGTGGAAACCCATCCGCAAACCCAGTTTGAACAACAGCAATGGTCGTATCGTTCATTGTCTTATACACGCCACCATAACTAATTGAAGTCCCTTTGGGAACGCGTCGAACATTTACAATGGTTCCTTCATAATTCATGACAGGTTTAATAGGTATATTTTGAGGAACTTCATCGGATGGAAGTGCGCCATACATGAGCATTCCAACACGAACTAAATTAAACCTCGAATCTGGAAGATTTAATACAGCACCACTATTTGAACAATGGATGTATTTAAAATGAATGCCTGCATTTATTCCTGATTCTACAAGTGAATTAAAAAGGTTTAATTGATAGTGGGCATAACTCAATTCGCCTTCATCTGCCGTTGAAAAGTGAGAATAAATACCTTCACATCTAAGTTTCGCGTTTTCGGTTATAACCTTAAATAGTTTATCTGCATCTTGAGCATCTAGCCCTAGACGTGTCATTCCTGTATCAAATTTGATGTGAAACCTTGGTGAAACGCCCTTTTCTTTTATGCATTGTACAAAAGCAGGAATATCATCCATCGAACTTAAATTCAGTATAAAGTCATTTTCAACAGCGTCAAATAATCGACTTGGAATAATTTTAGAAAAAATTATTATGTCAGACTGAATGCCAATCGAACGTAATTCCAGCGCTTCATCAAAAGAGAATACTGCGAAAAAACGAATACCTTCTTTCTCCAATGTTTTTGCAATCGGACCTGCTCCATGCCCATAAGCTCGTGCTTTTACGACACAACAAAGGGGAATATCACCAATATGGGTTTGAATATTCTGAATATTTTCTCTTAGGCGATTAAGATGTATAACTGCTTTCGGTCCAGGATTATTCATGAGAGTAAAGAGATAATAAATGAGACTTTAATTGATCAAAATTATCAAACATATCCGTTTTACAAGCTTCAATCCAGCCGCTCAGATCACCTTGAGCTACATGATTGACTAAATAAATGGGTTTACCTGCATAATAGGCTAAAGTGACTTCTCCATGTGTTCCTGCCCCCTTAAAAACTCCTTCATTCCATAAACAAATTAAATAATCTGCTTTATTTAAAACGGCATCAATATCAAAATCTACAGCTTTACGAATAAAATCAATGTATCGCTCATGGTCTTCTACTTTCCATTTGCGAAAATTTATTGCATTTTGTTTTTTGGCTAATTTTGCAGATTCAATAACAGGATTAATAACAGTGTGACCTAAATGTTGTTCTAACCAAATCGTCATATCATGACGCCAATCAGCTCCTTCTCCATCTGCAAATTCCATGGCACCGGATAAATAGGCTATCATTGTATTAACTTCTTTCTTAAAAGCATTCCATTGCCAATCGTCCATAAAGCGATTATAATTATAATTGGAACAATGAGTATCCATTCTATGCTATTTGAGAAAAGAGCTAAATGCATAGCTTTGCTTAAAAGACTCAAAGGTAAAAGTGATAACATAAATTCCAAAGAAACAGGAAAATAATCTAACTCGAACAAAAGTCCTGACCCAAAAATAATGAAACAGTAAGTTAAAAATGTGGCTAATAAATAAATGGTTGCAGATTCAATCCATAAAGCCATCGTAATAAATATATTTCCAATCAGACCATAAAAGAGTATCAAGAAAAAATATAGTCCGAACATTTTTCCAAAAGTAAAGCCAGTTGATATAAGATTAACAAATAAAATGCTCGTCCCAATGGTTACAATCATAGCTTCTAAGACAGCAACACTTAAAAATGAATGTACCATTACTCTCTTTGAGAATGGAGCTAAAGCGACTGTTTTCAGAACTTTTCCATGTACTCTTAGATGATAATAATCACGATAAATAGGCGGAAAAATAATCATAGACCCAATGATGGTTATAATACCTGGAAAGGCCCATTGATCGTATGGGATTTTCCCCAAACTTTGAATTATTATATTTCTCATGGATAAATCAAATAATGAAAAAACGGCTATAGGAAAAATAAGAAAGAGAATCAATAAAGGAATAAATTGGTTTTGCCATAACCAGAGTCGTCTTTTTAAAAGAGCTAAAATCATGTTAAACCATCTCCAGCAAACTCAGAGTCTAGCAAATCTCTAAGACCTAATTTTTTCACATTTAGGTCAACCATAGGAAGACCGCTGGCTGCAGTTAAAACATCAAAAAAGACACTACGTGTTCTACCATAAAAGTGGAAAATATTTCCTAATCGATTTGGAGACACAACTGTTACCACCTTGCATAAATGGTTAAACAATTCATCTGTTAACGTTTCGAATTCAATTTGAAATTGGTGGTATTCGATTGTGCTTTCTAATAGTTTGTCCAAATGTCCATCTAAAATAATTCTGCCACCATTAAAGACAAGAATCCTGTCGTGAGATTGTTCCACTTCACTTAAAGAATTGCTAACATAAATAATCGTTTTATCGCCTTTTAATTTTTCAATTAAATCCCACGTTTTTCGGATAGATGATGCATCCATAAAACCAGTTGGTTCATCCATGATAAGCACATCGGGATTATGAATTAAACTTCGAATAATCATGGCTCTTTTTTGAATTCCTTGACTTACGCGACTTGCTAATTCATTTAAATAAGGTTCTAAATCTAATTGAGCCGCATAATGGGTTAATCGGCGTTGTATTGTTGCTGAATCCACACGAAAGAGATGACCATAGAATTTTATATTTTGTGCAAGGGTGAGCCATGGATCTAAATCATTTTCATGAGGGACGTATCCGACCATTTTTCGTGTTTCTAATCGACGTTTATTTGTATTTAACCCATGGAGGTAGATATTTCCATAATCCGGATTTTCAAAACCCGCTAAAAGGCGAAGTATAGTGGATTTACCTGCATCATTGTCTCCAACAATTGCCACGAGCGATCCTTTTTCTATCCCAAAAGTTAAGCCGGCAAGGATTGTTTTATCCTTGACCAGTTTTCCAACTTTTTTTAGTGTTACACTTGCTTCCATTAATCGAGTTTACGCTCTGTTTGATTTATTAATCATTAGTAAAAAAGTCTTTTGCATCCATTAATGCGCTTCAAACCAAGATTCACCTACTCCCCAATCCACAACAATAGGGACAGATAATGGTAGGGCATTTTCCATTTCATCCACAACCATTTTGGCTAATGAATCGACTTCATCCTCAGGCACTTCAAAAACCAACTCATCATGTACTTGTAAAACCATTTTTGCTTCGAAGTTGGAATCTTTCATTTTGCGATGAATATTAATCATAGCTAATTTAATCATTTCGGCGGCTGTACCTTGAACAGGCATATTGATCGCCATTCGTTCCGCGGCCTGCCTTCTTAATCCATTATCACTGTCCGCATCCCAAACTGGCCTACGTCGCCCTAGTAGGGTTTCAACAATTTTTTCTGAACGTGCCTTTTCTAATGTTTGATCAATATAGTTTCGAATACCCGCATATTGTTTAAAATAGGTATCTATTATTAATTGTGACTCTGCTCTTGGTATCCCCAATTCTTGACTCATACGAAATGGACCAGCTCCATACATGATACCAAAGTTAACCACTTTAGCTGTTCGGCGCATATCAGGCAAAACATCATCCAAAGGAACACCAAAAACGAGACTTGCCGTCCGTGTGTGAATATCTTCCCCATTTTTGAAAGCTTTCATCAGTTCAGGGTCTTGACTTAAATGGGCCATAATACGTAATTCAACCTGAGAATAATCTGCAGACACTATTTTCCAACCGGGTTTTTGGGCGCAAAATGCCTTTCGAATTTCCCTACCTTCTTCATGACGGATTGGTATATTCTGGAAATTTGGGTTTGTACTCGACAATCGACCTGTGGCTGCAATAAATTGATTGAATGTGCCATGAATTCGGCCTGTCTTAGGATGAATTAGCTCAGGCAGAGCGTCCACATAAGTATTTTTCATCTTATTGAATTTTCGATAATCCAAAACCATTCCCGGAATGGGATTCAAATGTTTTAATTTTTGAAGAATAGGTTCTGCTGTGGATCGTTTTTTTATGGGTTCTAACCCTTTTATATCAAATAATATATTTGCTAATTGCTGGGTTGAATTCACATTGAATTCTGTCCCAGCTTCCGCATGAATATCTGCAATGAGCTTGTCCAACTTCTCTCCCAACTCTTTTGACATATTTCCTAAATAATCTTTATCTACATAAGTGCCATTCCATTCCATTTCTAGCAGAACGGGAATCAAGGGTAATTCTGTTTTTTTATAAAATTTGGATAAATTTTCTTCATCTAATTTATCTTGTAAGATAGGAGTAATTTGGGTAACGACATCAGCATCTTCAGAAGCATAAAATGATGCTTTATCTAGTTCTACTTCAGCCATAGTAATCTGGTTTCGACCTTTACCAATTAATTCATCAATTGGCATCATTTGATAATTCAACATATCAAGGCTTAAAGTATCTAACTTATAAGAATTAGAAATCGGATTGACTAAATGGGCAGCAATTAGTGTATCAAAAACAATCCCAGAAACGTGAATGCCATGATTTCTCATTATCAGAGCATCAAATTTTATATTTTGGCCTGTTAAAGAAATATTATTATTCTCTAATAAGTTTTTGCATACATTTAAAACAATTTCTAAATCATCGTCCCCAAATAGGTTTTTAGATTTATCTTTAAATAATATGGGTATATACCAACCTTCATTCGGGCGGATAGAAAAACTTAATCCAACTACTTCCGTTTCCATCGGATTCACAGATGTGGTTTCAAGGTCAAATGAAATTAGGGGCGCTTTTTCTAATTCAGCCACAACCTTTTTTAATTCAGTCAATGATTTAATGGTTGTATAATGTTTTTTGGGTGAATCAAGCTCAGGCGTTGAATTATCCTCCGAAAATGAATGGAGTTTATTGACTAATGCATGGAATTCTAATTCGGATAATTTTGCTGTTAACAAATCTACGCTGAAAGGTTGGAGTAATAATTCATCCGCTCCATAATCTAAATCCATGTGTGTATCAATGGTAACAAGTTCTTTACTCAGAATTGCGTTTTCTTTTCCTACCATTAAACCACGTCTTACACGTGCATTTTTTTGACTTTCTGCTTGTTCCAAAGATGCTTCCAAGGAACCATATTTTTTTATCAATTTAACAGCAGTTTTGGGGCCCACTCCTGCTACACCAGGAACATTATCAGAACTATCGCCCATAAGACCTAATAAATCGATAATTTTATCTGGAGGAACGCCCCACCTTTCGATGACGCCATCATGATCATAAATAGTTGGACTTTCTCCTCTGCGCCCAGGAGTATAAAGAAAAATATGATCATTCATTAATTGCATAAAATCTTTATCACCACTTACAATATAAACATCAATATTATTTCGTTGACCATCCTTAGCTAATGTGCCAATAATATCATCTGCTTCAAATCCGGGTTTTTTCATAGTCCGAATTTGCATGGCATCTAATAAATCCCATAAATGGGGTAATTGAGATTGTAATTCATCGGGCATGGGTGGCCGGTGAGATTTATACTCTGGATACATTTTATGCCGAAAAGTTTTTTCTTTGGAATCAAATATAGCTGCAAAATAATCTGGTTTTTCTTTCTGCAATAAGCTAAATATTTGATTAACAAACCCAAATAAGGCACTCGTATGTAATCCATAACTTGTAATAAGCGGATTTCGGATTAGGGCATAGTGAGCTCTATATAAAAGCGCATATCCATCAATAAGAAAGAGACGTTTGCGACGAGTATTGTTAGACATATTTATTGATAAAATTGATGTTAGTCAAATTTGACAGACACAAGTTTTGAAACACCTTTTTTCTCTTGAGTCACACCATACATCATATCTGCATTTTCCATGGTTAATTTATTATGTGTTACAACAATAAATTGTGTTTCATCAGAAAACTTTTTTAGGACACGAGTGAATTTATGAATATTCACATCATCTAATGGTGCATCAACTTCATCAAGGATACAATAAGGACTCGGCTTGACTTGATAAATGGCAAATAATAAAGAAATAGCTGTTAAAGCTTTTTCCCCACTTGATAAAAGCCTTAATGATGTATTTCTTTTCCCGGGAGGTTGGGCTTCAATCGCAATACTTGAATCTAAAGGATCTGGGTCTCCAACGAGCCTTAATGTTGAATGACCACCTTCAAAAAATAATTGAAACAATTTCTCGAAATTTGTTTTAATGAGATCAAATGTTTCTTGAAATCTTTTTCGAGCAATTCGATCTATTTTACGAATCGTTTCACGCAAATTCTCTTCAGCTTCCGACAAATCATCACATTGTACTTTCAATGTATTTAATCGCTCCAATTCTTCTTCATATTCATCTTTGACAGCCATATTCACCGGGCCAATATTTTCAATTGATCGTGTATATTTATCTATATCAAACGATAATTCATCTTCCGTTTCTTCTGTTTGTAATGATTTCGGAATGGCCATTTGATACCGGTCTTGAATCCGTTCTCGTATGAGAGCTAGCTTTTGATTGGATTCGGCTACTTCCAATTCAGCATTTTTCAAATCTTCTAATAACTGCTCCCGATCATGTTGCTCAGATTGAATTTTAGATTGGATAGCTTCAATCGATTCGTATGTTTCTTTATAGACAGATTGCTTTAAATCTAAAATTGATTTTTGTTTTTGGATTTCGCCTGTAAGTGTTTTTAACTCTTTTTCCCCTGAACAAACATTCTTTTCAAGAGAAATTCTTTTTTCATTTAAAGCTTCAATTTCAACTTGAATGTCATTTTGACGGATATCTAACTCTTCAACCGTTTCTTTCCCTGTCTTTAATTTAAAAACAAGGTTTTCTCTTTGGCTTTCCAACTCAAGTAAAGCAATTCGAATATCCTGCACTTTTTGACTAAAATCATCTCGCTCTTTTCGAGACTCTAACATAAGCGTATTTGCTTTATCTATTTTTGTTTGAAATCCTGCAATGAGTTTCTCAGCCTTATCCATAGCCGGTTTTAATGCGTCCAAAGCTTTTTGCCCATCTTTTATTTCTTGGTCCAAATCGGCGATTTCATGCAAGAGTGTTTCGAGGGTTTCTGTCTGTTGAGTCAACTGAAATTGATTTCGCAATTTATTTGTTTCGCATTGGCTTAAATGCTGATTTGCTTTTTCAACGGATTGAAGACCTTCTTGAATGGCATTATTTGCGACATTCATTGAAGATTGATTATTTTCTAAACCAGATTCTATTTTTGATAATTCATTTTTAAGATCAACCAATTCTTTATCAATAGATTCGATTTTCTTTTTTCGCCCCATAATATGGCCATGCTCGGATGCTTGGCGATTTTTCAATACAAGATCATCACCTAAATAAGCACCCTTTTTATCAACTAGGCTCCACCCTTCAAAGGATGAATTGCCGATGGATTCTTGCAAATTTTCAACGACTAATAAATTCCCTAATAAATACTCAGCTAACGGTTTTAAGGATTTATTTGTACTCACTAAGTCGGAAGCACGCCCAATAACTGAATCATCTTTTGGGCATTTTTTCAGAGTGATCTTAAGGTTTGATGCTTCTTTAAGTGGAATAATTGTTAAATCTCCCGCTTGGAGAGATCGAGCTTTTTCCAATGTTTGAACGGCTGCATCTCGGTCAGTGGCTACTAAGCAATGAGATAAATCACCTAGCCCAGCTTCAAGGGCATTTCTAAAAGATGGATCCACTTCAAAAATATCTGCAACAGTTCCGACGACACCTTCAAATGTTTTGGGATTTTCAAGAATGTATCTCGTTCCTTCAGGAAATCCTTCCTTAGATTCTATTAATTCGTGATAAAAACCATGTTGTCCTTTTAAAGATTCAATTTGCGCAGAAACAGAATGGCGACTTTTGGAAAGGCCATCCGCTTCTTCTCTTAACGAGAATATTTGATTCTCAGATTGATTTAGTAATTCTTTTTCCTTTTCAAGCGTAGAAACAGCTTTTGACCATTCAGCCTCAATTGATTTTGTGGATTTTGATAATTCTTTTTTTGATTCTGATAATCCACTCGTTTGTTCGTTTAACTTGTTAAATCTATTCTCTTTTTCCTGAATAACAGCTTCAGTTCTTTTCATCAAAGATTCATCGCTGGAGATTTTTCTTTGAACGCTCCATCTTTCATCTTGGATGGCATCTAGAGCTTTGGATGCTGTTTCATAAATATGGTTTTTAGAATCATAATTTTCTTTTTCAGTTTGATACAATTCCAGCTGATTATTAATAATGGGTTCTAATGTATCAATATCTTTTTTTAGCTCGCCAGAGTTCGATTTTAGTTGATCTATCTTACTTGCATTATTTCTTTTTTCAATACCCAAGCGATTAACAGTTTGCTCTGCAGACCGGTTTTGTTCCGTCCAAACCAATAAATCATTTTGAAGCGATTCACGATTGTCATTTAAGGTGCTCAAATTCCCTTGTTGGACACCCAATTCAGTGCTTTGTGATTGATAAACTTCTTGAAGCTGTTGTAATTCATTCTCATGAATGGAGCCTTCGGTTACTTTGGATTCTCTTAAATATTTTAGTTCAGTTATTTTAGTTTGTAATGGAGCTGATTGTTGCGCCAATCGGTTAACTTGCAAAAAGGCTAAAGCAATATCCGCATTTTTTAATTTTTCAGTTAATTTAGCGTGACGTTCAAATCGTTTTAATTGAAGAGCAAGCCCATGGACTTTTTGCTCTACTTCTGCAATTATATCACTAATTCTTTCTAAATCAATGTGAGTGGCTTCAAATTTCCTTAAGGTTGATTTGCGCTGATGCCGATATTTATTAATTCCAGCAGCTTCTTCAAACATTCTTCTTCGATCATCTCCAGCTTCCGATAGAATTTGTTCAATCATTTTTAATTCAATGACAGAATAAGCATCAGGCCCCATTCCAGTATCCACAAAAAGCTCATTAATATCTTTGAGTCGACACGGTGTTTTATTTATAAAATATTCACTTTCCCCATTTCGATAAACTCTGCGACCAATTTCAACATCATTATATTCGATGGGCAATTTTCCTTTATTATTGTGAACAACAAGAGAAACTTCACATACGCTTAAAGGTTTTAAGCCAGCAGATCCATTAAAAATAACATCTTCCATTTTGCCACTACGAAGAACACTTGATTTCTGTTCACCTAATACCCAGCGAATGGCATCTACAATATTTGTTTTGCCACAACCGTTAGGGCCTACCACCGTAGTGATCCCTTCTCCGAGCTTCAAAGATTCCTTACTTGCAAAGGATTTGAAACCATGCATTTTTAGTTCAGATATATACATTAATGTTCCGAGGATTAAGCATTGATTTTAACACTATTCTGACGGGAATTCCAGTGGAACAATCAATCTCTGGTTGATTGTTAAGCAGTTTAACCGGGAGGCCAGTTAAATGATCGCCCTCCTAATAAATGTAGATGAATATGCCAAACCGTTTGCCCGCCTGCTTCACCACAATTGAACCCGGTTCTATATCCATCATCAGCAATCCCTTCCTTTTTAGCAAGATGTGATGCTGTCAACAATAATTCTCCCATCATTTCTTTATGATGATCTTCCAATTCATTTAATGTTGGTACATGAATTTTTGGAATGATTAAAAGATGAGTGGGCGCTTGAGGATTAATATCTTTAAAAGCTAATACACGTTCATTTTCATAAACAATTTCTGCGGGTATTTTTTTATGAATTATTTGACAAAAAAGACAATCTTCCATCATAATTCCTTTCAGTTTGTTGTTTCATTCAAGACCGCAAGTGCAGCCATTACGGCTGTTTCAGCTCTTAACCGACGTGGGCCTAAGTTCACAGGTACGATCTGGTTTTCAATTAATAACTTTAATTCTGGTTCAGAAAAATCTCCTTCAGGGCCAATAATAATATGAAGGGGTTTTGATGGAAACATTTTAGCCACATTCGAAATGGGTGTTTCACTGCCAATAAAACACCCTATCCTAATTTCATTTGTCGTTGAGTTAATCCATTCATTTAATGATATAGGTTGGTGCACCGCCGGGAAATAGCTCCGTTGACATTGTTTTGATGCCGCTATTATTTGTTTCCTTGATCTCTCTAGATTAACCGACCTTTTAATGCAACGATCTAAGATTAATGGCGTAATGGATTGAACACCCAATTCGGTTGCTTTTTCTAAGGTTAACTCAAACCGATCACGCTTAATTAATCCTAAGGCTAAATGAATTGGAGTCGTATTTTCTCCTAGTTGTGGGATTGTTTCAATAATATGACCTGATACGTGCGTCCCTAGCTTTTTTATTTCTGCTGTATATCCATTACCGGTTCCATCTAACAAGCGGATAACTGTCCCCGCCTTCATTCTTAACACATGAGATGCATGGTGCGATTCTTCTTTGTCCAATATAAAAGATTGACCCGTGACCGAATTTGGTTCTATGAAAAATGCGTGATCAGGGCTCATTTCTTTGGTTGACTGAATGCAATATGAATTAAAAAACCACCAAAATGCGAATCTCCATTTAGGTCGCGATTCATGGGCAAATAATCAAATCCTAAATTGACAGAAATAGTCGATTGAGTCATCATTTTAAAATCAATACCCAAACCAGCAAAGACCCCATAAGTCCAAAATGTATCCGGATTCCCCCATCGATCTTTAAATGATCGACCTTCATGTCCATCCATGACAAATACCGGGCCACCCAGTAAAGTGGCAAATGGAGAAAAATTATTATCAATTTTTCCTGCAAATGGGAACCATTTCCCGCCCACATACATCGGCGATAGGATTAGGCTTCTTTTTCCGACTGTTTCGTATTGATTGGAATAATAATTATATACGTATGTTTCATCATTCCCTTTAATATCATAAAACCGCCATTCAGCAATGAAACCTATCTTCTCATTCTCATGGACCCACGATCGATTAAAAAATAGTCCTGATCCTTTTGTTCCAATATCTAGACCAAAGGCATTATGCACTGTTGAAAATTGGGCAAAAGTAATGACAGGAAGGAGTATAATAATCCATTTTTTCATTTTAATCGGTTCCTTTTTATTTCATCAAATTCTTGTGAAGTAGCTATCCATTCATCCACCACTTTATCTCGGATAATTGATTGTTCAAATATAGTCTCGATTTGATCGTTTTGTACATTTAAATACCAATATTCTGATGGATAAATAACAAGTGCTGGCCCCATTTCACACGTATCTAGACATCCAGATTTATTAATTCGAATTTTTCCTTTTAATCCATGTTTATTCACAAGTTTTACCAATTGAAGTCGTAATTCATCCCCACCGCACGAGGCACAATCTTGCCGTCCACTTTCAGGATTACGTTTATTCGTGCATACAAAAACATGCTTTTGGTATTTCCTATGATTCATTTGGCCCTTCTATAATGACCTTCCCAAACTGATTGCCACTTTCTAAATATAGGTGCGCATCTTGAATCGATTCCAAAGAAAATACTTTATCGACCACGGGCTTAATTTTACCTCGGTTTAATAATTTTACAACGTCAGACATTGCTTTGACTGAGCCCATCGTACTTCCCAATATGGATAATTGTTTATAAAATACATGAGTCAAATTGATATTGGCTTTTTGCCCTGTCGTTGCGCCACATGTTACAACTCTTCCACCTTTTTTTAGTACTTTCATAGATGTATCCCAAGTGGCTTGGCCCACATGTTCAAATACAATATTCACTCCCAATCCATTCGTGTAATCCATGACATTTTCATACACATTCCCATTCTTATGATTTATGGTTTTATCTGCTCCGAGAGATTGAATTTTTTTGCATTTTTCTTCTGTGCTACTGATGGCAATAACATGGCAATCAAATGTTTTGGCAATCTGTACAGCCATACTTCCAACACCCGAACTTGCCCCCCAAACTAACACGGTTTCTCCACTTTTTATTTTAGCTCTCATAACCAACATTTCATAGGATGTTTGAGCTACCAAAGAAAAACCCGCCGCTTCTATAAAGGATAATTGGGGTGGTTTTTTAATAATATTTTTTTCTTCAACAGCAATAAAGTTTGCACAAGTGCCATTACATGTTTCACCTAATATGCCAAAAGCTGAACAATGATTTTCATGGCCATTTCTGCATAAATCACATTCTCCGCAATAAAGTAATGGTTGAATCATAATTTCATCTCCGGGTAAGTAAGCAGAAATATTATTCCCCACTTTCCGTACAATTCCGGCTCCATCACTTCCTGGAATCATGGGTAATGGCACACCCGGAATCCCTCGCCGGACCCAAATATCTAAATGATTCAGTGCGGTTGCTCTCATTTCAACCAATAATTGATTATCATTTATTTCAGGAATCGGAATAGATTCAATTTTTAATACTTCAGGACCGCCATGTTCGTGAAATCGGGCAGCAATCATTTGAACGTGTTCGAAAAGAATCGATCAAGGCTATAAGGACCGGGTCCTGTTAGAAATATTGCCCCATAAATGATTAGATATAAAAAAGCCGATTCCGGTGATTCACCGCGATTTATATGAAACATACCCGCAACACCCATCGTCATTATAATGAAAATGGAAGCGGGTCGTGTCATTAAACCAACTAGCACTAATAAAGCACAAATGCTCTCGCTGAATGCTGCTAAAAATCCAAAAAATACATGCCCGAAAGATATGCCTAAACTTCCCATCCCGGCTGCACCTAGTCCTGTCCACTTTTCAGGTCCGGCTAATAGTTTATCTAGTCCATGATTAAAAAATAAAAAATATCCAGCAACTAATCTTAATACTAATAAGCCAAAATGGCGCCATTTTGGATAGGCTTTTTGATCTAGTATAAACTTTATCATATTGTTTCTGATTATCCTATTCTGTTATTATTCAAATTGGATTGATTGCAGAACAAAGAATGATGTTTTTTGATTTTCGCTGTTTTATCATTTTGAGCCACATCATACTTCTTCATTCATTAATCCTTGTTCAATATTCTTTTGCATATTGACCGCAGAACAAGGAAAATCGATTTTTGATCTTAGAAGTTTGCACTATCTATTATTTCGTTTAGCAGTTTCGACACTTTTCACAAAAATTGAAATTAATTCATTTGCATCGACCATAATTTTCTCAATTTTAGGCATTGACTTATATAATTTAGTTCTGTATATAATTTTTAAACAAACAAATGTTTCTCTTAATTCTTTTAATACTATTTTAATTTTATGAATAAAATCTCTCCGTGATTCTCCACTTTGTGCTTCACCATAATTCAAAGCAACGGAAGTCCCAGAACGAATTAATTGCCCAGAAAGATGATTTCCAGCTTTAGATTTTTCCATTTCATTTGTCAACTCAATGATTAAAACTGAAAATGTAACGAGTCTCTCTTCTAAGTCAAATTTATCCATTTTTATCATTTCTATTCTTAGAAATTCAGAATTGCATATTGATTGCAGAACAAAGAATGATGTTTTTTGATTTTCGCTGTTTTATCATTTCCAGCCACATCATACTTCTTCATTCATTAATCCTTGTTCAATATTCTTTTGCATATTGATCACAGAACAAGGAATACCTGTTTCGCAATTTTAGAGGAACTATTATTCATCCACTTCTTTGTATTCAGCATCCTGAATATCCATTTTAGATACTTTTTTTCTAAAGGATTGCTTTTCTGCTTTAACTTTTGTTTTATCTTTAAAACCCTTTACTTTCCATAAAAAAGAAATAAAATTAAAAGCCATATAGCCTAGAAGTGCTAAAAATAGAATTCGAAACAAAATTAGAATCCTGAAGCTGGATTAAAGAATTTTGTCCCTGAAACGGGCTGGCGGATATAACTAATAACTTCTTCCAAATCATTTTTATTATGGACAAAATCAATATTATTTGTATTAATAATAACCAATGGTGTATCCTGATAACGGAAAAAGAATTCAGTATAAACTTGATTCAGAGCATCAATATATTCGTATGTGATATTTTTTTCCATATCACGGCCACGTTTTGCAATATTTTTCATTAATGTATCTGTATCAGCTTGGAGATAGATTACCAAATCGGGATTAATGACATTTCTTTCCAATAAATTGGCAACAGTGTCGTACAATTGCATCTCTTTTTCATTCAGATTTAGTGAGGCGAATAAGCGATCTTTTACAAACATGTAATCAGTAACAAGTAATTTCTGAAACATATCCACTTGTCTCAAATCTTGCTGTTGACGGTATCGCTGTAAAAGGAAAAATAATTGCGTTTGGAATGCGTACCTTTCAGGATCTACATAAAATTCCGGTAAAAACGGATTTTCCTCGAATTCTTCCACGACTAATCGAGCACCTAACTCTTTTGACAATAATCGCGCAAGGCTACTTTTCCCAACCCCAATGGGACCTTCGATGGCTATATAATACAAATTCCTCAAGCTTGTTTCTCCATAATATGTTTTACAACTTTCGATGTATCGTTAGTGATAGTAAGACATTCTGATGCTGTCATATTCAAGATGGGAATTTCTAAGTTTGGAGCGATTTCTTCTAGAGGAATTAAAATAAATTTTCGATTCATAATTTCTGGGTGCGGAATGGTTAATTCTTCTGTCTGAATGACCGCATTCCCATGAGTAATAATATCAATATCGATGGTTCGTGGCTCATTTTTGTTTCGCAATGCTGGACGTCCAAACATCAATTCTACTTGGTGAATTGTGTCAAGTAAATCAAAAGGTGTAAAATCTGTATCACATGATATAACGGCATTAAGAAAATCAGGTTGCTCTGTATTGATTAAGGGTGCTGTTTCATAATAGGAAGATGATTGAATATTATTGATTTGATAATATGTTCCCAATGCTGTCGTGGCTCCCGCTAAATTTGCTTCTCGATCTCCAATATTAGAACCAATAGACAAGTAGGCCAACTCAGGCATAATCTTCAGCCGTTCTTGAAAGTTCGATTTCCACCGTATCTAAGATAGCATCAATGGGTGCGTGTGGCTTACGTATTCGAATGATGACTTTTTCTATCGGGAATTTGTGTAGCAAAGATTGACATATTGCTTCCCCAACAGATTCGATCAATTTATAGGGTTTTTGTGTAAATAAATCAACGACCAGTTGGTAAATCGCTCCATAATCCACCGTTTGATTCAAATCGTCATCTTTCCCAGCATTTTTTAAATTGGCGAAACAATCTAGGTCAATTTCAAATTGCCCTCCCAATTCATTTTCACCCAAATGCACACCGTGCCGGGCATAGATTAAAATGTTTTTTAAACGAATGACGTCCATAGATAATTAGAAATTAACTTAATGAGTTGGGAGATGGAATTCTAATTCACATTATTAATCACTTTCTCATATCTGCTCAAATAATATTGCTAAAGTTTTAACCATATTATAATTGCCCCTTAGTATTTCCCCTTTTACAAGAGAAAATAATTGGATTTTTTCGGTTTATTCTCTCCCATCTTGTAGATAAGAATCCAAGAAAGATATCTCAATTACAACTCTTGAGATATAAACTCAATATTTCATCCATAGTCGTTCCATAGCGCTCATTGGGCTTTGTTTTTGAAACATGAGAAAAATCTCACCAACAACACAGATTATCGACAAAGCAGTCATAAGGGTTTTTCTGAAATGTAATAAATCGAATTTAAATTGGAAAGAACTGTTACTTTATTTTGGTGTTTTCTTATGTATTGTAATATTTGGTAGCGTCTTTTTTTCCCGTAACTTTGCGGACTTTAAATATGGATTATATAAATGACTTTATTAACAAAAATTGAAAACCGTTCTGCACGTGTAGGTGTAATTGGCTTAGGGTATGTGGGTCTCCCTCTTACAATGGAATTTGTAAAGGCAGGCTTCAAAGTAACCGGCTTTGATATTAGTGTGGAAAAAGTATCTTTAATAAACGAAGGAAAAAACTACATCGCAGACGTAAGTGATTCTGAATTAAAAGATGCAGTGGGAAAAAACCTTTTTAACGCTACAGTCGATTTTGCCCAATTAGCTGATATGGATACAATTAGCATTTGTGTTCCAACTCCGTTAAATAAATTAAAAAACCCCGACATGTCCTATGTAATAAGTGCTGTAAATGAAATCCAAAAAGTGATTCATAAGGATATGCTCATTGTACTCGAAAGTACAACGTATCCTGGGTCAACTCAGGAATTAGTTTTGCCTGCTTTATCTTCTTCTGGACTTGAAGTGGGAAAAGATTTTTTCTTATGTTTTTCTCCTGAACGAATCGATCCTGGCAATCAACAATTTCAAACGCACAATACGCCTAAAGTTTTAGGTGGAACCACTCCTAAATGTATTCAGGCTGGAAAATTGTTGTACGAATCAATTGTGAATGAAGTTGTCCCCGTTTCTTCAACGGCTGCAGCAGAAATGACTAAATTGTTAGAGAACACATTTAGAGCCATTAATATTGGTTTAGCCAATGAAGTTGCCATCATGTGCGAAAAACTTGGTATTGATGCATGGGAAGTGATTGATGCTGCATCCACGAAACCATTTGGATTTATGAAATTTACCCCCGGACCCGGTCTTGGTGGACACTGTATTCCAGTGGATCCTCACTATTTATCATGGAAATTAAAAGCATTGGATTATGATGCACGCTTTATAGAATTGGCTGGAGAAATAAATACCAATATGCCAAATCATGTTGTGAATTTAATTTCGGATGGATTAAACCAAAGTCAAAAAGCCTTAAATGGAAGTCGCGTTTTAATTATGGGTGTTGCTTATAAAAAGGATGTCAATGATGTGAGAGAGTCTCCCTCCTTAGATGTAATGGGATTACTCTCGGAACATGGTGCAATTATTGATTATTATGACCCATGGGTTCCATCAATATTCCTGGCTGATTCTACGAAGAAAAGTATCGATGCATTATCAGATTCAATCTTGAAATCCTACGATGCTGTCGCCATTTTAACAGATCATTCTAATGTGGATTATCAACTTATTAAGGATAATGCTCACATGATTATTGATACGCGGAATGTGTATCCGGCACATGGTGATAAACATATTGTTCGATTAGGTGTAGGTTAAAGAATTAATTAAGCAGGATTCTTACTCCCCATTCATGCATTTTTCTATCATCATACCTGTTTATAATGAAGAAAATTCGATTCATGAATTATTACGCCAACTTGAACCTTTTTCTCAAAACCATGAAATCATTTTTATTAATGATGGAAGTACAGATCATACTTTAGAGTATTTATCCGAATCATCCTTTATTCAGATATATTCAAATCTATCTCAGGAAGGCATAGGAGCATCCATACGTCTCGGGTTGGAAAAAGCTCAAAATGATTATATTATTTTATTGGACGGCGATTTAGAAGTATCTCCCCAAAATATACACGCACTCATGGCCCCTATCATCCAATCCAAAGCTCAGGCTGTTTTCGGCTCTCGATGGTTGGGAATAAACCGTGGAAAAGGGTTATTTGATATTGGGAATTGG
>JADHUI010000044.1 GCA_016784605.1 Fidelibacterota bacterium | reverse complement strand
GTGTTTGGTGATGGTTGAATGTGTTGCTAACCCAGTCATGATACTATATCATTAAATTCGATCATATATGGCTCACCTAATTCTTTTTCATAGCGTTTGATAAAATCTGAATATATTTGATGAGCAATACTTGGTTTACTGTTTTTTATTAAAGAATGGATATATATGGATAATGCTTCATCGTCTAATGGATTCCATTTAAGCATAAAAGCACCCATCTCTTCTATCTGTTCCCAATCAGCGAACTCTTTTCTGTGGATACATTCTTTTTTTAATCGTTTTATAAATCTTTGATTAAAATCAGTTTTAATTCCATCAACCCATTCTTCGTGGATTTCTGGCAGTACGCCATTCTCCCCAAATAGGATTAAAAAGAGTTTATAGTTTACATCATTACTTGAATTCTCTGTATTATTTTGCACCCAGTTTTGAACAATCGAATAATCAGTTAAGAATGTGTCTCCATTTAGGATGATATATCTTCCATCTTTAGTCACTAAATGAGTTTTATATTCTCCTAATAATTTGCGTATTTTGGATAGAGATGTTCCTCTACTATTTTTGCCACTATCTGCTGTCACATCAGGCCAAAATGCCAGCGATATTTCTTCTCCTGTAACACCTTGGTGATTTTTCAATATAAGGTATATGAATAATTCACGTGCTTTTTTTGAATGCCAATCCTTTTTGAATATCTCTTGACCATCGATCCACATGCGAAATACACCGAAAATTTGAACGGTTACACCCTTGTCTAATATGTCAAAGTTTTGGTTGCCAAAAGCCACTTCATTTTGCATTGAGCTGTTTTTATGCCTTTTAATGAAATAGAACCAAAGCCCCCCAATAACAAGAGCAACGAGAATAATGACAGAAGACATTTTATTATCTTTGGCTTCAATTTTCTCTTCCGGGTTTATGAGTGGTAATGCTAATGTAAAAAAGTGGATACCATTATTTTCTGGAGTATTATTCTTTGAGCCTCTAACGATAAATAATAATTCGGATGTTTTTTCAATCAAATCCATTTGAATATCCAATGCATTCAAAAAAACAAAATAATCTTCAAAATTTAAAGGGAATTCCTTTTTTTCACCATAGGGGAAATCAAAGATATTGAGATAATATGTAAATGTTGAATCCAATTCTTTCTGAAAGAATTCAATCGCTTGATTGGATTTTTCCCATATAACAACTCCTAATGAAACATCAGTGCTTGGCAAGGCTTCATTAGGGGAAACCAAGAGTAAAGAATCGGTCTTCCAATCAAAACTCCATATATCTGAATATAATTGTGTACCAGTTTCCTGTTTACCACTTTTAGAACCAAGCCCTCCAAAAATATATATTTTGTCTTTATAATCGTAAATATGCTTTGGTCCACGAGGCTCAAATATGTCATTATTTCTTAATTTTGGTTGAACTTTTGACCATCTCTCATCTGAAAGGGAGTATTTGAAAATATCATTTTTGAAAATATAATTACCATAACCGCCAAAAAAGTAAATATCTTCTGTCTTTGAATTATATATCCTTTTAGCATCATAATACTGACCTTTTGATTCTAACGATAATTCCAAATTAGGCCAATTACCTGTTTCCCAATCAAATGAATAAACAGGCAGGTCACCCCCTTTGTGAAAAAGTAATAATTGATTCTCTGTCTCATTATATAACAAAGTGTGTTTAGCCGGTATAGGAATAATTGTTGAACCTGGGCTTAATACCCAAGTTTGGATATTTAATTTGTAGATTGAATCAGGCGTGAAGTAATAGTAAAACATATCATCTTGATTAATCAAAATTCCCATATTCGGGTTCTTTTCATTGATGATTGAATGAACAGGATGCAAAAATGTGTGGCGGCCTACTAATAATTCACCATCTATGATTTCCCCATGTTTTGACTCGATACGATCATGGACTTCACTCCCAATCTTTTCATCCAGTGGCCAATACCCAATATCTTGTCCTTGTTTTATTATCCTAATTTCACGTAAGCCCATCCTTGGTGGTTCTGTTTTAATTTTGATTTTGCCAAAATTCAAAACATAATCTTTGAATTGAATTGGACTAAAATGTGCAGAATCAGTAAATAAATCATTCAAGCTTAATTGAATAAATCCTTTTTCAAACCGCATTTCAAATTGATGCCATTTTTTTCGTCCAATCAATTCATTGGGAAATGGGATGGTTAAATGTGTAGAATCATTTTGAATCGATAATTCTATATAACTGGTATCGGGGTTTCGGAAATCAATATAGGATAAAACCAATAAATCATCTATACCTCGTGAAGATATGGATAAAATATAACCAAATGGATTTTTCTCCCGGATTTGGAAATCGAATTCTAAACTGAAACCATCGTCAAATGATAAGGTGGATTCTGATGGAATTATTAGAGAAGTCTGGGGTTTTCCATCGTACATGGTAAAAAAATGTATACCGCCTATCTGGCCATACCCGTCTAAAGGTGGAGATAGATTCCCATAAAGATATCCCATTAAACCTATAGACGTAATTATATATTTTAGATAAATCATTGAACTGAAATATAAGCTATTCAAAAATAATTTCGAATTAGAAAACAGTAAGTCAATCTTTCATGACTGTCTATAGATTAGCATAAAATAATCACACACTAATTGTTAAGATGATTAATACAATAAAAATAAATAATTCCCAATCGGATGTGAAATATCAAGGACGATTATACCAAATTATATTGATTGTTTTTAATATTACCAAATATTGAAGGTGTATGCCACACCCATTCAAAGATTTAAAACCATTGAAAGGGTGTGGCATATTATTTTATTTCAATACTACCATTTTCATTGTTTTTGAAAAATTAACCGTACTAATCCTGTACAAATACATTCCAGCACTGACCGGTTCACCCAGATTATTCGTCGCATCCCAAACTACTGACTTAAAACCGGCATCTTGAGTTTGATTTACCAAGTGCCTTACTTCACGTCCCATAATATCATAAATCATTATTTCAACATGTGCCTGTTCTGGTAAGTCGTAACGTAGAGTAGTAACCGGATTAAATGGGTTGGGGTAGTTTTGGTGTAGAACAAAGTCATTGGGAATGAAATCTGGATTCACGGCTAAAGTGGAATTTGTAAAGGTAGCAGTAGATCCATCCTGTATTTCATTCTCATTGGTTCTGTAATGGTTTATTCCAATTTCAATAGTTTCATTCTCAACGTCATTTCCGATTGTAAATGAAATGGTGGCAAACCCGCCTTCCTGTCCGTCCGGTGTAGCCCCGGCTCCAGCGAGCTTCAACGAACCGTTCATTTGATTTTCTTCCATCATAAAATGATCAACCATTTCAGAAAACTCTATACCGGAATAACTTAATATTTCCGGATCAAAATTCAGGTCCATTTCATATGAAAGCAGATTGCTGCCATTGTAAAGTTGGATTGGAACCTGTAAAACTTCTCCCGGAGTAAATTCACCATCATCTATTCCAAAATCACCGCTTCCGGCTAATAGGGTTGAGTCCGAATATGGCAAAGTATCAATCAACTCCGCAACAAACTGGGCTATGACCGATGCATCTAAAGCTGTGATCTCGCCATCGAAGGTAACATCAGCAGACAGAATTTGTGGATAAACCAATTCTTCTGTTTCCACCAAATATTTTAAGATAAGAGAAGCATCGAATGCAGAAACGTCACCATTTTCACTAACATCCCCTAATATGGGATTAAAAATATTAATCCCCCCATCATGCACTGTGATCTCATCGGATGACTCATTCAGTTCAATTTCCACAATTTCTATGGGTGTTAATCCTTCTGTCATTGTATCTGAAACGGCTGCTTTTAAGAAAAACAATATTCCTGATGTATCAATATCGGTTGAGCCATAACCAACAGTGATGAGTAAAGTATCCAGATCGTTGGTAACAATTGTCCAACCGGCATCACCCACCAAAGATGAATCTGTAACCACGTCAAGAAATTCAATACCGTCCTGGAACCCTGTAAACCTGAATTCGCCTGCTGATATGCCATCGCTTAATGAATCAATTAGAATCGGAACCAAAACTGTATCCGTGTACATAGCTTCAATAACATATGCATTGGTTTCACCAACCGTGACGACTGCGCTGATTTCTTCTGTGGTTGTTGTGCTTCCTTCAAAAGGAACATCCGTACTCCAAGTAGCACCGTAGATAGTTCCATCATTGCCGTTGCTGGTGGCATCAGAAGCAGTAGCTCCTGAACCTTCGTTGAAGTTCCAGTAGGCAACTAAACCTGTTTCACCGACCGCAGGTGATGTTGTCATGTAGGATTGTATTTGAGATTCTGCAAGCGCAACATTCCAAAATGAGATTTCATCAATATTACCCTCAAAATAGTATCCGCCAAAATAACGGCCAATATTTATTGGTTCAGATGTTGTAAGCAAGGTCCCATAAGCACTTGTTGTATTCATTAATTGTCCATCAAGATAGCTCTTCATATACTCACCATCATATGTGATAGCCACATTTTGCCATTGATCTAATTGCAGGCTTGATCCAGGAATGCCCACAGTGAAAGTATTATTCTCTGTGGTTTTAATACCCATACTAATACTATTTTGCCATTCACCATAAAAATCAAACTCATAATTGGATCCGTTTTGCCCACCACTACCAAACTTATTTACAATGGATTCGACATTAGATACATTGCTGTTGCTTGGCTTAAGAAGCCAAAGATTCAAAGTGAATTGTGATAACCCTGAAAGCTCTGGAGATGAGTTGATAATTACATAATCATCCACGCCGTCAAATGAAAGTGAATGTGTGTTGGAAGGGGTTGTTGTAATTGTCGGTACATCTGTACCCCAGGCAGCGCCATCATAAAGTGTAAAATTATTGCCATTACCGGATAAATCAGAAAGAGTTGTTCCACTACCGGTGGTAAAATCCAGTGCAATAATAGAATTGCTTTCTGATGCTAATGGAAACGCAGGCGTAAAGCCAGAACTATACCTAACACCATCTGTAATCCTTGTGCTAGCTACATCAGAATCCATGTGATAAACTCCAGCAATCAAACCTTTATGGTTTATATATATTTTATTTGAACTGCTTAAAAAGTCGTCTGATAAAGTATAGGAATCATTTAATACTCCATCAATAAATAAATAGGATTCCCCAACACTATGATCATATACACCGGCAATATGGTGCCATTGATCATCATCTAATTGTTCATTTGAAACAGTACCTAGAAATGTAACATATCCTGGATTAGAACCAGCCGGACCATCAATATTTAAACCAAAATTGTTGTAAGGATCTCCACCACTATGCCGATTATAATTTGAAATTATTGCACAAGACCCTGCATTACCTGCATAATTACTGTTAGGTCCAGATACAATCCCAGGGTTCTTATACCAGGCTTCTACAGAAAATGAAGTTACTCCTTGAAATATTGTTTCCGATGAAGCATCTGATGAAATATACCCGTCATTTAAATTAAATCCGACAGAGTAGTTTTGTGCTGTTGTTATACTTGTCAGTAATACTATCGTGGTTAAGATTGTTGTTAAATATTTCATGGTGGTTTTCCTTTTTGGTGTTCGTGATGGTTATTTTTGAAATGAATTCATTATTTTTAAGGTTTATTTTACAACCTTAACCATTCAGCACACCTTTCAGGAAAGGGTACAGTTTTAATTAATATTAACTTATATCCACTAAAATGATACATTTTAAATCATTTTCCAATAAAGGATTGTTACAAAGGTGTTTCAAATCAATTTTTTCTTTTCGATTTTCAAAACCGCTTACAAGACAAAAATGTTCGAAATAACAAAAAGTTTAAGCAATCCCCTATCTCCTTGTATTACTTATGTTACGAGAAGTTTTATTCGTTTTCATGAATTTCAATAAGCCCCTTATTTTCGATGCACTGTCCCCTACCCTTGAGCGTAGTTGAAAAATCGAACTTTTCTATTATCAAAAATGTGCAAAATTTGTCTATTTTTAGCGATTCCGCTGTAAGTCTATTAATTGTGAGACTTACAATACGAACCCAGAGGTTTTTGCAAAAAAGAGAGAAACAGAGACTTTTGCTAAAAAAGTTCGATTTAACGTAATAATCGACCTGACGACACGGTAAATCGAAAAAATGTATAAACGATGTGTGTATTGATATGTCGCTGTATCTATCGCAATATAGCAGGATACAGCTCATTTTTATAAGGGTGATGTCTTAAGCCGAAAAGTTCGATGTTTAAGACAAGTGGTACGCCCGGGAGGATTCGAACCCCCAATCCCCTGGTCCGTAGCCAGGTGCTCTATCCAATTAAGC
>JADHUI010000027.1 GCA_016784605.1 Fidelibacterota bacterium | reverse complement strand
TTTCTTCAGATAATTACTCAGATCAAACGTATGTATCATTTATGGAAACAGGCGAAACGGGAATGGATAATGCTGATGGGTATAAATTACTGCCAATCTCACCAAGTGAACGAATCGTAGCATTATCTTATACAAATGAAACAGGCTTAGATATAAATAATCTCCCCTTTGAAGGAGAAGGCACGATTGAGATTCCTTTTGATGTGATGAAACTGACCGTAAATGAAGATTACCATTTTGTGACAAATGAAGAAGAACTGAGTATGACGTGGGATTTAGATCCATTACCAGAAACAATCACACGTTTAATCCTTACAAATAATCAAACAGGCGAAGTGACAGATTTATTGATTCAAAACGAATTAAGCTTTTTCACCCAAGTTAAAGGGAGCTTTCCTTCTTATGGAAATGAAAGTGTGAATATCTATCCTTTAGTGGGAGAGAGCCAGTTTACACTTACGATAGAATACACAGCCTTATCGACTCAGGATCATACATTACCAACAAAATATGCTTTACATCCCGTATATCCAAATCCATTTAACCCCAGCACAATGATATCGTTTGATGTGCCAAATATGGAGACGTTATTAATAACGTCTCTACAGATATTTAATATCAAAGGACAATGGGTGGAAACTTTGATAAATAAACCAATGAAACCAGGCAATCATCAAATTCAATGGAATCCAGTTAATCTATCATCTGGAACATATTTGGTCAAACTTAAATCAGGTGAAAAGACATTCACTCAAAAGATAACCTACATAAAATAAAATATCATTGCGAGGCGTGAAATGCCGTGGCAATCTCTTTTAAATAGGAAAATATTATGAATATATATACAAAATTATTAATCGGAATTATCTCAATCACAGGACTCTTGCTGGCGCAAGGTGTTGGCTTCCCATCTAATCCTGATCAAGCACCCATTGGTGGACTTGAACTTTTAATCGGAGCAGGCGGTGCTATGGCTTGGAAGAAATTGAGACCTTTGCAAAATGATTAAACCGCATCCTTTAACTCTATTTCTAATAAAAATTGCAGGTATCTATGCTATCTGGCAATTATTATATGAATTAGTATTGCTACCGGATGGAAGGTTAGACGAGTGGTTAAGTTTTATGGGTGTTTCATTGGCTCACGGCTTATTATCCTTTTTTAACTTTTCAATCGAATCTTCTGGCCGTTTTATTGCAATGATTGGTCATTCGGGAGTAGAAATACTTAATGGTTGTAATGGGCTAGAACTTATTGGACTCTATGCTGGATTCATAATTGCCTATCCAGGAAAAGCATTATACCGTATTTATTTTTTGTCTATAGGCTTTTTTCTATTATTTATTTCAAATATTTTTCGAATCGCACTATTTGTTTTAACAAATGGTTATTATCCCGAAATATGGGATCAAGTCCATACATATAGTTCATATATATTTTTCTATCCTATTGTATTATCATTTTGGTATCTTTGGACAACAATGTCAGAAGAAACCGATATTTTTTCACCATCATGACTCATTATTACATTATGACCAAACAATACTTATCCAAAAATAGTAAAGCAGTTTTAATATTTGTTCCTTTATTTATATCGATGCTTGTTGGTCAACCAACTGGGAAAGGTCATTTTAATTTAGATGATTTGTCATTCAATTTATCAGGACTTTCCATGGATTTAGCTCTAGAAGGACATCCATTCTATGAAGGTCATTTTTCCATTAGTGAAATGAAATATGGATTCAATCATATCCAAGTTACTTCTTCGCTTCAAGGTGAAGATCATTTTACCACTGTTAAATTTGGTGGTCCAGATTATTCATTAGAAAAATTTCGTTTATCCGCAAAATTGAAGACACCAGATATTATATTCAATGTGTTAAGAAATTTAAAGAAAGATCGCATTAGCATTCCTACATTAGGACTAACACTCATTGGTGAATCCATAAAAATCTACATGGCGAATAATTCTGCACCGCCGAGGTCTATAGATACTCTTTTTGAAAATGAGTATCTATATTCAAATGAATATCCTTTTAATCAATGGGAATGGAATTTTTCTATTATTTCTCCGAGTCTTATACGAGCCACAAGTACAGAAAAGTTTGTAATGGGAAAAGGCTTAGTTATCGATTTAGACTTACTTAGTTGGGAAATGGCTGGATATGGCATTCCAAAATCAAGCCAGCAGGAATGGAATGATTGGGATTTTTCAGTCGAAATAAATAACATATTACTTCAGTTTCTTTCTCAATTAACACTCGAATATTCCGAATCAATGAAGAATATGAAATTTTCTTTATCTAGAGGAAAATTCAATTTAGCTGGGTTTAAAATAATCGCCATACCAGATAATAATCTAGAACAAAGTATGCAATTTCATATTGGGCAATATAGTATTGGACTAAAAGATGCTTCATTTTCATTAGATTTAAATGGAGCCCGCCCAGAATTATCTGCAGGTTCAGCAACCGCTCATCTGAAGAATTTAGAAATAAAACTACCTGAGGAAATCTATGAGCAACCTGAAATCAAAGAAATAGGTGAAACGATTGGTATTCATAATGGACTCATAAAAGTTCGAGCGTGTGAAGTCAATGGATTAATGGAAGAAAATGGAAATTCTATCATTAACATTTCACTTATAACTCCTTTCGCTCGCTTGAATGTGAAAGTACAAATTCATATAAATGAATTAGGTGGCCAAAAACATCATTATGAATTCCATGAAAGTGAAATCAGACTTAGCCATTTATCACGTGGACTTTCCAAACTAATATATCAGTGGGAAATGGAAACGGGTAATACTTTACCTCGGAAAGGTAATTCTATTGTACTCAATATTTACGGAGATTTAGAAAATCCAAAAATTAAAGGGATTGATATTCAATCTCTGCGATTTTAATCTCTAACAAATAGATGACCCATCTTTCCCAACAATACAATGGGATAATTTTTTATCAACAAGGTGTGACCCTTCTAAAATTATGGAATCCTCAATAATACAATTTTCTAAAATAACATTATCCATAACCGTTACGTTAGGGCCTATTTTAGAATGGATGATATGGACATTATTGCCAATATAAATAGGGGGTGTCAATTGTTCAGTTTCGGAATTAAGGGGCATATTTTTTAACATTTGTCTATTTGTAAGAAGCATCGTTTCAGGAACGCCTGTATCCATCCATCCACATTCCCAAGGTTCAAATATCGCTCCATTATTTAACATAATTTTAAACGCATCCGTAAGTTGATATTCATTTTTTGTTGTAATATTTTGCTCAACCAAATGTTCGATGGCATTTTTTAAAGTGCGTTGACTATTAAACAAATACAATCCACTTATTGCGAAATTAGAAGGTGGGATTTCAGGCTTTTCATGAAATGCAATAATGCGATTATTTTCTAATTCAACAACACCAAATCGACGGGGATCTTTAACCTGTGCGACCGCGATTCGATTGACATGATCAGAAATAAAATCCACAATATTCGTGTCAAAAAAATTATCTCCTAATTGAATGAGTAATCTTTCGTCGGTATTTTCTAATCCTTGAAGAACTGCGTGACCAAGTCCGAGCATTTCTTTTTGTTCAACAAAATGGAAATTGCCCTCATATTTTCCCATAAAATCAATCACTTGATTTCCCAAGTGGCCAATGATAAAAGTTATATTACTTATACCTGCTTTTAATAACGGTTCCACAATATGGGCTAGCGCAGGTTTTCCTCCAACTGGAAGGAGCGCTTTTTGGATGTCATCCGTGTGGGGACGCATACGGGTACCATAACCCGCAACAGGAATAATTGCTTTCATAGAGTTTAATTAATGGGCGTTTCTTTTGTCCATGAATTTTTTGAGACGAACTTTCATTTTATCTACAGCGATATCAATGGCTTTTGTTAGATTTCCAGATGAAACTTTCGAATTAAATTTTTGTCCTGGAACAGATAAATTCAATTCAACAATATGAGCATTATGCTCATGGCTAAGAATAATCTGACATTGCGTAATTCGATCGTTATACTTCTCTAACCTTTTAACTTCATTTTCAGCGTATTCCCGAACGGTATCGGGAGCATGATAGTGACGTGCTGTAAACTCTATGACCATGTTTCCTCCGAGTTATGAAATAGACGGACCTGCGGCTAAAATTGCAGGGTCACCTAAATCGTAGTTTTGATAGTTATTTTGAAATTTTTCAACAAGCATTTTAGCTGTTTTTTCATATTTATTTTTATCTACCCATGATTTTTTTGGATTTAATATGGCAGAATCAATGCCTTCTAGCGTTAATGGGATTTTTACGTGAAAATATTCATCTTCAATAAATTGACTGGATTCAATCGAGCCATCTAGTATTCTATGAATAATAGTCCGTGTTAATGGTAATGATATACGATCAGCCCCCGAACTAGCACTTGCACCAACCCAACCCGTATTTACCAAGTAGGCAGGGACGTTATGTTTCTCCATTTTATCTTTGAGAAGTTTTGCATATTCTAGTGGATGAAGTGTTAAAAATGGACCTCCAAAACAAGGAGAAAATACTGCCACAGGTTCCGTAATACCTCGCTCTGTTCCAGCAACTTTAGCTGTGTAGCCACTAATAAAGTGATACATTGCTTGTTCAGGGGTCAACTTCGACACAGGCGGCAAAACGCCATACGCATCACAGGTAAGAAAAATAATTTTTTCTGGGTGTCCAGACATACTCCGTTTTCCTTGAGCATAAACTGAATTCTCAATATAGTCTAAAGGATAAGAAACACGTGTATTTTCTGTTTTAGACCCATCAGAGAAATCCACTTTTCGTGTTTTTTCATCGTAAACCACATTTTCAAGTAAAGCGCCATGTTTGATCGCATTATATATATCTGGCTCATATTTAGGGTTTAAATCGATGACTTTTGCATAACATCCACCTTCAAAATTAAAAATACCGTTGTCAGACCACCCATGTTCATCGTCACCAATAAGTGGACGTGTTGAATCAGTAGATAACGTGGTTTTTCCCGTACCACTCAACCCAAAAAATATAGCTGGATTTTTTCCATCCTCGTCCACATTAGCTGAGCAATGCATAGCCAATACACCTTTTAAAGGAAGCATATAATTTAATACTGAAAAAATCCCTTTTTTCATTTCACCCCCATATTCTGTACCCCCAATAATGGCAATTTTTTTCTCCATATGAAAAATGATAAAAGTCTCAGAATTCATCCCATGCTTTTCAAAATGATCGTTAAAAACGTCAGAGGCATTTATGATAGTAAAATCAGGTTCAAAATCGACTAATTCTTCTTTTGTTGGGCGGATAAACATATTATGGACAAAATGCGCTTGCCAAGCCATTTTAGCAATCATTCTAACGTTGATTGAATATTCTGGGTCTGCCCCAGCAAAGCCATCAAATATATATGTATTTGAATCATCTGCCTTATTATATCGATTAATCACTTTTTCGTATAATTCGTCAAACACATCTTCACCAATTTCATGATTAACATCACCCCACCACAAATGATCCTGTGACGTGATTTCTTTTACAAAATATTTATCTTTAGGTGATCGTCCAGTATATCTACCTGTATCAACCATTACCGCCCCGCGCATACCAATTTTTCCACTTTTATGTAGTATCGTATCTTCAATTAAACTTTCGACGGGAAGGTTACGTTCAATGCGTTCAATATGTGTTAATCCGATTTTTTCTAAGCCTAAGTCAGTTGGGTGAATCATGATTTTTTCCTTATGCCCCATGAGGGTGTGATTTTTGAAAAGCTTCTTTTATTTTTTCTGGTTTTAGATGAGTATAAATTTGTGTAGATGAGAGACTTGCATGTCCTAAGAATTCCTGAACAGCTCTAATATCAGCTCCATGATCAATCATAGCCGTAGCAAACGAATGGCGTAGTAAGTGGGGACCTAATCGACTCCCAACCGTTACCTGTGATAAATAGCCATTTATTCTGTTTTGTACTGTTCTAACTGATATTCTTTTCCCCTTTACGCTACAGAATAAGGGTAATTGATTATCAAGCCCTTGAAACGAAATGCCGAATTCGGAACCATAATGTTTTATAGCGATAGATGCACTTTTACCAAATGGCACTAATCGTTCTTTATTCCCTTTCCCTCTTACTCGGATAAGACTTTGTGGAAAATTTACATCCCCAATATTTAATCCTACCAATTCACTCAATCGAATCCCAGTAGCATAAAACAGTTCCATGATAGCCTTATCTCGTAAACCTTTAATATTTGATTGATCAGGAATATCTAATAATGTATCCATTATATTATCATTAATGAATGATGGAAGTTTTTTCCCAATTTTGGGTGTTTTGACATGAATCGATGGATTCTTCATTATTGATTCTATTTGAAATAAATATTTAAAATAGGACTTTATTGAAGCTAATTTTCTAGCGACAGTTCGTGCTGAAGCACCTTCTTCATATTTTTTCCCTAAGAAATGTCGAATTCCTTGTTTATCTACTATGTTATAATCCAATAATTCATTTCCATAATACTCTAAAAGGTATGCATTAAATTCTGTTAAATCTTTTTTATAAGCTTTAGCAGTATGATGAGAGTATTGCCTCTCATCTTTAATATATTTTATAAAGTCTCTTAATTTATCATCAAAGATATTAGCCATCAAAATCCCTTACAGCGTCCATCAAATTTACAAAATCTGAAGGATACGGTGCTGTAATATTTATCGGATTTTTTAAAATGGGATGCTGAAAGGATATTTTTTCTGCATGAAGCGCTTGCCGCCCTATATTTTTCATAATTTTTTTCATCTTAACGGCCACTTCTGGAATAAATCCTTTCGCCCTATTTAGTCCCCCCCCGTAAGGATCATCACAAACAATTGGGTGATTTTCTTCTGCAGCATGAACTCGTATTTGATGTGTTCGACCTGTTTTTGGCATAAAGATTACTTGAGAGAAATAACGATTTTGGTATGCTACTTTATATTTTGTTTCAGAAATACGACCATCATTAGAAACTGTATAAGTCGTTGGATCCGATTTTTTTCGTGCAATATTTCCACATAAGGTTCCTTCTAATTCTGCCCATTCTCCCCATGTAACTGCTAGATATGTTTTTTGCACTGTACGATTTTGAAATTGGCTCGCCAAATGATTGTGCGCTTCATTTGTTTTTGCAATAAGAATTACGCCTGATGTATTTTTGTCTAGACGATGAACAATACCAGGCCGAGAATTACCATTCACGTTCGATAATGAGTTAAAATGGTAAATAAGCCCATTGGCTAAAGTGTTTGTATGATTTCCAGCACCAGGATGGACGACGAGTCCGGCTGGTTTATTGATACATATAATATGCTGATCTTCATACAAAATATCTAATTCCATTTCAACGGGTTCCATATAAACTTGTTTTTGGATTTCTTCCACAAATTCATATTTAATTTGATCACTTTTACAAAGGATATAGCTCGGTTTAACGTGTGATCCGTTTACAAGTATATGACCGGATTTAATAGATAATTTTAATCGTGTTCGGGATAAATCAGGAAAATAGTTGGCTAAAAATTTGTCTAAACGAATGGAATCTTCCAATTCGTATATGTATGAACCAATTTTCAAGATGGTATTTCAGCAATTGGCGTCTTTTTATTTTCAATAACAAAGGTAAAATATATATAAATAACCATTCCAATCGTTACAGCAGAATCTGCGATATTAAAAATAAACCAGTGAAAATCACCCACCATAAAATCTAGAAAATCTACAACCTCACCATATACAAGACGGTCAATTAAATTACCCAGTGCTCCAGCTAAGATTAATGCCAATGAAACACGGACGAGGGGATGACTTTTTCTTTCTTGCCAAATATACCAAATCAGCCCAATGGTCATGAGCGTATGAAGTACTTTAAAAATAATAAATCCACCTGGTATATTTATACCAAATGCTATTCCACTATTGGTAACAAAGGTTAAATTAAAAAATTCAGGTATTATCGGTATGGATTGATATAATGTAAGGGAACTTTTAATAGCGTACTTGGACGCCTGATCCAGAAATAATATTCCTGCCGTCAGCCAAAGAACATTCATGTGAAATTATTATATATTTAATTTATCTCGTTCTTTACATGAAACACATTTTGTAGCATTGGGGACTTCTTCCATACGTTCTTCAGGAATCAATTCACCACACAATTTACAAACACCAAAATCGCCATTTTCAATGCGTTCTAGAGCGAATTCAAGAAATTTAAAATAATCAGATTCTCTGTTTAATAATTGAAAACTCTTCTCCCGTTCATATGAATCTGTCCCAGCATCGGCCATATGTACACTATAAACAGAATCTTGAGACAAACCAGCATTCCCTTTGCCTGTATGAGCCATTCGAGATTTTATGCTGTTAACATCTCCGGATATTTCCACCAATTTTTGCTCAATATTCTTTTTGAATTTCTTCAATTTAGCGGCTGTGTATTTTTTCGTTGTCATAATATTTTCCCTTTTAAGTCTTTTCTATTCCTACTTCGATTATATCGTTTCCAATTTGTACTTTTTGACAATAATCACCTGGTTGGTATGTATTGACCAATTCGACAGTTAAAGTTTCAGTACAAAAATAGCCTTCGAATTTAACCATTGCTGTGGAGACTTTCCCTGATAATTCCCAATATATTTTTATACGGTCTTCTACAGCAAATCCGGCTTCTTTTCGCATCATTTGCACTTGACGAATTAAATCACGGATCGTTCCTTCTTGCAATAATTCTTCTGTTAAAGAAAGCGAAAGACCCACGGTTAATGCTGCGTCACTTACTGCGGCAAACCCTTCCTCTGCTTTTGTTTCAATAAATACATCTTCTTTAGAGATTTCGAATGTTTCATCATTTTGCGTTAATGGAACAAATTCTTTATCATTTAAATCTTGAATGAATTGAACTGTATTTACATCACCTAAAAGTGCTCGGATAGTATTAAGTCCTTTTCCATATTTTCTGCCTAACGTTTTCAAATTAGGTTTAATATGATATTGAATTAAGTCTCCCGAATCGGTAATACGTTGAATAGATTTAACGTTTAACTCATCTAATATAGTGTCTTTATTTTCCTCAATAAAAGCGGCAATAGCATCATTCTCGACCGCATATGATAACTGACTTAATGGTTGACGAATTTTCATATTTGATTGATTACGAGCGGATCTCCCTAATTCGACAACTTTTTTCAATCCATCAACTTTTTCCATTAAATCTAAATCGATCAGTGAATTATCTTGTATTGGATAATCACATAAATGAACACTTTCATTTGAATTGTCATCCGTATTGCGAACTAAATTTTGATAAATTGTTTCTGTTACAAAAGGAAGAACAGGCGCTAATAGTTGAATAGAAGTTGATAAAACCGAATATAAAGTTTGGTAGGCAGTATCTTTATCTGAATCATCTTCTGATTTCCAAAATCTTCTTCTATTCCTTCGCACATACCAATTCGATAAGTCATCAATAAATCGTTCAAATTTCCCCATAAATAAATCTACACGGTATTGGTCCAATGCTTCACGTGCATCTCCAACTAATAGATTCACTTTACTTAAGATCCATCTATCTAAATGTGTTAAGGAATCGCCCCTTAGGGCAGCCGAATTTGGCGTAAACCCATCGACGGAAGCATAAGTGGCAAAAAAAGAATATGTGTTCCATAAGGTAATTAAGTGTTTTCTCGTATCATCTGCCGGTCCATACCCAAATAATAGATTAGTCTCTATATTTTGGTTTGCATACATCCAGCGCATAACATCTACACCCATTTTTTCAGCTGCGTCATCAAACCAAATCGCATTCCCCCACGATTTATGCATTTCTCGTCCAGTTTCATCTTTTACTAAAGCATGGCCTAGCAATGTTTTAAACGGTGCGCAATCTTCCATAATTGTTGATAATGCTAATAATGAGTAAAACCAATTCCTGAATTGTCCGGGAAAACATTCTGTCACAAAATCACCCGGAAACCATTTATTCCAATATTCACGGTCAGAAGAATATTTTAGAGTGGAATATGGAACGATACCAGCATCAAGCCAAGGATTTCCAACATCTGGAATACGTGTTCCAATCAACCCTGTTTCAGGATGGGCTATTTTTACTTTGTCTATCCAAGGTTTATGAGGACTTTGCCCTTCAAATTCATTCCAACCTTCTACCGCTAATTCTTGTAATTCTTTTTTTGATCCAACGACATAAAATGACCCATCGTCAAATACCCAAATGGGTAAAGCAAGTCCCCAAAACCGCTTTTTGGAAATCATCCAATCGCCCATGTTATCAAGCCATTCGTGTTCCCGCTCATTCCCCCACTCTGGTGTCCATTCAATATCATTGACATTTTTTTTAATTTCATCACGCCAATCCATATTGATATACCATTCATCAACAAGCCTAAAGACCAGTTCATCTCCCGAACGCCAACAATGAGGATAAACATGAGGATACATTTCTTTATAGACTAAAAAGCCCGTTTCTTTTAAATGGTTAATAATTTTGTCAGTTGTTTCAATTTCAGTGGCATTCAATCCTGTTAACCAGCCAAAACCGTCTATATATTTAGCTTCAGCATTCAAAGGAGCAATATTAACCAAACCATTTTTACTTCCAATTTTATGATCAATATCACCGCAACCTGGAGCGGTATGGACGATACCTGTTCCCTCACCTGCAACAACAATATCTTGCCCAATACTTGTTTTTCCTCCATCCAGCACTTTATGACAGGATACACCCGTTACACCTTCAGATTCTAATTTTTCATTTATGAGCGGATATCCGCCTGCAACGGTTTGAGCTGGCAAATCATCAAAAGGACCTTCATATTCCCAGCCAACCATTTCTTCACCTTTGATTGTATCAACAATTTCAAATCCGCCATGTTCTTTAAAAATCTGAGAAATCGTTTTTAGCTTTGGAACACCTTCCACCCACTGTTTCTTTTCTTTAAACTGTTTTTCTAATCGTTGGTACTTTAGATTCTCTTTGGCAAAATAATAATAAGATCCATCCACACTTTTAACTTTTACATAGTCCAGGTTTTTATTGACCATCGCAGCTACATTAGCTGTTAAAGTCCAAGGTGTTGTTGTCCATACGAGTAAATATTCATTCTCTTTCCCAACTAAGGGGAAACGAACAAATACTGACGTATGGGCTACCATTTTTCGTCCTTCAATAATTTCCATCTGGGAATAAGAAGTGCCAGACCGCCCAGACCAAGGTACTACATCAGAACCACGATAAATTTTATTACGTTCAAATAATTTCTTTAAAAATCCCCAAATAGTATAATTATTCTCATCTGACATCGTATAATATGAATTATCCCAATCCATCCAATATCCGAGCCGTATAGACTGATCCGTCTGAACTTTAGAATATTTTCTAACACGTTCTTTACAAAGGTTAACAAATTTCTCTACACCAAATTCTTCAATATCTTTTTTAGATTTAAAACCTAATTCTTTTTCAACTTCAACTTCCACCCACAATCCTTGGCAATCAAAACCGTTTTGATAACGGAGTTCATGACCATCCATAGCTTTATATCTGTTATAGACATCCTTAAGCGTTCTCCCCCATGCATGATGAACACCCATGGGATTATTCGCTGTAATGGGGCCATCAATAAAACTCCATGTTGGTTTACCTTTATTTAATTTGACGCGCTTATCAAATATATTATTTTCTTCCCAGAATGCTAAGATATCATGTTCATTTTGAACAAAATCAATTTTTGAGTTAACTTTTTTTATTGCCATTAAATTGTTGGTGTTTTGAGTTTTATAGGGCGGGAAATTAGGTTTTATTGATTCAGATATCCAACTTGGATCATAAATAAAAAACGCTCCAAAAGGAGCGTTTTTTATTTAAAATATTTAATTTATAACTTGAGAGTAACAAAACGAGAATTGCCACTTGGTTTTTTTATCAATAAAAGTATAGTACCATTCTTTTTTGATTGTTCAATTAGCCGATTAAAATCCTTTACATTTTTTACCTTTTTTGTACCGACTCTCTTAATAAGATCGCCTGTTGTTACACCTTTATTTGCAGCATCACTATTGGGATTAACATCAATAATCACCAAACCATCATCTATATCACTAATTCCATATTTATTTCGATATTGGGTTGTTAGTTGTTTTACATCAATACCGTACTTTTTAAAGCTACTCGTTTTATTCTTTGATAATGACAATGGATCGTCATTTTCCATTTCTTCGAGTAACACTATAAAGGTTCTTTCCTCACCTTCACGGATTACCTTAACCTTACTTCTCGTACCGGGAGCTGTTAAGGAAACAATGTTTTTGAGATTGCTCGGGTTTTTAACTTTTTCTCCATCAAAAGATATAATCAAATCACCTTCTTTGATACCCGCTTTTTTTGCAGGACTATTATCTACTACATCGCTAATTAATGCGCCATCTCTTGTTTCGATTTCTAATGCTCGTGCTGTCGCATCATCTAATTCTTGAATAAAAACACCTAACCATGCACGGACAACATATCCTTTCTGGATTAAATCATTCATAATTTTAGAAGCCATATTACTCGGAATGGCAAAACCAACCCCTCTATTTGCTTTTTCATATCCCCCAGTTGCAATCGCAGTATTAATGCCAATAAGCTCACCCTTCATATTCAATAACGCACCACCGCTATTCCCAGGATTTATTGCTGCATCCGTTTGAATAAAATCTTCATAGTTTCGATTACTTCCAAGAATATTACTTCTCCCTAATGCGCTAACAATCCCTGTGGTAACAGTATGGCTTAAACTCGCTGAAAAGGGACTCCCAACTGCCATGACCCATTCACCGACTCGCAGTTTATCAGAATCACCGAGTACAATAGATTCTAAATCATCCGCCTGAATTTTTAATATAGCTAAATCCGATTTTGGATCGGCCCCAACTAATTCTGCATCAAATACGCGTTTATCAATCAATTTAACTTGAATTTCATCCACATCATCCACAACATGGTTATTGGTCAATATATATCCATTTAAAGCATCGACAATAACACCCGACCCCAATGCATTTAGATGACGCTCTTGTTGCCCATTACGGGGGACAAATGGGTGATTAAATTGAAAAGGGTTGTTCGGGTTGAATTGTTGCATTTTAATCACTTTATTCGTAAGAATAGTTACAACCGCTGGGTTTGCTTTTTCAGCAACATCGGCAAAAGCATCACTAAATTGTTGGACGATGGAATTTTGTCCAAAAGTGATAGAACTTATAATTAATAAAAGTATTAATATTTTTTTCATCAAAATCCTCATTGTTTATTGATCAATTCTATGCACAAATATTGCGAAGGTTCCATAATAAAAAAGCCCCAGCAAAGCAGGGGCTTTTTTATAAATCCACTTATCTCCTACTTTAATAGGAGCATCTTACGGGTTGATTTAAATCCTTTGGATGTAAAGGAATAAAAATACATTCCTGAAGAAACAGATTGACCATTCAGATCTTTTCCATTCCATTCAATTTTATGGAATCCTGGCGCTAATTCGCCCGAAATCAATGTGTTGATCTTTTGACCCATCAAATTGTAAATAGCCACTTCAACTATTCCATTTTCAGGTAAATCAAATTGAATCTCCGTCTTTGGGTTAAATGGATTTGGATAGTTTTGATGTAAAGCGAAAGATCCAGGAATCAGTTTGAAATCAACTGAAGTTGATCTTGACACTGTTGTAACCATATTACCAACTACATCGGCAATACCAACTTTATCTAGTTCTATGTTCGCTACATCAGATTTGTTTCCATGAAATTCGATCGGGAAATACAATAAAGCATCATCTGCCTTTTCAATGGATCCCCCAACAAGGTTTGCAATAACAACAGAAATTGTACCTGGAGTTTTTTCTGAACTTGTTACAATTACATTTTCTTGAACAAATGATAACTGTGGAGACTGAATTGAAATAAGGGTTGGGTTATATTCAATCTCAAACTGTGCACCTCGAACCAAATTATCATAATCCACATTCAACCATAATCTTGATTCACTGTAATCACTCATAAGTTCAACAAAAGCAACACTATTAGGGTCAAATCCTGCAATACGAGCTCCATCATTTCTTCCGTACATAATGTCCACCATCATAACCACATCAGCAATATTGATTTCTTCGTCCATATTGACATCACAATTTCTAAACTGGTCTTCTGAAGGAGCTGTTAATTCAAGAATAAAGTCAACAACGGACAGTAAATCAGATACATCAACATCACTATCAAAATCAGCATCACCCATTGTATAAGGTACTGTACAAGATGTATTTGATGCTTTTGATTCTAGCACTCCATATGAGTCCGTATTCCACACTGCTTTAACATTATAACAATATGTTTCATAGTTTGCATCTACTACAATTGTCGCGAAAGTATCAACAGTCGTTGCCACCAATGAAGGTTCATCACCACTTACTTCATACACATTGTATTCCACTAATTCATCATCACGACTTACATTGTTTGATAAGGGTGAAGGTGTTACAACAACATTATTTTCTGAATAGGTAAAATCATTTGCATTTTCATACTCGATTAAGGATTGAACAGCATTTCCGCCAGACATAATTGCCATTTGACGTTCAGATCTACCTTCTGGCTCACCATCCAATGCGGCAATGGCTCGAATCATATAATTCCCAGGAAATCCTAAATCGCCAGTCTCAATCCATTCTCCATCTCCAAATGAAACAAAACTGTGGCCATAAACATATCCATCAGAATCTCTTGCTATCCCAGGTCCAGCATCACTCGTAAACCTAAATCCTAGAAGGAAACCACCTTCATCAAATGGAACTACATCTGTTAGGTCATAATCAAGCCAAGCATCAAATTCAGTTACTTGCATTAATTCTTCACCTGTATAAACCAGTGAAGGAGGTTCAGTCTCACTTGTTGTATAGACTCTAACTTCAACGGGTTCCATTGCATAACCAAAACCGTCAATATCTGTGAATAAAATTCTTGCAGAAAGTAATTCACCTGCGACATTTGGTGAAAAATAAACCGCAAGTTCAATTTCGGTGCTTCCACCCGTAATGGATGTTTCATATGTCCCATCATCATAGCCAAGTTCATATAGTTGCATGCCACCTGGTGTACGCCACATGAGGTCAACTTCATGATCACCTGGATAAGCAGCTAATCCACCTGGGTTTGGCATATCGGGTGCCAAAGTAAAATCTAAAACAGTCGGATCTGCTTGAGCAACAACAGTCGCTTCTGCATCTGAGGCATAAAAGCCTGCTCTACGTGCAGTTACATTATGCGTACCAGGTACTAAATTCCATAATGTGAATGTACCGTCCGTTCCTGTAGTATCTGTAATGCCACTTGCTGAAACTGCAACACTATCAAGTGGGGCTCCATTTGGATCCACAATCGTACCAGAAATATCACCAAACAAATATACGGGAGCATCTGTAGCTGTAATCATGACACTTTCATAATTCGGATCACCTTCATACACAGCAGTAACACCCAATTCATAGGACACTTCATTGGATAATCCGGTGACTGAATAGGTCGAACTTACAAGAATATCAGAATTAACCTGTGATCCATCAACATAGACATTGTATCCAAGAAAATCATATTCCGTATTTGGTGTTGGTGTAAAATCATCTTCTTTATTAAGCGTGCAATAATCGTATGAACGACCACCAGTCATTGTAATATCTAACTGATATTCGCCATTTTGAGATCCGTACCCATCAACAATAACATAATAAATGCCAGACCCAAGTTCTATCCCTTCTAATAAAGATCTAAAAAGATCTCCTGCTGCATTGTTACACGCATCATCATTACAATCAACTACATTACCATCTCCATCATAAATATATAATTTTGTATCATAGCCAGACTCACAAATACTAAAATCATACGTTCCACCTGATGTGGAAAAAAGATAAACAACATCATTGGATTCAGAACCAGTATAAGGACATTCTTCATCATAATCATCGGTGAATCCTTCTGTAGTGCCATTATCGGTAAAGGGAACGCCCGTAACGATAAATGGGTTATCCATATTATCACCTTGAGTTCCACCTCCGCCACCGCCACCTGGAGGTAACCAACTTAAAATTATTTGTTCATCTCCTGGAAAGGACATCAAATTTGTGGCAGGTTCAGCAGTCCAATCTGCTGGTGTAGCACATCCGGAATTTGATGCAACAGATTCACCTTCAGCGTACACAGCAGTCACAGTATAACATACTTCTGTTCCATTGGTTAATCCATCATGAGCAAATTCAAGATCTGTGGTTGTGCCAAGTGCATTACCATCTCCATCATATACTTGATAATATGAAAAATCTCCACAGACTTCTGGCACATCACGCGTCAATGGTATTTCAATTTGTCCTGACTCAATAATAACGGGTGCATTTGTAGGCCAATTATTTATAAAAGAAATATCTACATTTTCACCTTTTTCAAATGGAAGTGGATTTGTAAATGTTACGCTTGAAACTTGAAAACGACCCGTTGTAGAGAATTCAACGATTTCTTCTGTACCAGACCAACCGATACTGTTGGCAATTTCATTTCCGCCTAATGTTAAAATATATCCACCTGGATCATAAATGCCATCGCCCCAAGAATCATGAATTGTGAATACATAATCTCCATGAGCTAATTCATAATCCCAGGTATACTCAGAGCCACCTTCGGTCAGTTCGCCTTCAGCTACTGATGCTACGATTTCTCCTGTATCCACATAAAGTAAATCCCAAGATGTTTCACCTGGCCATGAGTCTGTCCCCAGCCAAATGTTAAAACTGATGGTAAAAGGATCAATCGGCTCATCCCACATAACAATATTCTGACCGTCTCCTGGTAGAACATTTAAATTTTCGGGTGGGCAAATTTCTTGTGCAAAAAAGTTTGTAGTGAAAAACAGTAAAAATGGTATGACAAATAATCTGCTTTTTAACATGAATCTCCTCCTGGATAATTATCAAGTTTTCTTGTTACAACATCGACGTAGTCGAACTAACATATCAGAATTTAGTTATGGTGATTTGTTATTCAATCACTTTTGTTGTATATAATTGGAACGAGTCATAAAGAATAATTACTCAAATAGAATCAATTTTTTATATCCCTTTTTGAAAACTAAAAACCCATTTGTTTGTGTCGATTAAAATAGAGCTATCCATATAAGTCATTATTGGAACATCTATCCGAAAATAAAAATCTTTCCCAAACCATTTATTTTTTAATCGAATTCCGACTCCTGCATCTGCTAAAAAGTCACCATTAAACCCTTTATCTCCTGATTCATATTTACTCCCCCAAAGAAATCCAGAATCGAAAAAAGATGCCAATTCAGCATCAAATTCAAAAGGCCAATCAAACGATTTTTTATAAAATAATTCTGTTGATTGAGTCACCAAAGCTTCAACACCAGATAGTGGAATATCTGAATTCATAAAACCACGTAAATTTCCGTCTCCAGCAACATGATACTGACTCCTTAAATCACTATTACCAAATAAACTAGATTCATCTCTTAAATATGATTTTCGGAAATAATCACCCGCGCCTGCACTTTCAACTGTAAATCGTTCCTGTGATGGAACGCCCCCAATTTCGCTCCAAATTTTTCCACCAATAAAACGTGTTCTAATTCCGAGTTTCCCTTTGCTATATCCGCCACGAGCATTCACCGAAATTCGACTAAATATCCAATCAGAGACTGATCCTGGCGTTGATTCTGCTGTCAATTGGAAAGAATTGTTTCCTAATGAAAAATCATATTGACCCATTAGGATGCTTACTTTTCCTTCATCGAACATATGCGTTCTAGAACGATCAATTGCTTCAGTAACCCTGAATCCAAGTGTCATATTTTGATAAAATGGAATAAAGTTTTTTGGACGAATAGTCCATTTCAAAAAAGATTGAATTTCATTTATTCCAGGAAGGATTGAAATTCGACCTCCAATAGATGTGTGAGATGGTAAATGTGTTGGACGTCTCCATCCTTCGATTGATCCATAAATCTTTGATGATCCAGTGCCAACCCCAACAAAACCGGATGTTTTTTCGTACAAATTATATGATTTATCTAAATACAATCCAGCTATCCATTTATCTTTTTCATTAAACTGAATAGATGGCATCCATTTTCCAACATAAGCATCAATAGGTTGATATTTAGTTTCTTGTAAATCGATCATCCATTCTGTAGGAATTGAAGATGAAGTATTATTCCTTCTATCAATATCTAATAAAGAAATTTCTGGATCAATAATAACATTTATTGGCTTACTCGAAACTTGATAATTTAAAGTATCACTATATCGCCAAAGGTGGTTTTCCCATCTTTGATTGTGACTCTCTCCATCCTCTAGAATAGTTTCAATATCAAGTGGCATAAAACGATTTCCATTTTGTTTAACCACCAATTCAATATCCCAACTTCCATTCGAATTTTTGAATTTATTAAATGATTCTATGCTATAGTCTAATATGCGAGTATCGTGAAGCCACGGGTCGAAAAACCAATCTAATTTCTTTCCAGTTGATTCTGACATGATTTCTCTAAACCTTTGCTCATTGGTATGCTTCAACTTCCATTGTTCATAATAGGTTTGCATCCCGGCTAAATATGTCTCTTCACCAAGAAGGTACATTAATTCTCGATGCATTTGTGCCGGTTTACTATAAGCGTTATACCGATATCCATTACCTGCTTTGAATCGATAAGATGAGCGCGAGATAGGTTCATCATTTCCACTTGTGATATATCGAATCATAGACCAATGACCTCTATCAATTTGGTTCGTCATTTTTCCATATTTTTTCATCCAATCACTTTGATTTGACCTATCATTTCCACCTTCATAATAATGCTGCATATACCATGCGGTTTGAAATGTAGTAAATCCTTCATCTAACCATGCTTCATCTACTTCATTATTTCCGATAATACCATAAAACCAAATATGACCTATTTCATGAACAATTAAACTTTCTCTATCACTTCCATTCATCACTAGCATTGGATATTCCATACCGCCACTTCTTAACCGATCTGTTACAGTGATTTGTGGATATGGGTAAGACCCAAATTTTTCTGATAACCAGTCTACGGCTTGGATTGATTTGGCTAATACTTTTTTTGTCCAATCTCCTCCCCGAGATGCATTATAGAGTACATGTATTTCTGTTCCCAACGTTTCTCCAGCTTCATATAAAAAATCTTCTGATGCGACCCAAGCAAAATCATGTACATCATCAGCTACGAATCGAACTTCTCGTCTTTCCATTGAATCAATTTCTACTTGATTCTCTTCTAAAATATCCAACCAAACATTATAATCAATGGAGGTATCTACTCGTACAGATTCCCAGCCCGGATCACCAGAAACAACTGTACCCGTTGCGCCAACAATATAACTGGCAGGAACATTTAAAGTGACGTCGAAAGAACCAAATTCTCCATAGAATTCACCTGATGCGTGAAAAGGATCATTATGCCATCCATTCTCATCATAGACCACCATCTTTGGGTACCACTGAGCCATATTATATTGTCCATCCACGTACCCTGCACGTTCTGCCATTTTCCCAACATGATGAATCCAATCTAAATAAATAATTAATGAATCTCCCGGAGGTAACGGCGAACTTAATGTTGCTTTCAGAATGGTATCATCAATGGCCATTGTATCAAGAACATCCTGACCCTTTGCGGAAATTTGGAAATCAGATACTTCAATTTTACTTTCGTATCCTTTCAATCCGCTTTTAAACATTTTGGCACGCCACCGGCTTCCTTGCCCCCCCAAATATTCCCTATATTTCACTGAACCAATTTGGAAAGCATTGGGGTATAAATGCATATAAATTTTATCTAATGAGTCAGGAGAATGGTTTATATAAATGATTTCAGACTGGCTATGTAGTTCTTGGGCAGGATGACGGAGCTCAATATTCATTTTTGTATTAACTTCTTGTTGCCAATAAGATTGACCCCAAACGAATGACATTATGAAAATAATAGACGTACTTGTCCATCGGTAAGAATAGTGCATTAAATTTCCTTTTATGTTACAGGTAAGGTTTTAAATCATTATAGAAAATGGCTTCGGATCTTGGACCCACATATCGCTTTACAATATAACCATTTCTATCGATAATGAAGGTTGTTGGAATGCCATTAATTCTTTCACCTGTTACTTCACCATAACGAGAGGTAACCGCTTGTGTTTCGTTATTATCTATATCTGTTAATAGAGTATAATTCATTCCATTTGAATCTACAAACTGTTGAATTTTCTCCGCACTTCCAGACGTTAGCGTTACCCCAACAATTTCTAATCCGTCTTTGTTATATTTTTCCATCAATTTGATAAAATCAGGAATTTCTCTTCGACAAGGTGGACACCAAGTACCCCAAAAATTGAGCATAACGACTTTACCTTTAAAATCGCTTAACTTAAACCACGATCCATCCAATTTAGCCAAAGTAAAGTCCGGTGCTTTTACCGCATTTTTTGGAAGGGTAGGTTGCTTGGAACTTTTTGCAGTCTTTGTGGCTGGACTATCATTTTTTTGGCTACACCCAACCGCAAGTGTTACAATGCTTATTAAGATAATAGCTAATATTTTTTTAATGTCATTCATCGTGGTTTCCTTATTGATATTAAATTAGTTGTCTTTAGTTGAAAATTCTTTTAATCCCTGATCCAGGAAATCTACAAAAGTATCAGGGATGTATCCACCTTTGGCGGCAAGAGTGGACTCATCTTCTGGATCCAAAATTACATAGTAGGGTTGGCTAGCAACTTGATAACGTTCAAATTGCATTTGGGCAAATTTTCGACTTAAATCCGTATTTTTATCTACATAAAGTCGAACGAGGACCATTTTCTCAAATCGTGCTTTCACTTCATCTTTTGGGAATACGCGCCTTTCCATTACTCGGCAATTGGCACAATATATTCCAGTAAAATCTACAAAAAGCGGTAATCCCTTTTCTTGAGCCATTGCGAGAGCTCCGTCATAATCATCAACAAACCACCCTTCTGCTCGAGCAATTTCATCTTCACTTGGTGGTGGCGGTACTAATGCTTCGATGACTTCATCAACAAAACGTGGCAGGCCATCGGCATGATAGGTGGGTGCAGACATCATAGATGAATAAATAGGCCAAAGGACAATAAGGGTAAGGCCTACACCTACATATCTGCTTTTAGCTACTTGAAATGGTTTCTTTTTCTCCCCATGACCAATGGAGTAAAAACCTAATAAATAGGTAACTAAGGCAAAACCTACTATTAAAAATAATCCTAATACCACATTCCTTGGAAGAAGGCCAACATGCCATTGCATATCAGGAACCCATAAAAATTTGATCGCTGCAGCCAATTCAATAAACCCGAAAATGATCTTCATTGTTTCCATCCAATACCCAGAATTCGGCATTTTCGATATGGCAGATGGGAATAAAGATAAGGCAACGAATGGCGCTGCAAATACAACACCATAAACGAGCATTCCAAATAAACTTGTCATAATACCACCCGCCGTCCCTGTCGCTGCTACTACAAGGAGAGATCCTAATACCGGAACTGTACACGAAAATGATGTAATGGCAAATGCTACTCCCAGGAAAAAGGCTCCAAGAAACGTACTCTTTGACGTACGACCTGCTTCATCTGTTTTATTTACTAACCAACTGGGAGGTATAATATTTATCAGTCCGAACATCCAAAGAGCAAAAAAGATAAATACAACGCCCAAAACCAAGTTTACCCACGGATTTGTAGCAATGATATTTCCTAAATTTGCATAACTTGATTTAGAAGCAATGTCCGCCACGCCATAGGATAAACCACCCACAATTAATCCAGTAAAAATAAACGTTCCAATAATCCCTAACCCATAAAAGGAGGCAACCGCAACTTTACTCGAATCTTTTTCTTCAGCATGGTGACCAAAAAAGGAAATAATGATAGGCAACATTGGATAAACGCATGGCATAATCCAGGACAGCATTGCGCCTCCAATGGCCAATAAAAATAAACCCCATAAGGAAAACCCATTTTTATCAGAATTACCCTCATTGTCTTGTGTGGTAAAAGCAACTCTATCTTCTCGCGAGTTTCCTTCTTCTACAACTAATATTGCTGAGGCAGTTTTAGTGGTAGGAGGATAACAAATCTGAGCATTACAAATTTGATAAAACACATCTGCAGATATTTGATATTCTCCAGGTGTTAGTGATTTTCTTAATTTAACTTCCGCCGTAAAACGTGTTTTACCAGCATGAAAATACGTTTCAGTATCAAACCCGGGATCATATGCATGATGAGGTTGATCCTCTTTAACAGGTTTACTTTCAGCAATTGCATTTCCATAAACTTCAATGGATGTGGGCAAAGGACCTTCACTTGTTTTATAAATGGAATAAATATGCCATTCCGTGTCCATTTGTAAAATGATTTCCATTTGAACTACTTCGCCTGCTCGTGCGGGTCCATTTATTGACGCCGATATTGATGCAGGGCTTTCAAATTGACCCCACAAAAGACTTATAAAGGGTAGTATCATTTTTAAATATTTCATTTTATCTCTTTTTTAATCTTTTTAAACACGCGTTATGGGATTTAACCATTGATGAAATTTATGTTTCCATCCACTCCTTTTTTGTATGAGTTTTTTAATATCATTCAATGCGTCTTTAGTTGCTTTTTGTCCATTTTCTAATAATAAATCAAATTGATCAAACTCAGACCAATGCAAGCCTAACACGTTTGGACGAATTAATATGTCTGCTTCAAGACTTAATTTACTTTTTAAAGCCAATGATGTAATGGTTTCTGATCTTTTCATAATATCAATCATATTTGGGTCTTTCAGCTCATCTAAATCTCTACGTGAAATATCTACGGCAATTTTAATGTCTACCATTGGTTGTAAAACGGGTACCGGGATAGGCATACTTACACCGCCATCAACTAACATTTGTTCATTTGATATTGTAGGCTCTATAAAGCCGGGTATTGTTGAACTTTGCACTATAGCTTCAAGTATATCTCCAGAAGAATAGACAACACTCTCAGTCGATTGAAGGTCCGTTGCGATTATATGCATTGGGATTTTTAAAGCTTCAAAAGAGTCAACAGGAATTAAAAAGGATAAAGCTTCTGCCATTTTATCTTTTTTTAATAATGATACTCTATTTAGGCCCATCATAATAACATAATGATCTTTCACTTTTTTAGCGACTTGCGAAAAAAGGGTATCAGGACTTCGATCAGCTAACAGAGACCTTTTTTCGAGTTTATCTAAAGCACCCGAATCAAGAAATTCTCTAAAACGTTTTTCAACCCATTGAGTATCCAGCGAAGCAGAATACATGGCACCAATAATAGCGCCTGCACTTGTGCCTGCAATTCGGTCAATGGGAATATTTTCGGAATCCAAAATCTGCAGGACACCGATGTGGGCGGCGCCTCTGGCACCGCCTCCACCTAATGCTAGTCCAATGGTCGGACGAGGCATCTTAATCCAGCATTTCGCCTTTTGTGGACATTTTCGCAGTCATTTCTACGCGATCATGTGGATTATCACGAGCATCTCTGGGAGAGTTAACAATCATATCTACAAATTCCATCCCTTTGATAACTTTACCAAAAACAGTATACTGATGGTCTAGTTGCGGCACATCCGCTACACAAACAAAAAATTGACTTCCGCCACTGTTTGGGTCCTGTGCTCTCGCCATGGATAAAATACCACGTGTATGCAAACTATCATTGAATTCTGCAGGTAACATCCAGCTTGTGGAATCCGCTTCATTTCCCACACCAAAATATTTTGCTGCATGGCCACCCATACCGTGCATGGAACGATCTTCTGATTTACTATTTGGGTCACCACCCTGGATTACAAAACCAGGAATAACTCGATGGAAGATCGAATTGTCAAAGTACCCATTCTCAATATGGAGTTTAAAACTTTCCACATGTTTCGGTGCTACTTCGTCGTAAAATTCCACAACTATATCACCAAATTTTGTGGATATAACTGCAACTTCTTCATTATTATTCATACTACAACTCACTGTTAAGGTTAATAAAAAGGTTATTAATAAAACGTTTAATTTCATACGATATGTCTGCTCCCTGGTTTTTGTATTGGAATAATTGCCAGTTCATCTGGAATATTATCCGAGGAATAGCTTTCGCTTTCCAAAGTAGTTATGGCATATTGGTTAGAGTGAATTTTTGCTTTTCCGTTACTACGATCCACTAATATGCCTGCACCAATAACGATGCCACCTTCATTTTCTGCTGCTTTAATAGCTTCTTTTACGGATCCACCCGTTGTAACCACATCTTCCACAACAAGAATTCGTTCATTTTTTTCAATGTGGAATCCACGTCTTAATACCATTTTTCCATCTTTTCGTTCCGTAAATATAGTTCTAGCACCTAATTGGCGACCCACTTCAGTTCCTAATACGATTCCGCCCACCGCTGGTGATAAAACAACGTCTACATTTTCCATTTCATAATAATCCGCAATCTCCAATGCAAAAAGAGTTAAATATTCGGGATGCTGTAATACTTTAGCGCATTGAAAGTAGGAAGCACTATGTCGGCCAGATGTTAAAACAAAGTGGCCAGATAATAAAGCTTCGGTCGATTCAAATATTTTTATTATATCGTCTTTTTTCATGATTCCATTATTTTTCGCATTTTATCTACATAAGATTTTGCTGCTACCCGAATGGATTTTTCACTTAAATCTCCTGCAAAATTGATACTCCTTGAAACATTAATGAGACCAATACCCTTTTGGTTCCCTACTTTCATACTTGTTTCTAAATCACCACCTTGTGCTCCAATCCCAGGAATAAGAAATGGCAAATTGGGTGTAACATCACGAATCATTTTTAATTCATCGGGTGCGGTTGCGCCAACGACTAATCCAACATTATCGTTTGAATTTAACATATTTGCCCATTGTGACACTTTCATGAATAATGGTTGAGAATCAATGGTCAAATTTTGAAGATCTATGGCAGATGGATTTGATGTTTTTGCTAAAATAAAAGCACCTTTTTCAGGATTTTGTATAAATGTGTTGATAGAATCGCTACCCATATATGGACTTAAAGTCACTGCATCAAAACCAAAATAATCAAAAATGCTTTTGGCATATTGTTCAGCAGTACTTCCAATATCGCCACGTTTTGCGTCTGCAATCAACAACGGTCCCTTTGGAACCATTTCTACCAATTCTTTTAACCAATCAAAACCAGCTCCACCCCACCTTTCGTAAAAGGCAAAATTCGGTTTAAAGGCTACTGCCAAATCAGCTGTCGCGTTTACGATTTTTTCAGTGTGTACCTTCAACACATCCAATGATGTTTCCGACGAAAGAAATCGTTCTGGCGCAACATCTAAGCCAACACACAGCCAAGATTCAATCTTGTTTATTCTATTATGTAATTGTTGATTAAATGAAATCATAGACTCGTAATTTACCGAGATAAAAAAAAGTGACCTAATGAGAAATAGGGAAAGATTTGCATAAAGTTTTGTCCGTAATTTTCTTTATGGCTGAGCCCACTTTACAACCAAAAAAGGAATCCAAAACTCGGATTATTGCGTCTAGTGGTGTTTTTCAAATCGAATTTATTGAATCAGTTGGGCTCAATGATTACCCTGCATTAATCCATATTTCTGAAGCTCTTGCAGAAGATTTTGGTAAACCGGCCATTCTTACTCACGGCACAATTCAACGCTATTTTAATCGAAAAGGGTCTCTCCCCTTTATAGCAAGATATCGTGGAGAAATTATTGGGTATATCATTGGTGTTCAGCTAGAAGCACTAAATAAAGAATCTTGGGCACGGGTTGATCCAAATTTCGGACAACTCAATACATTATATACTTATGCTTTTGTTATACAATCGAAATTCAAGAGAAATGGTTACGCCAAAATGTTAAAGCGAGTTTATTTGAATTGGGCAAAAAAACAGGAAACACTTCAATTTGTAACAGGTCATGTTAAATTAGGTATTTCTTCCAAATTCAGTGGAAATATTAAAATAATTAATCGTATAGAAAATTGGCAAGGAACCGGACATACATTCGAATATTATCGACGGAATATTGATCCGGAAAACCTTCATTCGAAAAAGAATCGTTAACGCTTATTCGGGTATAAAATACTTCCACCAACTAACGCAATAATTGAAACAAGAATTGCAGGCAACACTTCATCAATCGATTGATACATGCCATTGGGTAACATTGTTTGAAAAAATGACACTTCTTTCCATAATAATGTCATCACCGTGCCAGAAATAATAGATGCAACTGCTCCCGTAGAAGATGCTTTTTCCCAAAATAATGCTGCCACTAAAGCAGGCGTAATCGCAGCACCATATATTGTATAAGCGTACAAAGCGCGTTCGAAGAATCCTGCTGATTTTGCAAAACCCAATGATACAAAATAGGCAAGAATACCTAACCCTAAAACAAGAAGTCGGCTCAATAGGACGGCTTTCGTTTCATTTACTTTTGGGTTGATATATGTTTGATAAATATCTCTCATTAATGTTGTAGCCGGGACCAATAAATATGAATCGGCAGTTGAAATTATAATACCCACAATTGTTGTCATCATTATGGCACCAATGAACGGTGGTAAAAAGGAATGAGCGGCATAAATTAAAACATGTCGTCCATTTACGGCATCTGGGATTAAACTAGAGCTCACCCAGGCAGAAGCAATAATCATAATTTCAATAAGTGCAATAACAAAAACCAATACGGTTGTAGCTTGCTTTGCTCCTTTTGCATCTTTACTGGCAAAAAATCGTTGATACATATTTGCATCGCCTAAAACCAATAAAAATGGCGGTAAACAAAAATTCAAAATATCCATTCCTGAATACACACCCCAAAATTGCATATGCTCAGGTTTTCCCATTTGCGTGAATGAATGTTCCATTCCATTCCATCCACCCGCTTTTAACCAAAATATTGGAAATGCAATCACTAATGCAAGTGTCATAATAATCCCATTAGCTACATCAGTATAGGCGACACTTACAAGTCCAGCTAACATTGTATAAGCTATAATGAATATTGCTGCAATGACGGTTCCCGTTTGGGCTGAAATGAGTGAATTCCCTTGACTATCTTGCAACACAGTCGTTAGAACGGCTCCCCCAGCATTGAATTGATAACTGACGATAACCATATAAGCCATAACCAATGCTATGACACTTAAGATTCGTGCTTTCGATCCATACCGATCGCCAATAATTTCAGGAACAGTAAATTTTTCAAATGCTCTCACTTTTCCCGCAATCTGTGTCAGGATTATTATTCCCAATACACCACCTAATGGTAACATGAGTGCTGCAAACCCCGTTTGATATGCTTTTCCTGCATTCCCTAATATGGAGCCAGTTCCAATCCAAGTGGCTAACATCGTTCCAACCAATACCCACGGAGTCAAGGTTCGCCCAGCAACAGAAAAATCTGATTGTGTTTTAATTTTCCGAGATTTATAAACACCTAATCCAATAAGTGTAAAGAGATAAATGGAAATGGTTATGAGATAAATCATATCAAATACGATATAATCCTTGTGAGATAAACCAAATTATTTTTTAATAATTTGATAATCCAAAGAACCGGAAAATACATGTGCATTAAAAATCACTTTCCTTGGAAATCGAGTCCATTGTGCCAATGTATCATTAAAAAAAATGGAACCACTGCCACTTACTAAAAAAGCCATTAATACGGTATCTGTTTCGGTTGTTAAATGAATAAAAGATGAATCAGTTGCTTTGCCTGTATAATCAACACGCAATGTCGTATGTAGAATTGAATTTGTATCAGGTACCATTATTAAATCCCATGATTCTTCAGATGTGAATTTTTCACCTTTTAAAGCGAGTGAAAAGAAATCCGTCTCATTCACAATAGCAGGAATATCATCTAACAATCCATCATCATATTCCGGTGGATCTACACAATTTGATAGCATCATTATAGATAAAAAGATAAAAATGTAATGGTGTTTCATTCGTCTAATTCTTTCGTTTCGTTATGTTGCCCCAGTTGCAATTCATTGATTTTATCCATGGGCTTTTCTAAGGCACGTAATCGTGGGCCTGTCAAAGATTCAAAATGGGTTGTAGCCGTGCCTAATGTTTTGCCTAATGCTTCTAATTTTTCCACGAATTTGGACCATTGTTCTCGAAATTTTCCTACTTGCGCCTGCATTTCGCCTGCCTTCTGCTCCATAGCAAAATTTGAAACCGCTTGGCGAACTAACGATAAAATGGCATATAGTGTAATGGGTGAACAGAGTAAAATTTTCTTTTCAAGAGAAAAATCGATTAAATCATGATCTTCCTGGTTTAGGAAAGCGTAAATACTTTCATTCGGAATAAAGAGTAACACATAATCCACGGTCCCACCTTCCGTATTAATATAGGTTCTTTTTGCTACTTCTTTGACACGTTCACGAACATCTTTAAGGAAAGCTTTTTTTTCTGATTCTTTTTCCATGTCACTATCAGCCGCAATAAACTTTTCATAATGAGCCAATGGAAATTTTACATCCATATTGATTATTTTTTCATCCGGAAGGAAAAAGGTAAAATCGGGACGATCCGAACCCGATTGAGATTGTTTGCTATAATTAATCCCTTCAGATAGACCAATAAAATTCAATATATCTTCTACCATCCGTTCTCCCCACTGTCCGCGTGCTTGAGAGCTGGATAATATTTGTCGAAGTTGTGATGTGGTATCGGCTAATTGGGAAATGCCCGATTGAGACTGTTCCATTTGTCCTTTGAGTTCGCCGGTTCGCTTATTCAGGTTTTCCAATTGATCTTTTAATTCTTTCAAAGATGAATCAATAAGTTTCTTTTTATTATCCAATTGATCATCGGATGATTTTAAATGGGATTCCAATTGATTTTTGGCTAATTCCATAAATGTACTCTGAACTTCGCCTAATGCTTCCTTAGATAAATTTCCGAAAGCATCCTTCATTTGTTCTGTATTTGATTGAATATTGTCGATTTCTTTTTGTCTGAGAAACCAAATCACTCCGGCTCCTGCGGCAAAACCTATGATAAAAAGAATCATTCCTAAAGATGTAGTCATGGGCAAACCTACAAGATTTCTTGCAAAAGGAAAAAGTGAAACACAGTTATTTCAGTAAAATCATTTTATGGGTTTTGACATAATCACCTGACTGCATTTTTATAAAGTATACACCACTGGAATAATGTGTCCCATTCCATTGAAATTCATGGGAGCCGGTTTCTAACTCACCCTGAAAAATTAAATCAACCAAACGACCCTTTATGTTATAAACAATTAGAGATGTTGCTTGTAATGACTCTACCATAATGTTTATGGTCGTTGTTGGATTGAAAGGATTGGGATAATTATTCAAAATAGCAAAATGTGTTGAAATTGAATTTTCAATATCGATTCCAACATTAGGATCCAATGAAAGATCAAAAACACGTGGTAAATGGTCAGATGCTTCTTGTGTATCATTCCATTCCAATCCATTTTCAGCTAACGATTCTGGACTCATAGCTAAAGTATTTACCACAAAATGTCGGCCAGAATCAATGGTTGCGTCTGAATAAAATATATAATCCAATTTCCCCGGATTAAATGAACTTCCATCACTTCGCCAAGTATATCCCATACGTTTTTCTGTATGTCGGGAGAATAAATCAATAATGGGTGACTCATCCCAATCGGGTGGATAATCTGCACCATAAGTATTTTCGTCTAGAATGTCTCCGTCTCGCAATGTTTTAACTTGCTGATTTTGTCCCACAAAATTGAAATCGCCCACATGAATAAAAGGTGTTTCCATCTCTAAAGAAAATGGACCATTTCCGCCCAGTCTCCAGTCTCGCCAAATAGATGCAAATTCATCCACTTGTTGCTGACGTGCTTCATCATTATCACAACAAGATAAATGAGAATTCATCATTAATAGATTATGTCCCAATTCATTTTCTGTATCGAGTAATGCACACATTGTCCGTTCAGAGCTAATTAGATTTGCATCATTCATGATTGGAAATCGAGACAAAACAACTAAATCTCGGTACGTCCAACTCGCAGTCCAATTATCATCTGGAAACCAGGATTGAATAATCGTTTCAATTTCATCCCATTCACTATGCTCTTGCAATGCAATAACATCTGGATCGATGGCTTTTATAATGCGTTCAAAATGTGGTTGGCGGTCTGGCTCCACAATTCCAGTGTATAATGTATTGTAGGACAAAATGCGTATATCATTTTCATAGCGTCTTTCGAATGGTATGGGTTCAGGATATGGCACAGCATCTTCGCCCAGCGAAAAATAAATACCTCCCGATTCATTTGGGACAGTATCAGAATTGGGTGGCGCTTCTTCAATAATAAGGTTTCCTTCAACAATTTCACCACCAAATACGTTACAATATCGGGATACGGCAATTTCAAATTCATTGGATGTAATGGTTGGCCCCGTTCTTAAAGTAATATCATTTTGCCAAATAGATATTTGACTTCCATTACTATGCCACGTTCCTTGTCGTTGACCAAAAACCCAATGTAATTCTGCTCCAATGCCATTTTTCTCTAAACCTGTTTCTGGATTATGATCACTATCGATATATAAATGGAAAGCATTATTATCCTGTAATAAATATTCACCTAAATGAAAATTGAAATAAATGAATAAAAAGTCCATATCGTATGTGATTTTAATATTAGCAAAATCAGCACTCATACCATCCGCTTGTCCATCCGCATAAGCCACATCCACATTATCCCAATCTTGAAATTGGCCATCAATCGTAATCGGATGACCCGCAATTAGAATTGAACATAAAAAAGGGCTACCCAAAATATGGAATAGCCCTAAAATGAAACCCTGTTTCTTAAATCCTTTTACCTTCTCCCTTTTTGTAGGGGAGAATTGAAGTGGGGTTATTATAGTTTTAAGCATATTTATAAACCCCTTTCTCTTCTCCCATTGCCCCTGATATCCAACATAGGAAATCAATAAGGACTCCTTGAAAGGTTTAAAATTGAATTGATTTTTTTATGCATTCAATAAATCTAGAACAAGTCTAACGCCCCATCCGGTTGCACTTCCTTTTGGGTCAATACTTGTTGGTTTTCCACCCCAAGCTGTTCCAGCAATATCAAAATGAATCCATGGAATATCTTTTCCAACAAATTCTTTCAAAAAGGCACCTGCAGCGATGGAACCAGCCTGGCGAGGTGCACCCAAATTTTTCACATCGGCAATATCCGATTTAATCTGTTTGCAATATTCCGGCCATAACGGGAAATCCCACACTTTTTCATCCGTATTTTTAGAAGATGATTTTACTTGGTCCATTAATGCATCATTCGTTCCCATCACTCCAGTGGCTTCATGGCCTAATGCAAATAATATTGCACCGGTTAATGTAGCAAAGTCTAAAATAAATTCCGGATCATAATGTTTACTTGCATAGGATAATCCATCCGCAAGTATGAGTCGCCCTTCTGCATCAGTGTTTAAAACTTCAATCGTTTTTCCATTATAGGCCGTTAAAATATCTCCTGGTTTATACGCTTTTGCTCCGAGTAAATTTTCCGTCGATGGGACAATCATGACAACATTAATTTTTGGTTTTAATGATGCAATCGCATGCATGACACCTAACACAGTGGCAGACCCACACATATCAAATTTCATTTCATCCATTTTTGCGCCAGGTTTGATGGAAATTCCCCCAGCGTCGAATGTTAATCCTTTTCCCACAATCACTTTGGGTTTCTCATCTTTATCTTCTGCACCAAAATATTCCAGAATAATAAATTTAGGCGGTTCATCCGTTCCTTGAGCAACGCCGGCTAATCCACCCATTCCCATTTCTGTGAATTCGTCTCTTTCAAAAATGGTTATTGACATATTCCCTTCTTCAGCAATCGATTGAGCCGCATGTGCTAAATGGGTTGGTGTGGATGTATTGCCAGGATGATTCCCTAAATCACGGGCGAAACAAACACTGGATCCTATGGTTGCCCCTTTTTGTACATTCTCATTATTCCCACCTAAAACAGTGACTGAATTCAACTCAAAGGAATCTTTCTTTTGTGTTTTATAGGTTAAAAATTGATAACTCCCTAGGACAATCCCTTCCCCCAAAGCTTGAGAATAAGTTTCACCGCCAAAACATTCAACGGCAATTTGGTCCACTTTACGGCTAATGGCGATTCGACACGCTTGTCCAGCCGCTTTGCGGGATGCATCTGCATCAAATTGTTCTTTCTTTCCTAATCCTATTACAACAATGGTTTTTCCATCTAAATAAAAGGTTCGATTTTCGCCTGTTTTCCCCTTGAAATCTCCTGATTCCAGAGCGGCATTTAATAAATCATTAATCGCATAAGCCTGAGCTGATACTGGTTCATCTTGAAATTGGCCTAATACAATAAATGCATTTTCAATTTGGGCCCAATCTTCAGTGGAATGAGTTACGTTTGATACATATGACATGATTGATTTCTTTCTTTTAATGTTTAAAAATTGCCCGGGAAATTACTTTTTCCTTTTATTGTGTTCAATTGTTATTCATACCTATATCAGTTAACTATTACTGTGGCGATGGTTAATCGTAATTTTTATTTTCTTTCATTATTTATAACCCATATAAATCCCCCTTTGCCCATTTATTAAGACCCCCTTGCATCCCCCACAATGGGGGAATAAAAAGGTGCTGGGGATACGTAAGGGAATAAAATCAAAATTACCTACCTGTCTGCGTTCCACTACGAACAGGCAGGCGACTATCATCCGCCGGATTAGTATAAGCGCCACCACCATTACATTTTCATGGTAGTCCATTCTCCAATGGGAACGATTTATTCATTTCTAGTTCCACGCACTATAATCCCATGACTGCCGTCATATCCCACAGTAACAACCATAGATTCTGTAACATAAGTTCGTAGATATTCACCATTCCAATAATAGGGCATTTCACCCCGTAACCAATAATGTCGCCACGATACGCCATTAAAATGAGAAATATCTCCAAAGGCACCCACAACGAATAGATTATTATATGCAGTTCCTTTTACATCGTTTGTGTAAGGAACATTAGAATGGGTTGTTTCTTCATACCACATATCCTCATCTTCATTATATTCAAAAACACCAGCCCCACATACAATATAATGGGGCCAATCATCAAACCAAATGCCATGGATGCTATAGCTTATGCCTTCATCATTCATGTAGGATAAATTGCCACCTTTGTTGATTTGAATGATTTTCAATTGTGATGGCGCCCAAATAAGATTCCCACACCCCATCGTAATGAGAGATTCTCCTGTAATATCATCGGTTACACCCCATATATCTCGGATATAATAATCTGTACCACTCTCAATAACAGTCCAGTCATTTCCATTAAAGTGGACGATAGAACCTTTTTCTCCAGCAAAATATAAATTGGATGAAGACGTACCCCATACACCACCCCGCGGACCACCTTGATCCTCATTCAATACACCCATATCCCATAAATGGTACATAATCCATTCTTCTCCATTCCAATGAAATATTACACCACTTGCAATCCATATATCATTTTCATTAAAATAGTGGATGTTGTAAAATCTGGCCTTTCCAGACCCAATTTTTATCTTTTCCCACGTTATTCCATCCCAGTGTGCAACATTAAAATAATCTCGACCATCATTACTCGTGGAATCTGGAACTGCCATTTCACCCACGACCCAAATATCATTTTCATTTACAACCCATACATCTTCGATTACACTACCATATCTCCCTAATGTATCAATCTGCCAAGTAAAATTATGGCTAGTAGTATCCATCGTTGTAACGGTCAAAGCATTACTTTCTCCAATCCGTTCCGCACCGTCCATCCAATATCCAGTATAGGTGTAAGATGTATTTGGGTTAAGTCCTGTATCTTTTAATATTGTGTCTGAATGGATGGATAATGTTTGAACGGTAGAATCATTTCGAGTGAGTTCCATTGTAAAATCTGCCAATGAATCTTCGGGGATAATATTTAGTTTTATTTCGGTTACGGCTATAGCTCGATGCTGTAATACAATATTTGTATTTATTGTATCTTCGATTATGTCTTCTTTTTCATCTTCAAAAAGAAAACAAGCTGAAAATAAGAGTAAGATGGGAAGGGCTTTTTTCATTTTATGGATAAATAATCCAAATGTTCTTTATATTATTTTTCATGTTTATTGATCTCCAATTAAATAATTATTGTCTGTATCCTCGAACGACGATTGCATGATTAAAGTGACAGCAATATCCAGTTA
>JADHUI010000003.1 GCA_016784605.1 Fidelibacterota bacterium | reverse complement strand
GAATCATTTAGCTTTTTATTTGTATCTTTTCTTTGGGTCATGGTTCTTCTCCTTTTATTTGCTTCTGTTCAAAACAAATTTAAGAGAAAACTGTGACCCCTTTTTTAAAAGTACAGAAACTTATGGACATAACTTACTTTAATCTATCATAACATTATACATTTAGGGAGAGGGAAATGAGAATTGTATTAGGGATTTATTTTCTCACATCAACCGTATTTTCTCAGGTAACAGATTGGAATCCTGACGAAATGCATCAAAAAGCAATGGAATATCCATCAGCACAAACGTGTGCACCTTGCCATCCACAGCAAACACGAGAATGGTCCGTTTCACCGCATGCCTATACACAAATGAGCCCCGTTTTTAATGCAATGATGGGAGCGGTTGGTGTATTGACCAATGGTACAAACGGCGATTTTTGTATGCGGTGTCATACTCCTGCAGGAATGGCGATGGGGGAACCTATTTTTATGGATAATCCGGACCGCCAACAATCTTCTCGTGAAGGAATTACTTGCATTGGATGTCATCGAGTCAATCGCAATTATGGTCGTGTTTCAGGGCGTCAACATGTTATTCCTGGAGATGTATATCAGGAAGTATATGGCCCCGTTGGCGGCGAAGAATTAGACCGCGTTCAGGAACTTCCAGAATTTCAATTAGCTACAGAAGATAATAAAAAAGGAATGGCTGTTCATTTAAGCACAACCAAATTTTTTGAAATGTCCGAACCATCATTTTGCGGAACATGTCATGAATTTTATAATCATGTGGGATTAAGAAACCAAGAATCTCTTACAGAATATCGCCATTCCCCATCTGCTAAAGCGGGTACAACTTGTCAGGATTGTCACATGGGGAAATTTGCCGGTAAATATACTGGAGATGATAAAACCAATTATGAATGGGGACCTGCTGCTATTGTAAATGGGAAAGCGACTCAGGATAGAAAATTAACAAATCATATGATGGTTGGTCCAGATCATTCGCTCATTCATCCTGGTTTATTTCCGCTTAATCCTCAAGCAATTGCATTAGCAGATGTTGAAACTTGGACAAAGTTCGATTGGAAAGCAGGTTGGGGAACGGATGATTTTGAAGATGAAATTGATGATGATTACGCATTTCCTGAAGAATGGGAAAATTATGATGATCGTTTAGATGCATCCGAAATCATCCAAGATAATGTGGATCTATTAAATGAATATATGGGGCAACGGTTATCATTATTAAGAAATGGATATGGTATTAGTGAAATAAAAGTCACAAAGTCATCTTCATCCGGCCTAACATTCAAAGTTAAAGTAGATAATTTAACTGATGGGCATAGTGTACCAACTGGATTTGCTCTTCGCCCATTATACTTAAGAGTTGAAGTTAAAAATAGTAATGGTGAAATTGTATATCAGTCGGGTGATTTAGATCCAAATGGCGATTTTAGAGATGAACAATCATTATATGTTCAACATGGAATTCTAGATTTAGATACAGACTTCTTTAATCTCCAACCAAAATTCACCGTTAGGAATATCCGCGGAGGTGAAAGACCGGAAACCGTCCCGGTAAATTATTCAGGGACACCTCTACCTTTCCTTCGGCCTTTTCCTATGAGTTTCACATTCGCGGGAAGACCAAAAGGAATTAGACTAAAAAGACATGGTATTAAACCCGGTGACTACCGTTGGGCAAAGTACAAAGTGAAAAAAGAAAATTTAGCTGAAGACAACCAATATACAATTAATGTTAAACTAATTGGGTCTATGCTTCCTGTAAATCTTATCCATGCCGTTCAAGGTGTTGGTTTTGAATATGGAATGACAACTAAGCAGCTGGCGGACCGTGTTGTGTCAGGGAATACTACCATATGGGAATATGAAGGATTTGTGGATATTTCTACTGAAGATACAGATATTTCTTTTAACCCAATTGAAGCCAAACCTTACCGGTTTGAAGATCTTAAGTAGGAGGCTGTCGATGAAAATTAACCATATATTAATTAGCCTATTATTTCTTTCAACTGTTGGTTTATCACAAGAGCCTTATATGTTTCCTGATGACCAATTACCACCTCAAGTAGAGATTTTCCCAGAAAGACCTCCTATGATTTTGGAACTTGGTGAGAAATTTTTCAAAGTGGGAGAAGTTCCATATGGAATTAATCCTTGGAGTGGAACATATTGGCAACCATCACTTTGGTTGTTTGGGAATTACCGCACATCGAGTCAATATTCTGCAACTTCAGGTACAGAATCACCCTCATTGAATAATTGGGTGAATCGGTTTGATCTATTCACAAATATCAAATTGTCTGGAACAGAACGATTTTTCGCTGCATGGCGCCCCCTAGATAAAGGAGGAATGACGGGAGTTGATTTCACTCAAGACACTGTTTCATTTACTCATAATTTTGAAGAAAAAGGTGATGGTGAATTATTTAAACAATGGTTCTTTCCCGCAACGTGGTTCTTCGAAGGAGATATTGCAGAATTATTTCAATTTCTAGATTATGAAGATAAACTGCCGAGAGATATTGGTTTTACAATCGGGCGACAACCAATCTTTTTTCAAGAAGGAATTGTCATTAATGATATTCTTGAAACATTTGGTATTGCCATCAATGGGTTATCGTTTCCTAGAGCATCAAATTTAAAAATTTCTCTAATGGCCGCAAGAAACCACCCAGATAGAGACGGTCAAGACGAACATATTTATGGGGCTTTTACTGAAATCGATTTTCATAAAAATATGCTTAATTTGGACGTAGCCTATGTAAAAGAAAATGATTTAGGAAAAACAAATGGTCTTGTTCTAGGAGGTAGTAGTGTACAAAAATTTGGTTTTTGGAATACATCCTTAAGAGTTGGTTATTCAAAAGCGATGGGAGATTCATCCGATATAGGCGACGGTGTATTTTTAATGGGTGAATTTTCACGGAAACATTACCCCTATGGAAATATTGTTTATGTAAATACCTTTATTAAACTTGATGCATTCACTCCAGCAGCTGGAGGAGGTGCAATTGGCAGAACAGGCATTCTTTTTGCAGGATCTGGAATGACGGGATACGGTTCTCCGATGGGTGCAGCGCTCGGTACAGATGAAATGGGTGCAAGTGCTGGGTATCAATGGTTTATGCAAGGTGGAAAGCAATCTATCTTGTTTGAAGGTAGTTATAGACAGGCAGTCATTGATGGATCTGATTCAAGAATGGGTGTAGGATTCAAATTCATGAAAGCATTAGGGCAAAGATATGCTGGATTTATAGATGGCTTCACTGTCATACCAAAAGAAGGTGAACCATCTTCAGGCGGTCGAATTGAACTTATGGTTCGATTTTAACTTTTTCTCACCTATAGTAATACAATTAAAAGAAAAGGATTTTTAATGAAAAAAGTCAGTTTATTCATTCTAATAAGTGTTCAAATTATTTATTCTCAAGTTGAATATGATCCCACACTCATTCGTGGAGCAACCGCTTGTGCTAATTGCCATCCCGCAGCTGTTGCTCAATGGGAAGGTACAGCGCATTTTAAAGTTTTTTCTGGGTCAGAATCTGAGCCAGCTATGCACAGACGACCAGAGACAAAGAAAATCCTTAAAAAATTGGGTATGAAAAGTGCAAAACGGGGTGTATGTGTGGATTGCCACTTTACTACTCAGCATTTAGCTGGGAAAAAGAGGCCACGTGCTATAAGTGGCCCATCATGTGAATCCTGCCATGGTGCATCCGGGAATTGGATTGAAATCCATGGCGTGTACGGGAACGATGCTTCGGGTGGTAAAGCAACGATGGAAACAGAAATTGCATCTCATAAAGTGGATCGTCTTAAAAATGCCGATGATAATGGCATGATTCGGACAAGCAATGTATATGAAATTGCAAAAAATTGTTATAAGTGTCATACGGTACCAAATGAAGAACTTGTCAATGTTGGTGGCCACAATGCTGGGTCAGAAATTAATTTTTCGGAATGGTTAAATAATGATATAAAACACAATTTTCTCTATTCAAATGGAACTGAAAATAGAGGCGCGCCAAGAGATTTTGACATTCCTAAAAGACAAAATAAAAATAAAGTTATCGGCCTTCTAGTTGATTTAGAATACGGTTTAAGAGGCTATGCAAAAGCGTCATCCGATGGTGCCTATTCTAGTGCTATGCAAACAAGAATTGAAACTGCTATCGGAAACCTTAAGAATTATGATTCCGCAGGAGTTCACTCAACTTATATTTCTGATGCTATAGCCATAACCCAAGGAATTAAAATTTCTATAGGAAGTGTGAATAGCCTTAATGAAACTGCGGATGGTGTTAAAAAAATAGCCCAAAATTTATCCCTGAACTAATTGAACCAATCCCAATTATTTTAATATAAGTTGACAGTAAAATATTACATTTTATAAGGTTACATCGTTCTGGTCCGATTAATTAAAAAATGGAGCGTCCTGTTCCTAAGTGTTTTAGGAATGCTATTTCTATATTTGTATATAAATATAGGATCACCCTTAAATCCAGATGCCGGTAATGATCAACCGCCACCTTTTCAGACTAAAATCTGCTACCAACATGGAAGCACAAAGGTCCATTGTCAAAACTGTCATGAATTCTCAAACAATTCCCAGTCTGTAATAAATGATATTTTATACCAACTTAAACCAAATCAAGATCAAAGTTTTCATGATAAATGTACCCAATGTCATAAGGATCTGAAGCAACAAAGTCAAAGCCCTCATACGACAGAAATAATTGGTGAAAATAGAGATTGTTCATATTGTCATTTTGAACATATTGGTAAACAAAATAATCAAATATTCCATCAAGAGTCAGATTGCACGCAATGTCATAAAAACCAAAATACTAACTATTCAGAAATCCATTCAAATATTGAATTCATTCAACATAATAACATTAAATGGAAATTCAATCATACCAGTCATCAATCCTTACACTTTACAAAGAGTAATCATTCATTTGATTGTAACACTTGCCATATTTCGAGCAAAAACGGTCAAATGAAAAATGTGGACTTTGAGCAATCCTGCACTTCCTGCCATCAACATATTAATCAAATTAAACAAAATCCATTAACATTAATTCAAATTCCCGGACTAGATTATGATGTCTTGATAGATGAAAATATAAATATTGGTGAATGGCCATTGGATGCAGGCATTGATTTAGAAACAACATTGAATGAGTCGCTATTGCCCTTATTTTCTCACGATGGACGAAGATCCTACCAACTGTTGATGGAAGAAGAAGTTGATTTCATTGATTTAATTGATGGGGCAGATTTTGAAGATGAATTGGAAAGTTATTTTTGGGATTTAAAAAAAGTATTATTGACGCTTACAAATCCCCAAGTTATTGAATCTCAATTTGGGATAACAAATAATGAAGATATTCAGTTTATTATAAACACCATAATCGACTGGTTCCCAAATTTACAAGATGAATTGGAATCTGTTAGCGCCGGTGATTTACCTGAAACGGCTGTATATGAAGATTATTCTACTATGGATGAATCTATAAACCAGCTTCATAAATCAGCTTTTGATTTTAATATCACATATCAGTCCAATCGACATAAAGATCCTGTTTTATCACATTTTTATACCACCAACCAAAACCAATCAATGTTATTATCGGAGATGCCGGGGAATTGTTTAAAGTGTCATTCAATTAATAATAATAAAATCGATTGGGATATACCTTATTCAATGGAACCTGAACGTCTATTATCAAAACAATTTTCTCATACTTCCCATGCTAAAAATAGTACATGTAATGAATGCCATATTTATTCAGATAATGGATTTAAACCAATGTCTCTACAATCATGTGAATCATGCCATACAAAAACTGAGCAAATGAATACTTGCACAGTATGTCATTCATATCATCCTATTCAGACGGAAATTCAATAAATGGGCCAAGCTGAAATTCAATCATTAAAAACAATCTTTACTGAAATTGCTGGTGAAGATAAAATTATTGATCGTAATGAGTTTAAAAAAGCATTACACATTCATGATGAAAATATATCTAACCGTCTATTTGATCTTTTCGATAACGATAATAGCGGTACACTTGAATTAGAAGAATTTTTATCTACTGTTCATTATTTACAGGATGCGGATGATAAACAAAAATTAAAATTTGCATTTGATTTATATGATTTTGATGGAAGTGGAACGATTGAAGAGTCCGAGTTATGTGAACTAATTAAAAGTGGATTAACAGAAAATAACCTTACATTTTCAGAAGACCAAATTACAGATTTAACTCATCTAATGTTTTCTGAAGTGGATTTAGATAATAGCGGAGAAATTTCTTTTGATGAATTTCAAGATGTAGCCCAAAAATATCCTGATTTAGTATCCGGTATGACTGTAAGTCCCGTCTCATGGCTTAAACCGAAAGATGAATCAACAGATAAATCTGAATCTAAACCAAATATGATTGTTGAAGGTTATAATAGCATTAAAAAGAGTATTGACCAAAAAACATTTATATTTTACTCCTGTTATTTAATGATAAACATGTATTTATTTATAAATGCATTTACCAGCTTTAAAGGAATGAATATTAACCAATCCATTGTTTGGGCTGAAGCATTTGGAGCTATTTTAAATTTTAATGGAGCCATTATTTTATTACCTATGCTCAGGCATTTCATAACAAAACTTAGAAATACTGTTTGGTATAATTATATCCCAATAGATGATGTTGTTTCCTTTCATAGATTTGTAGGGCATATTATGTTTTTCTCAGCATTGGCTCACGGATTTTTTTACATTTCCAATTTTTCATCACTAAATCATCCTTTGCAATTTTATTTATTCGATACACTACCTGGGGTAACAGGGTTAACGCTTACAATAATTTTAACTGGCATGTGGACAACTGCACTCCCATCAATGCGAAAAGGTGGACACTTTAAATTGTTCTATTTATCCCATTTAGGGTATGGGTTATGGTTGGTGCTCTTTTTAATGCATGGTCCCATTTTTTGGAAGTGGCTATTCATACCTGGAGTTTTATTTCTGTTGGAGCGATGGATACGTAGCAATGCATTAGTTCATGAAACGACTATATACGATGCATCTCTTCTTCCTTCTACCGTTTTAGGGTTATATATGAATAAACCCGAATCATTTTCATATAAACCTGGTGATTATTTATATCTAAAGTGCCCTGAAATTTCAGAGTTTGAGTGGCATCCATTCACAATTAGTAGTGCACCAGAAGATGGGAATATTATGAGTTGCCATATTAGAGCAGTTGGAAGTTGGACCGGAAATCTCTTTAACTATTTTAAACAATTACAGGGCGAAAATGTATTGGATAAAAAAGTCAAATTACCTGTATTAATTGATGGACCGTATGGTACACCAAGTGACAAAGTTTTTGAATCTAATGTTGCCATACTTGTTGCAACAGGAATTGGAGTAACTCCTTACTCATCTATATTAAAAAGTTTATTGCATAAGATTTACAATGAAAATTCGGATAATCATCCAGATAAAATCTATTTTTATTGGCAAAATCGGGGACAAAATTCTTTTGAGTGGTTTGTTGAATTATTGGCTGACATTGAAGAAAAAGATGCAAAGAAATATTTTGATTTAAATATTTTCCTAACAGGTACGCAATCTCAAAAAGATATGAAATCTAATATGCTCTATATCGCAATGGATATGAAACATAAAAAAACAAAAGTAGATTTAATTACAGGATTAAAAATCAAAACAAATTTTGGTCGCCCAAATTGGGATGAAATTTTTGAACCCATATCCAATGATCATAAAAATAAGAATGTTGAAATTTTCTTTTGCGGGCATCCTGCCGTTGGAAAACAATTAGAAAAAACTGGATCTAAATACAATTTTACATTCCATCAAGAAAATTTTTAACATATAGTATATAAAACTAACTTAATCGTTCATTCTTTTTTTCTTATATCGAATTTCGTTAAACTCTCCTGTTTGACAATCATATTTATTCTAAATCAACAATGAAAAAAGATACCATCCTTTGGGAACCTAGCCACCCAGAAAAAACTCAAATGGCTCAATTTATTAGCAGGGTAACTGCAAATACTCCTTTTCATTCCTTATCTTATGATGAATTTCATAATTGGTCTATTCATCATGTGTCGGAATTCTGGAGTGAATTTTGGAATTATTCAAACATTATTTATTCTACACCATACAATCAAGTTGTAGATGATGAAAAGAAAATGCCCGGTGCAAAATGGTTCTCCGGATCAAAATTAAACTATGCTGAAAATCTTCTAAAATATCGTGATAACCGCCCAGCCATTCATTTCAAAGGTGAAGGACAACACACACAAACATATTCCTATAGTGATCTTTATAACGAAGTAGAACAACTTGCCCACTCATTACGAAAATTAGGTGTAAAAAAAGGAGATCGCGTTGCAGGGTTTATACCCAATATGCCTCAAGCCATTATTGCTATGTTGGCAACTGCATCTATCGGCGCCATTTGGAGTTCATCATCTCCTGACTTTGGTATTAAAGGTGTTTTAGACCGGTTTACCCAAATTGAGCCTAAAGTCATTTTTGCAGCCAATGGTTATTATTATAATGGAAAAACTTTCGACTCTTTAGATAAACTTTCCAACATTCAAAAGTCTCTACCCTCTATCGAAAAAGTTATTATAATAGGATATACTGAAGAAAAACCACATATTACTCATATTGAAAATTCAATTCACTATACGGAATTCCTGTCTACAAATCCTGATCCATTAATCTTTGAGCAGCTTCCGTTCGATCACCCATTATATATTATGTATTCTTCTGGTACTACAGGACTTCCAAAATCGATTGTTCATTCTGCAGGAGGAACCCTGATACAACATTTAAAAGAGCTTAGATTACATTGCGATCTTTCCAGAAATGATACTATTTTTTATTTCACAACATGTGGATGGATGATGTGGAATTGGCTTGTTTCATCTTTAGCCGTTGGGGCTACAGTTGTCTTATTTGATGGATCTCCATTTTTCCCAGATGGAAATGCTATGTGGAATATGGTGGATAAATTAAATATCACTATTTTTGGCACGAGCGCCAAATTTATTGAATCATGTAAAGAAGCAAATATAAACCCGAGTCGGGATTCGGATTTGTCATCTCTAAAAACCATACTGTCAACAGGGTCACCCCTTGTTGAAGAAAGCTTTGATTATGTGTATTCAACAATAAAACAAAATGTATTACTGGCATCCATATCTGGAGGAACAGATATTGTATCTTGTTTTGCTTTAGGGAATCCTATGCTTCCAGTGATTCGCGGTGAATTACAATGTCGTGGTCTTGGTATGGATGTTCATGCTTTTGATCATGCGGGGCATTCCTTGATTAATGAAAAAGGGGAATTAGTTTGCACATCCGCTTTTCCATCTATGCCAATATATTTTTGGAATGACCCCGATGGAAAAAAATATCATAATGCCTATTTCGGGAAGTACACTGGTATTTGGCACCATGGAGACTTTATCCGAATATCTGAAAAAGGGAGTGTGAAAATCTTTGGAAGAAGTGACGCTACCTTGAATCCAGGAGGGGTTCGAATTGGGACAGCTGAAATATATCGTATTGTTGAAAACCTAAATTATATAGAAGATAGCCTTGTTATTGGACAAGATTGGAAAGGTGATCAACGAGTCATTTTATTTCTTAAATTAAAGACTGATATAACATTAACAGATGAAAATATTTCAAATATAAGAACATTAATAAAAAACCATTGTTCGCCTCGACATGTACCGGCCGTCATATTGGCCATCGAGGATATTCCTTATACAATCAATGGTAAAAAGGTAGAAATCGCTGTTAAAAAAATAATTGACGGTGTAAAAGTCACCAATAAAGATGCTTTAGCAAATCCGGATAGTTTAGATTTATTTAAAAATTTATCTGAACTATCCGGTTGCTAATTAATTTATAATGCAGATACAATTCCGATTAAGTCTACAACTCGGTTTGAATATCCCCATTCATTATCATACCAATTCAATGTTTTAACCATATTTCCTTCGACAACTTTTGTAAAAGGTGCATCAAAAATGGAAGAATGTGGATTGCCAATAATATCCGTAGAAACAACGGGTAATGTTGAATACTCAACAATATTTGCTAACCGATCAGATTGAGATGCTTCATAAACAGCTTCATTCAGTTGAGATTCGGTCACATCTTGATTTAATGTAAATACAGCATCTACAACAGATCCATCTGGGACAGGAACACGCATAGCAATTCCATCTAATTTCCCTTCCAGCTCAGGAAGAACTTTCCCAACCGCTTTTGCCGCACCCGTTGATGTAGGAATCACATTTTCAGCAGCAGCACGACTTCGTCTCCAATCTGAATGAGGTACATCCGCAAGACGTTGATCATTCGTATAAGCATGAATGGTATTAATAACACCAAACTCAATCCCAAAATTATCTTGAAGAATTTTAGCCATTGGAGCTAAACAATTTGTTGTACAACTTGCATTAGATATGATTTTATGTTCTGGCAATAATGTATCATCATTCACACCAATTACCACCATATTATCAATAGGTTCTTTAGCCGGAACGGTAAGAATGATTCGTTTTGCTCCTGCATCTAAATGCTGATTTAGTAACGCTCTTGTACGAAAGATACCCGTTGCTTCAATAACAATATCTACATCCATATCTGACCAAGGAAGTTGAGATGGATCTCTCTGATTTAACATTTTTATCGTATTGGAAGACGTTTTTAATAAATCACCTTCTGTTGTTACCGTATCCTTAAAGCGTCCCATAACTGTATCATATTTCAATAAATAAGCTAAAGCATCGTTATCGGCTAAATCATTAATGGCCACAACGTCAATATCATTTCGTTCATTCATGATTCGAAAAACAGATCGTCCAATCCGTCCAAATCCATTAATGGCTACTCTCATGATGCGCCCCCTTCATTTTCTAATGTTTGATAAGATTCAATTAATTCCAAAATGCGAGATGAAAATCCCCAACCATTATCATACCAACAAACCGTTTTTAATAATGCATTTGCTGTAATCATTGTTGCTTTGGCATCATATATCATTGTTTCACTACATCCAATCACATCACTCGATACAATGGGGTCATCTGTATAGCCCACAATATTTTTTAATGTACTCTTAGCAAATGTTTTAACAGCTTCATTTGCTTCTTCGATGGATGGAAGTCGTTCTAAATCTGTTGTTAAATCAACAGCTGAACCATCAGGGACGGGAACATTAAAAGCTGTCCCTCCTATTTTACCTTTAAATTTTGGCATTAATTTTTCAACAAGTTCAGGAGCCCACGTCTTATTTGGGATAATATTTTCAACGGCTGATCGACTACGGCGGAGATCTTTTTGAGCTGAATCTGCCAAAGGTTGATCAGATGTATATGCATGAACCGTTGTCATCATGGCTCTTTTAACACCAAATTTTTCATCCAACATTTTTAACATCAATGCTAAAACTTGTGTTGTCGATGATGTGGTAGAAATAATTTGGTCTGTCAATTTAATATCACTATCATTAATCCCAAGAACAACAATACGATCTACTTCATTTTCTGGTGGAACAGTAACAATAACGCGTTTAGCACCCGCTTCGATGTGCTTATTTAAATCTTTAACATCTTTATACTTCCCAGTTGCATCAATAACAACATCTACATCCAATGAATCCCAAGGAATTTGCCCTGGGTCACCACCGGGTAGAATTCGTGTTTTATTTCCATTTGCTACTAGGTAGTTACCTTCTAAAGAGATTTCATTGTCAATCGGTCCATGGATAGAGTCCCGTGATAATAAATAATGGAGTGACTTTGCAGGTCCTAAATCACTGATAGCTACAAAATTAAAATTTGGATTTTTATATCCTTGCCGGAATAGGTTTCGGCCAATTCGACCAAAACCAAAAAGAGCAATATTTACAGGTTTCATTTTATCCTCTTATGTTTCTTGCTTCCATAAAAGATAGAAAGCAGTTTATTTTCAGCATTAAAATTACCTAGGATTAAAACCCTTTCAATCAAAAAAACAAAAAATATGCACTTAATTCGTCTAATATTCATACCAATTTGCCTTAATATTTTAGGGTGCAACTTAGATAATGAAATAAATCAACCACTCCATGTTGAAATAACAGCATCTATACAAAATATTGATATCGAGGGATATGATGGATATATTAAAACGGACTGGCTTATTACTAATAAATCTGATGAGATTCTAAATGGATGGGAAATTGAAGTATCCGTTGAGACACCCAATCAAGAAATCCCAAAAGGGTTATTTTTTACACATAATATTGAAATGGCACCCGATTCAATTGCTTTGTTTAGGGACTTAGTTTTATTCTTCCAAAACCCTGAAAGTTTATACCCAGTTGTTCTTATTTCAGATGATTCAACGCTCGCTTATAATGGGTGGGAAATCTTATCCATTAAAGGTATTGTAAACCCTTAATAACTACCTGGGCCTCCAAAAGCACCCATATCATTTCTAGTCCCATCTTGATCATTGTATTGTGTATCAGGATGTCCAATATCAATACAAGGCGACGATTCGTTTAACCTAAAATCATCTTGAGTCTCAAGAGTGAATTCCGGGTTTTCTTTGATATTCCCACTATTTGAATTAACAATAAAGATTTCATCAATATTACAATAAAACGCATTTTGCCATAATCGACGAGGATTATCTCCAGTATTATTCCAAATGATCGAATTCAAAGCATCTAATGAACCGTTGTTAATGCCAGATCCATTTTCATGGTTCAATAACCCAGAAGTATTTTCTACAATTGTGCAATTTGTCATCGAAAGGGTTCCATCTAAGGAATTGTAGAAACCACCGCCACCGCTCATAGCATTATTTTTCCATAGAATTGAGTTTGTTACGAATACATTTCCAGATTTCACTCCCAATCCTCCGCCAAAGCTCGGATCGGCGGGTCCGCCCATTGATTGACCTAAGCATCTGTTCCTTTTTATCGCTACCCTTTCCAAAATACATTCGCCGGAATACACTAAAATACCACCACCCAATCCTTTAGTTCTATTTTGGTCCACAATACAATCTCTTATTATGGTATTGCCATCCATTAATACACCCCCTGCGCCGAACCAAGACCAATTATCCTTTATTAAACAATTTTCCATGATGGCATTTTCCGATAGATATACACCGCCTCCATAAGCAAAAGGATAAATTTGTATATTTGCATCTTCATTTTCGATGGTTGCATTTCCTTGGATTATGCAATTTTGGATAAGGACATTTCCTTTTGCTCGGATACCACCCGCATTATAAGAACGTCCACCCGTTAAGGTAAATCCAGAAAAAATACCGATACTCATTTCAATAACAGGCATGGTATCCGAAATACCCGTAAAAATAGTCGTTTCAGGACCTTCTACACTTACAATTAATACATCTTTTTCCAATAATTTAAAATTGCCTGCATACGTGCCTGGTGAAATTTTAATTGAATCACCCTCATCTAAAAAATTGGATTGATAGGCAAGTTTTAATGAACCATAATGATTTGGCATTTCTAAAGCTGTAACATTTGGAACAATAAATAAATTTGATTCTGCCGATATAAATTGATTCTTTTTGTCAATAAGCCGAACACGATATTGAAACGAACCATCATCATCAATTGTATCAGTAAACGCTATAGCTAAAGAATCCGTAACGGATGCTAAATGTTGCCAATTTTTTTCATTATTTACTATTTTAGCCCTTTCAATCATTATTTCTTTAAATCCATCTACGACAAATTCTGTCCAGGAAACTTCAACTTCTGTTGGGTGGAAAATGGGATGGCCATCATAGTTAATCGCCACATCAAATAATGGGTCTTCTTTTTTTTGTTCAGGTAATGTGGGAACTTTGCAACTCACAAGAAATAAAAACCCGATTAGCAGAAGTGGCGGTTTAAGGTATTTCATAGATTTACCATTCTACTTTGATTGTGAGTATTTCTCTATATTTATCAAAATAATTATACCCACGTTCTAAACTTTCTTCTAATGTTAAATCTATTTCATCTTTAGAATAAATATTCCTTATTGTATAAGAAGCTCGCCAATTCAAACCAAAATATTTTTTTCTTAAGGATAAACTTAAATTTGCATTTTCTTTGGGTTTAATAACACCACCTCCAACGCCAGGTATAAAAAAGAATTGTTCCCCATCGTAAGTCATATCATATGTGGCTACAAACCAATCTTGATTCCATTCGATGGTTGTTACACTTCTTCGTTCTGGTTTGTTTGGGAATATTTCTACATCTGAAATGTGTAAGAGGGTTGTTGCAAACGAAAGATTTAACTTCCCCTTCAAATTGGATGAATTAATAGTGAATTCTTGTCCGCTTATTTCTGATGTAAGTGTATTATATGGAACAGGTGGCGAATCATCTAAAAGGCGGTAAGCTATTTTATTGGTATAATGATTTCTAAAATATCCAAAGGTAATATCCATCCCATCTAGAATTTTCGAATTCTCAAATAATTTAAAATTAAATAGAAGATTCCCTTCTGTCGTTGACACATTTTCATTCACCAATGTTGAATCAACTTTATCTTCTTCTCTTGCATTAGAGAATCGAAAGAAATCACTTAAGGATGGTAACCGTGTATTATTTCCTTGATTTACAAAAAAGCTATAATCCAATCGTGGCGTTTTTCCTTCCATCCGTATACCAATTTTTTTTGAAGAGGGTGTGGAAGCCAAAAACGACCCCGGTTTATCGTATGAAATATCCCCATTATTTCCAGGAATTCCTGGAAAATCAAAAGATTGTTCGCGAATCGTTTGAATATAGTTTAATCTCATCGCCAACTCAAAAGCTATGATATCCACATAAGGGTGATCGCCTAATACTTCCCATTGAAATACAGACGAACCTGCCTGGCTTCTTCGCTTCATATCGCCTCTTTGAATGACGGTCGTATCGCCAAATAAAGATTTATAGTTTTTCACTCCAAGGAATTTTTGGTCTTCTAATTCATATTGAAGAGATATATCTAATTTCCCAATTCGACCATGTTTCAATGCTTGTACATTTAAAGATTCATCTTGTAGATTTTCATCTAAGCTCGTAAAAAAGTCTTGAGATAAAGCCCAATATCTTTGGCCCGCTTGAAAAGACCATCCATCCCATTTGAATAATCGCCCATCATACTGTGCGCTAAATAAAGTCATATCATCCTGTGTTGCTACGCCACCTGATGGAAATTCTAATCCTTTATTAAATTGGTAATATCGCACATTTACATTTCCTGAATTCAAATCTAAATTTGAAAAAACATTTTGAAAAATGGATGTAGTAATCGTTCTCCCGCCATAAGCGCGGGTCTTTCCAGAATATCTCCCGCCAACCCCAAATGCTTTCCATCGCCCAGTGGCTCCGACAGAAAAGTCAACATCATCATTAAACGTTTGCCCAATTCCCTGATTAACATATAACCCGTTTTTTTCAGCACGTTTAGATTCCATATTTACAACACCGCCGATGGCTCCAGAGCCATACAAAGTAGAATTCCCACCTTTAATGACTTGGATTTGTTCTATCACATTTAAATCAAGGGATGATAAATCCGCTACACCTGTGTTCGAATCATTCATTTTTATTCCATCAAGAAAAACAGCCACATCCGTTGCATTATTTCCTCGAATACTAATCGTTTGTTTACCAGAAGTAGAATAATCTATTTTGATACTGCTTACACGACGCAATGAACTCCCCAAATCGCGCGCACCTTGAAGTTCAATATCCTCTAAGTCTACAATATCAATGGAGGATGAAACATCTGATTCATATTTCTTTCTTTCCCCAACCACTTCTACTGATTGTGATGTAATAACTGCAGGAATAAGATTTATTGTAACAGGAAAATCATTTTCAATCGTGAATGTTATCGTTTCAAATCCAATATGAGATACGTTTATTTCAATGGGAAAAGTTTGACCTAATTCAATTTTAAAATACCCTCTTTTATCCGAAAATGACCCTTGGTCACTGCCAATAACAATAATATTGGCTCCAACAATTGGTTCTTTTGTCTGTTCATGGAAAACAGTCCCATTAATGATTGTATTTCCAAATAAAGATGATATTAGAATAAGGTGAATGATTAATCGTTTCATAGACGAAGAAATTACATGAATTATTGTTTGATTTCGCTATTGATTTCCCAAAATATATTTCACGAATGGAACTCATATTGGTATTTCCATGTTTTACTCAATGATAAACAAATCCATGAAAGGAAATAAATATGGAAAAAACAGATAAAAGAATCCTTCAAACAATGACATTAATGGGAGTGGCTATTCTCATTGGCATTTTTGTTCAACATGCTGGGTCAGAAGATATTTCGGTTGAATTCGTCAATGAACCTGAAACATTTTCTGAAACAATTGTTCATATTGAAGAAGATGAATCAGACGCAATGATAGCCAATGAAGAAACCGGTCAAACAAATAATGCAATCGAAATTATCCCCAAAACAATCATTATTGAATCCAATTCATTTGGTGATGCATTTGCTCAAGCTCGTGAACAACTTGGGCCTAATCATACGTTTATTTGGAATGGACAATCGTATACAACACATTTGGCTGACGAAGTTCCAACAACACCCATCCCCGTTCAAGAACCTAATTCGGATGAACCAACAAGTCCGGGAACCTCACTGGCAGATGTATCGCCCAAAGATGTTGCCACGTTTCCCGATGGTCCTGATTTTGTTAAAGCTGAATAACCACCATAAAAAAGCTCCGGTTTCCCGGAGCTTTTTTATTCATCGTAATTTTCTAGTCGCTCTCTTGCTTTTATAAAACCAAACAATACAAGGATAACCATTATTATCCAGATATAAGACATCATTGCTTCCCGCTTTGGCTCCATCCCAAATCACCATAACGATCATTAAGAACAACAACACCATCTAATTCTTTGTTTGTGCCGAGATAAGTAGTGGGCTCCTCCATTTTATTAAAAGTGCTTATATAACCGTTCCGATTTTCTCCAGTACCAATATAGATCGTCCGCTTTCCATCTTGATTATATGTCGAAATATATCCGCCATGCCCATCATCCAAAACGGTTATGGAATTAACAACAATGTCACCCAGGTTACCTTCAACCATTTGATTATCATTTGCTTCGATTGGCTTTTCATCCGCACCAACCACCACAAAAAACAATGTGGCGGATAATACACCAATGATAAAACTTTTTTGATCCATTTTATTTATTTTCATAATTACTCCATCTAACGATTTATCTTTTGTCAATCTTTTTTGTGATATCACCCATTGTGTCAATGGATTTATCAATCCCTAATTCCGCCAAATCTTGATTTTCTTGATACCATTTCTTTTTAGCTTCCAATATTCTTGCAATCAATATGGCTGTATAGCCAAACAATAATATAAGAAATAAAGAAACAAAGAATGGATTATTTCGATCCATGACTGCCATCATTATCAGCAGGATGAGTGGCATCACTTTAAACATTTTTTGAATAATAGAATTAATTATTTTCATACAATAATGTGTCGTGAATATAGTTTAGCATTTTTTTTTGTTTTGACAACCACCCTAACCGTACTTCAATATTGATATAACGGATTCCATAGTCTAAAGATGCCCAAGATAATGAACCGTCATCTTTTCCAACTTTTTTATCTTGCAGTACAACGTTATATGGTCCTTGAGCCAATTTCAGGTAATCTTCTTCTTCAGTGCAAATGATAAAATCTCTCGGGTTTTGTCCTTTTTTTATTGAAATGGATGTGCTGTTTTTTATCTCGGAATGAACATTGTATCCCCGGAAATTATTGTGGAGCGATATTAGGACACCACCATTCGTTGGGAAGATTTCATCCAAAAATTTCTTTCGACCATTTTCAAGCATTGTCAACGCTTCGGTGAACTGGTTTTTATCCCAATTTGGTTTAAATTTTTTAAGTGCTTTATTAGAGCCCGCTGTTGAGAATATTCGATTTGGATCGACTTTTGTTCCTTTAAATGGAATTTCCCTTTCAGAATACTGAATAAAAAAAGCTATACTGGGATTATGATTCACATAATCTTCCAGGGTCATTTTTGCCGTTTTTTCATCGCCATGCAACCAAATAAACCTATGATTGGATTCGCCTGACTGAACCCTTTTAAAAGGAATTCCAGCCCATATAATATTTCTGGATGTGACTTTCATTGTAGTTGATTCTTCACTTATTAAGGGGCCACAAAGGTTTATTATTACAATAAATAAAACGGCCTTATTTAAGGAGAAGGACTTTTTGAGATACTTGTGCATCACCAAAATTTAATTGAACAATATATATCCCGCTTGCATAATTATTTGCATTCCACGTAATAGTATAATTACCTATTTTTTTATAATCATTTAAAATTTTGTCTACCAATTTGCCTGATAAATCAAAAATATTCATTTGGGTAAATTGGTCTTCAAATAAACGAAAGGAGATGGTGATACTTTCATTGAATGGATTTGGATAAGCGGAAAAGAGATTAAAAGAACTGGGTGTAGAATTTGGAGTAACTGTTAAAAAAGAATAGCAATGAGAAACATCCCACCCGTTTGCTGGATAAACATCGCCAATAAAATCTGGCGGGCAGTTTTCAAATGTGTTGAATTGGCCATTCAAAGGTTGCCATCCCGTGGTGTCTATGGGTAATTGACGAAATAACTGATGTCCATAATCTCCATAATTTTCAAAAAATATATTTCCAAGTCCTTCTGCGCCTCCCACAATTGGCGTAGAAGAAGAATCAACAAATATGCCTCCCCCAAAATAACAAATGCAATCACAAGGTCCCATGACACTATTATTTAAAATCATATTACTAATGATTTTTGGACTTGATTCATTCATAATAGCCAATCCACCCCCAACGGCTCCGCATCCAAAGCCAATATTTTCTATTATATGATTTTTTTCTATGACGGGGTTTGATTGATTTGCAATAATAAGCCCAGCTCCATTACTGCTATTTCCATTTTTAATTGTTAGACCCATAATTTTGGAATTGGATCCTTCCCCATTTTCGATGGTAATTACGCTACCAATACCTTGACCGTCCAAGACAGATTCACCTATATAATCCGAATTCATTTTATGAAAAAATAAGGACCCAACTGTAATATTTTTACCTAAAAAATTAATTTGTTCATAATAGGTTCCTGGCTCCAGCAATATAAGATCTCCATTTTGAGCCATATCAATTCCAGTTTGAACTTCAGAAAAATCATCCGGAATTAGAATAGTTTGACTTCCACCGTTATTTCGGTACAATAATATTAAATACATTAGATAAGAATAATCTTGTGAATCATCATCCGTGTATGGCGTTATATTAAATGTTGTATCTTGTATTCCGTCTCGGCCTAATATATATATTGATCGTTGAGTCGCATTCCAAGATGACCAAACGGGATATCCTGATGCACTCGAATCTTCAACCCACGGTAAATGGTTCCCATCTACCATTTGTTCTAGGGACGAATTATATGCATCTTTCCCAATTCCTATAATATGAATATCGGTCACATTTAGAGAATATAAATCCGCATGAATTTGGTTTAGGAAACCGAACCGGTCTCTACAAGTGCCTCATGTTTCATGACCAAAAAAAAGGATTGTTATATCCCCTTCGTAATTTGAAGGTCCAACCATCTGGCCAAATGTGGATGAATTTGGGTTTAAATCTTCTAGACTAAATCCCGGTTGGCCGAATCCAACTGAAGCCACAAACAGAAATAGAATTATTCCGATTTGAGGCATTGTTTGTTAGTTATCGGAATCATCAGGAGCTTGAAGCCTATAGACAAAAGCAAGCGCCAACGATCCAATAACAAAAATAATAATAAGTGAAAAAATAATTGTTTTCATAGTGGGGTGAATTTACCCGTTCAAGATAATGGTTTCTATTATATTCATATTTTTTTGAATATGGTTCTGCAAATCGCTCATTGTAATCTTTCGCTTATTTAAATCCATTAAATCAGAAACAATTTTAATAATGGTTATTTTATCTAATGAAATAGTATCTTTTAATCCATGAACAATATCCCATGCTTCCATATCAACAAGGCCTAAATAATCGGGCGTCCATTCTCTTACTTCTTTTTCTACCGTGGTTAAAGAAATATGTTCTAAACCTAAATCAAGCTTTGTGCCTAATGTAAATGCCAATTGAGTTGAGTCTTGGATAACGCGATTCACATGATACAATTGATTCATTTTTAATTTTAAAGGGTTTCCGCCAGCAACACCAATATTATAAATTCGGGAAATTTCATATTTTTCAAAATAAGATAAAATATCGGGTAGTCTTTTATTTACCCTTTTTGGACCAACACCTGTCTGAGCCAAAAAAATTGTTTCTCGACCAAATAAAGGAAAAGATGCGTTTATTTTTGTTAAGCAAAACTGTTGAATAATCGGAGTTGATTCAACGCCCATTGCCGTTAGAATTAACTGAATTCGACCCACTTACGCTTCTTCCGTTTGAACCATTTTTCCCATACTTTTCGCCCATCCCATTTAAAGATACCTGGAGGCGTTTCACCCTCGGGACCCTCGTTAAAGTAGCCTCTTCCATTCTGAATATTTTTACGATTAATATCTAATTGAATACTTTCAAAAATCACAATACGGTTGGCATAACCCAACTGATAAAAATCATAAAATATTTCATCTCTTCCATTGTCTCTCCCCCAATAATTGAGCCTTCGTCCCGCGGCATACAAAAGAAGACCCGTTGGCAATCCATAGGCTAAATAATCACTTTGACCTGCGACTGAGGCGGCCATGGCTGAACCTGCAACAAATCCACCAATCACCTGAAATGGTACACCTAAAGCTTTGTATGTTTTTGTAGAATAGTATACACCATCAATTGTCATAACTGGAATAGCTAAAACGGCTATACTATCTTTCCAAAAAACGAGACTTCTATTTTCAATGGTATATTTATTTCTAGAAGCAATCATATCGCCGGACTTCAAAACAAGTTCTAATATTTGCCCGGACAAGTTTTGAACACATAGAATGGTAAAGATGATTCGATAAATATATATTCTCATTTTTTAATCAATCCTTCTCGATGACAGGGACTTGTACAGCTGATCTATTTATGACCCATATAAAAAATCCATAAAAAAGAAAAATATGAATAATACCTGCAATTTCGAAACCCAAAATATAAAACGGCCAATCACCTATGATTAATGGATTTGATACGAGCGGTTTTTTTGATAAATACATATAATTTGATTTTAATATGAAATTCATTAATCCAATAAAGACTAATAATCCCTGAGCAACCCAAAAAGCGTTTTTCCAAGAACCAATCCTAGGAGACATTCCGTGTACAAAGACAAGATAAAGCCCGGCTAAAATGATTCCTGAATGACTAAAATAATATTCAAATAATAAATAAGCGTCATTGCCATGTGTCAATTCTGGTGTTAAAAAGCTATGCACTGCACCAGGAATACCTAAAATGAGAATAAACTCCAACCAAAATTGATTACGGTTTATTAAAATTATACCGGCTGTAACTGCTGCTATACCACATAAATGTAATGGAAGGCTGTCAGAAATAAACCAAGAATCAATGGAATAGAGATAAATCTCCCTGACCAATTCTCGTAAGATTAGAAGCACTCCAAGAAAGATAGAAAATTGTTTCTCTTTTTTGGGTGATAAGCCTTTGCCAAATTGAATAATGCCCCAGATTCCTAGCGCACTCAACAGAATACCTATCCACCAAATTGGGGTGAAGGGTGGAATAATATGATGATCAACCATCATGAATTCTAAACATTAAACATTAAAAAGAAAATACTATCATCCCTAAAAAAGAATAAATGATTCTAATGATAATTGTGGAATTAAACTCTATACGTAACTGTAATAATTGGGTTCGTAAATATGGGATTTAATAACTTTCAATAAATCTTTTGGTCTTTCATTTTCAGTCAGATCCGACTCATAAGCCACAATTGCCACCGCTCTCGCTATATAAGAAGACACTTCACGTATTCTAGTTAAATCTGGATATAGGCGACCTTTTTCTAAATCTTCTTCTGTAACACACTGTGATAGAGTTTGGGCTGCTGCAACAAACATGTCATCTGTTATTCGAGAACTCTCACTTACAATTGCACCTAAACCAATACCAGGAAAAACATATGCATTATTCCCTTGTCCCGGTACATGGGTCTTCCCATTAATTTCAACAGGATCAAATGGACTTCCACTCGCAAAAATGGCTTTACCTTTCGACCATTTATATGCCTGTTCCGCGGTACATTCTGATTTGGATGTTGGATTTGATAAAGCAAATATAACTGGATTTTTATTGTATTCAGTCATGGCTTCTATAATATCTTGTGTAAATGTTTGAGGTTGCCCGGACGCGCCAATTAGAATGGTTGGTTTTAAATTATGAATTGCGTCTAATAAAGTATCAATAAATAAATGGTCATGAGCAAAAGGTGCTTTATGCCTCGTAATTTTTTCTCGATCTTTTACTACAAGCCCTCTTGAATCCACATACCAACATAACTTACGTGCTTCGTTTTCATCGAATCCGTCCTTCACTAATGAGTTAACGATTAAACTTCCAATTCCCAAACCCGCTTCCCCTGCGCCAAAAAAGAGAACCCTTTGATTGCGCAATTCGCTCTTTGTAATTCGTAAGGACGAATAAATTCCTGACAAAGCTACGCTAGCCGTTCCTTGAATATCATCATTAAAACTACATACTCTATCTCTATATTTTTCTAATAATCGGAATGCATTTCGGTTACTAAAATCTTCAAATTGAATAATAGCTTCAGGATGGACTTCTTGAACTGCTTGGACGAATTCTTCAATATAATCATCATATTCTTCTCCATACAAGCGGTGATGAAATTCACCCAAATATAATGGATCTTTTAATAAATCTTCATTATTGGTTCCGACATCTAACATAATCGGTAAACATAAATTTGGGTTTACACCTGCGCAAGCTGTATATAAGGTTAATTTCCCGATAGGAATGCCCATTCCATTTGTCCCTTGATCTCCAAGACCTAGGATTCGTTCGCCATCTGTAACAACAATAATACCCACTTTTTCCTCGGGCCAATTTTCAATAATTTTTTTCATCGAACCGCGGTCTTTAGTCGAAATATATAGCCCTCTCGGTCTTCGGAATATTTGATCAAATTTTTGACAAGCTTCCCCAACGGTGGGCGTATAAACAATGGGCATCATTTCATCAATATGGTCAATAAGGATTCGGTAAAATAACGTTTCATTCCTATCTTGAAGTGAAATTAGATAAATATATTTTTCGAGAGGAGTTGGTTTTTTTTTAAAATTTTCCATAATCCTTAATGCTTGTTCACTTTCCGAAAAAACGCGCGGAGGAAGCAACCCTCGGATTTTCAATACTTCTCTTTCTTCTTCTGAGAAACCTGTTCCTTTATTCCAGACCGGATTATGTAATAAATTAATTCCAGTGGGAATATTTTTATTTTTCATAGGATTGTCGGACATTTTCTATTCCTTTTTTTAAATAGATTACAATAACCGCGTTAAAGAATAAAGTTTAAATATATGTTTTATTTGGGTCATTATTTTCTCAATCAAACAGAGAAATTATCTGCAATTTCAACGGCTAAAATTACATATAAATAACGTGGGGAAAGGTATAGAACTTTAAATTTGATTTAATCTATTGGGCGATCAGGAATAATAAACCAACCAATCATATATGCAAAAAAACCTCCGCCTAAGAAAAAGCTAAAAAGGAAAATAATTCGAATGATTACCGGGTCAACTTCAAAATAGTCTCCAATCCCAGAGCATATCCCGGCTATTTTGCCATCTTTTCTATTTCGATATAATTTTTTTATTTCACTCATTTATTTAACTACAATATAATATATAACATAAACCCACGAAAGTAGACCATGTATGATAGCCCAGAAAACAGATTTATTTAATGTGAAGGAAATTACGATTGATAAAACAGAACCAAATGTAACACCTGTTTTTACCCATTCACCATTATAGTTATATCCATATTTAGCCATAATATTTTATTAGACATTCTAGAATGAAAATAGTTGTCATTAATTAAAATCGTCTTAATCTTTTTTTATAGTTTGCTGATAATTCAGTGATTTCATCAATAATATTTTTATTCAAATGTTTTGGAAAAGTGGACACATTTCTTTTTGATTCAATAAGTCTTTGTTTCTCATCATAGAGAATTAACGCAGGTTGTTGGAGCGATATTTTTATATTTTCTCTTTCACCTTCATCCCAATCAACTTTCAGGACGTCAAACAATTGTTGAACTAATGTAATTTGATCTTTCTGAGCCATGCCAAGGTTTTTTAAATAATGGAAAAAAGAACCCATAGATAATTGTAATCCTGTTAAATACCCCGTTCGTGTAATGTTGTTCCAATAATAGCTTTCTTCTTCTAAATCAACTTTAACCAAAGATAAAATTTCGAAGGCCATATCTAAACCATGATGTGAACTAGCCATTTTGATCTGCCCCTTTTCATCTGTCCATGGTGTAGGCGACCCGAGCTCTTCATCTTCTAATAGTAAATTAATTCGCAATAATTGATTTTCAATCAGTTGAGATTCAAACATGCGCAACCTTTGTGATGCTTTTGTTCTTTTTGATTTCGATAATGTCATAAAATATATTGCATCACTCAATGTATCTACGAGCTCATGAATAATCGTAAAATCATCTATTGGTTTTTCTTCAACTAAAATAGATAATTGTTTTTTTCTTTTATATTTTTCTAAGGGTGAACCCGGCAATGAAAAAAGATCTATAATTTTAGATTTATTATCATTGAACGAACTTTGGATATCCATTAAAATTTCATCCGGGCGGTATTTCTGACGTAATTCTTTAGCTGTGAGTAGCTTTTTCATTTAGGCTGAAATGTACCAAACAGTACAGAATGAGTGCAATATTTGAAATAATATATTTATGCGTTAAAAAAAATATTTAATCCGTATGAAAATAAGGATAATATAACTGCCATTCCCACGTCAAATATTGGTGGAACCGTTGGATAGGCGTAATTCCAAATAACCACTCCTACGAGCCATAATGCGTATATAATTCTAGTTTTATTCATAAGATTAAGGCCGAAAGTTTATCACATAAATAGATTAAAATTGAATAATTCCTATTTGATCTTAATTATGATAAATTTACTCAATGACACGAATGAAATTGTTTCACACAGCCACGTTTTCACTCATAATCTTTTTTGGATTAACATCTACCAACCTGTCCGCAAATAATCCTTCTTTTGAAAGAGATATTCAGCAATTATCTATTTTTAAAAACGTACTATCTGAAATGTTTCAAGAAATGATGTTTATTCATAAATATTCTGAAAGAAATGAATTGGGGTATATATCGAATATTGAAAATGACCGTATTGAAAATTTGTTATATCGATACCTTCTTGTTCGGAAATCCTTATGGAATATTATTGAACAATATCGTAACTATGATACACTCTCCGAAGATGAGCTATATAATACGAAGGCATTTGTTATAGGCTATTATTCTGCATTGATGCTATACAAAGCAAGTGGGCATTTTATAACCATAAATATGTTAGAAGATGAATTAATTGAAAAACTGAACGAGCCCTATTACAAAAGTGGAATTCCAGAGGGAACATTTGATCATATATTTGAGAGCCTAACATTACCTGATAATTTGGATGATTTAGATATTGCGCGTGAATTATACATTCGTGAACTCTACGAACCAGGTACCCATTTAAATAAATTAAAATCAGATTCACTTTATATTCCACTTATTAGTGAATTGGAAGAATTAAACGAATTCCATATAAATCACCGTGAAAAGATTCTTACACATTTTGTTTTATTAACACCAGAAATCACAAATCAACTACGCCACAGCTCAATTAAAAAAAGAACAGAATATCTTATAGACAAAGCTGGGGGACAATTTGAAGCCATAAAAGCATTTGTTGTAACACAAGTAGGTGATATTAAATCTCCTGTAAAGTCACCGCTCATTTTTACTCATCTTGAAAAAACTTTCATCAAAAACTTGCTCAAGCCTGGAGATATAATATTAACATTTTCTGAAGGGTATATGAGCAATATTTTTTTACCAGGAATTTTTAAACATGGTATAATGTATATTGGTAATCGAAATACCTGGACGCAAAAAGATTGGGATACCATGGATATTTCTGATATAAATAAACAAGTTATTCATACGGGAGACGACATCATTGAAGCTGTATCTGAAGGGGTAATCTCTAATAGTATCTTACATGTTCTTGACACTAAAATAAATCGATTGGCCATTCTTAGACCTCAATTGCATGAGCATGATATCAAAAGAGCCATAAAAAATGCACATGCCTATCTTGGAAATGGGTACGATTTTAGTTTTGATTTCAATGATGCAGGAACTCAGGTGTGCACAGAAATCATATATAGATCCTATAATGGTCTTGGGGAAATATCATTCCCTTTAATAGAACGTGTTGGAAATATGACATTAAGTGGAGATGATATTTGTAAATATGCTATTGATTCAGGACAATTACAAATAATTGCATTAATTGATGAAGATACAAAAAAACCGGGTACACCCTTAATAACTACAGACAGCAACGCCCCAAAGATTTTGCGAGATTTATTGGGCCTTTAGTTGTTGATAATGTTCAGCTACCGTTTCTTCCCAATCTCGATATTCAATCTGGAGATCTTTTTTACTTTTTTCATTAGATATATCAAAATGAAAACCAACATTGCCTAATACATAAGCTCTCTCAATCCCAAATAGTGGCGATAATAACCAAAATAAATATTTGGGAACCAATGATTTAGGAACTGGTTCAGAATCACCTACTTTCTTTCGGATTGCATTAGCCATTTCAATAAACTTAATGGCTTTAGCGCAAATAATAATACGACCCTCAATATTGGAATTCTCGGTTGCAAGAAAATGAGCTTTTGCAACATCTCGAACATCCACAATTCCAATAGATGTGTCAGGAATCCCTGTTTTATATTTCCCATTTACAAAATCATTCATAATCTCAATGGATGATGAATCTTGGCGAGACGTTAATGCCGGTCCTAATATAAATCCAGGGTTAATGGTAACAAGATCTATGGAATGGGCTTTGGCTAATTCCCACGCTTTATTCTCCGCCATTGTTTTAGAATATTCATAAGGTCTGTAAGTCACAGAGCTTGCTTTATTCCAAAAGGATTCATCAATTATTTTCCCTTCTGCCTCACGCCCATCTCCATACATCGCAGCAATACTACTTGTAAGAACAACTTTTTTCACGCCAGCTTTTGCAACGGATTGTAAAACATTTTGAGTACCAATTACAGCAGGATCTATTAATTCTTTTTGAGGGTTTTTTGTGCCAAAGGCAACAAATGGTGACGCAGAGTGAACAACAACATCCATATTTTTTACTGCATCGTCAAAAGAATTTGGGGTAAGTAAGTCTGCATATTTAATATCAATATTAACACCCGTTGATTGTGTTATTTCCTCAAGAACGGTTAAGTTTTCTGGAGCAGTATTTTTACGAACAGTTGTACAAATTTCCCATCCATTTTCTGCAAATATTTGAATTATCCAAGATCCAAGATATCCAGTGCCACCGGTTATGAGTACTCGTTTTTGTTTCATATTTATTCCCTAATTATTGCTTATCGCTCTTCTTTTGAAAAATTAATTAAAAAAGATGTAACCAAATATTAATGAATGTATCAAAACATTAATCATAAAATTATATGTTAGGACAATTATGACTATTACAGATATTGCAAAAAAAGAGATTGACGCTATATTATCTCAAAATGACGGAAAGTCATTAAGAGTTTATATGGCTGGTTTTGGATGAGGTGGCCCTAGCTTAGGCATGGCTCTGGATGAGTCCAATAATACAGATAAAAAATATTCGATTAACGGAATAGACGTTATCATTAGTGAACAAGATCAAAATCACGTTGGTGGTTTTACGATTGATTATGTGAACGATTACCGTGGTAAAGGATTAGTGATTCAATCTGCTGGTGCTTGTTAAACTAGTCACTACATTATAAATAAAAAAAAGCCATTCGCCGAAACGAATGGCTTTTTTACTAATTCCAAAGTAATCTTTTTACAAAGATTTACTTAGAGGGGTTTTACTTGTTTGGCTGCAGGTCCTTTTGTTCCTTCACCAATTTCAAACTCAACTTTTTGGTTTTCAGCAAGTGTTTTGAAGCCGTCCATCAAAATTTCGCTCATATGAACAAAAAGATCTTTTTCGCCTTCACACTCGATAAAACCATAGCCCTTTGAATTATTGAACCATTTTACGGTTCCTTCTTTTCTTTCTGGCATGTTATTCCTTATGCGTTTGTTACTGTTACAAGCCACTTCTACTAGGGCTCTGTGGGCGATGAGAGATTCGAACTCCCGACCTCTTCCTTGTAAGGGAAGCACTCTGACCAGCTGAGTTAATCGCCCAAATTCGGCAGGAAAATTAAGCCAAAATAACTAATTTTGGTTCTTTTTTTTAATTCCCGGTAATGCCACCTTTATTACATCTTTAATTTCTTTGGCAAAATGAAAAGTCAAATCTTTTTTCACATGCTCAGGAACATCTTCTAAATCTTTTTGATTATGATGCGGTAAAATAATTTCTTTTATACCAGAACGATGTGCAGCTGTTACTTTTTCTTTCACCCCACCAATAGGTAAAACATTTCCGCGCAATGTGATTTCTCCTGTCATAGCGACCTTTTCCTTAACAGGAGTATCTGCCAATAAAGAGACTAGGGATGTAACCATTCCAACACCTGCTGATGGCCCATCTTTTGGAATTGCACCTGCCGGTACATGCACGTGAATATCCGTCTTTTCATTAAATTCTGGATCAATCCCAAATGTTGCTGCATGGGCACGAACATAAGTTAGTCCTGCCGTTGCAGATTCTTTCATAACATCACCCAATTGGCCGGTTAAGGTTAATCTCCCTTTACCGATCATTTTTGTAGATTCAATAAATAATATATCTCCACCTGCGGCTGTCCAAGCTAATCCAGTGACTACGCCAGGCTTTGTAACACGTTCAGCTAATTCAGAATAATATTTGGAAGCACCCAAATATTCTAAAACCTTTGCTTTTGTAATTTTAAATTTCTTTGATTTTTTCTCAACAAAGTCTCGAGCAACTTTTCTCAATACATTCGCCACTTCACGCTCAAGATTTCTGACACCTGCTTCTCGTGTAAATGAACGAATCAATTCTTTAATAGCAGCCTTTTCAATCGTGACTTCATCTTTGGTTAATCCATTTTCTTTTACTTGTTTTGGAACAATATGCCTCTTGGCAATTTCAACTTTTTCATCTTCAATGTAACCAGAAAATTCCAAAATTTCCATTCGATCTCTCAATGCTGGTGGAATTGCGTCTTGATAGTTTGCTGTTGCAATAAACATGACGTTACTTAAATCAAAGTCCACTTCTAAATAATGATCACTGAAAGAATGGTTTTGTTCGGGGTCTAATACCTCCAACATGGCTGATGAAGGATCCCCACGAAAATCACTTCCTAGTTTATCTATTTCATCCAACATAAAGACCGGATTATTAGTACCCGCTTTTTTTATGGATTGAATAATTCGGCCTGGAAGTGCACCAATATACGTTCTGCGATGTCCACGAATTTCTGCTTCATCTCTCACTCCACCCAAAGAAAGTCTTACGAATTCTCTACCCATGGATCGCGCAATTGATTTTCCCAATGATGTTTTTCCAACTCCAGGAGGTCCGCCAAAACATAAAATTGGACCACGAACACGACCATCTTTTGATCTTTCTGTTTTTAGATTTCTTACTGCCAAATATTCTATAATGCGTTCTTTTACTTTATCCAGCCCATAATGATCTTCATCTAATATTTTTAAAGCTTTCTTTAAGTCAATCGTATCTTCTGACGATTTGCTCCAAGGTAAATCTGCCAGCCATTCGATATAAGTTCTTGATACATTGTATTCAGGAGATTGAGTTGGAATTCTTGATAATCGATCTAATTCTTTCAAAGCGACTTCTTCAGCATCCTCTGGCATGTTTGCTGCTTTAATCTTATCCTCGAGTTCTTTTAACTCAACAGTTCCTTCGTCTTCTCCTAATTCTTTTTTAATTGCCTTCATTTGCTCTCGCAAATAATACTCTCTTTGGGTCTTGGCAATTTCATCATGGACTTCCGTTTGGATTTCTTCACCCAATTTTATACGTTGAATTTCTCTTGAGATTATTTTAATACTTTTTTCTACTCTGACTTTCACATTTAATTCTTCCAATATTTCTTGTTTCTCAGAATTTGAGAGAGTCATTAATGATATGGCACGATCCGCTAACCGATTAGGTTTTTGAATATTTGAAAGCATCCCAGTGTGCTCATCTGTAAGATTTGGAGCAATTTTGATTAAATCAGAAAACGTTTGGCGAAGATTATTTGATAAAGCATCTAATTCTAAATCTTCTGATAATTCCGTTTCTTCTAATTGAGTAACCGCTGCTTCATAATAAGGTTCATCCTTTGTGTATTCTAATATTTTAACTCGGCTAATTCCTTGCACAATGGCAGACTTACTATTATCAGGCATATCAAACACTTTTAAAACATGTGCAAGTGTTCCGTAGGCATACAAATCTTCTTTACCGGGATCTTCAATGGAACCATCTTCCTGTGCAACAACTACAATATATTTTTTTTTCCCTTGGTCTAGGTCGCCAATGAGATGTAATGATTTTTCCCGACCAATATAAATGGGTATGACTTGTTGTGGGAATAGAACTGTATTCCTTAATGGCATAATTGGAAATTCAGCTGAATCTCCAAAATCAGGTTTTTCAATATTTTTAGGCGTTAAATCTTCTTTCATAGTCTTCTTTCAATCGTTATGCAATTATTGTCAAGGATTGTGCCATTAACTAAAGGTTGTTTTTTCGTCTGTAAAAATGAATAAAGTTTGCAATAATGGCGTATTCTTTACAATTCCAATATGGATCTAATAAACTTCTTAAAATGATCTTCATGATCCTTCATTGTTAACACAGGTCCTGTTCCCTTAAAAAAATAAGGTTCTGAATGCGTTTCAACAATGGCAGCTAATAGTAAATATCCGGGTTTTTCACCGCTTGGGCCTCCCATTGATGAAGCCAAATACGTCCCTTCAGCAGATACAAATGTAACATTGAAATGCCCAACTGTTTCTTTGGAAATAGAAGCAAATTCACTAACTGGTTTTCCATCTGGTCGTTTAAACTGCCCATACCATCGATTAATATTTCCTTCAATTCCACCTCCGATACCAGCAAAAACAGCTATTGATCCATCTTCAGCACCCTTTATTTTTGGTAGCCGAAACTGAGCAATGCGCATATTAGAAGAGGGTGTTTCTTTAACCCAATTATTTGGGATTTCAGCTTGTATTGTTCCAATTTGTGTATATCCTGGTTGAAGAGAAACAGGGGATTCCCCTCTATTAGTAACTTGAGGTTTTTCGACTATTGCCTTTTGCCTAAAACGTTCTGGCTGCTCATCTTGTGTTGTAATATAGGCAAGCAGTATGCCTGCAACGACTATTAGTCCATATACTAAATTTTTATTTTTTTTCATTTTTCCTCTTTCAGTATTAGTTTGGCTTGTTGGTCAGCATGGTAAGAACTGCGAACCAGTGGCCCAGATTCTATGACTCGAAATCCCATCTTTAATCCTTCCTTTTTATACATATCAAATTCATCGTCTGAAACATATCGACTAACCGGTAAGTGTGTTTTTGTAGGTTGTAAATATTGGCCGATTGTAAAAATCTTTACGCCTATATCAGAAGCCTGTTCCATTGTTTCTAAAACATGTTCGAATGACTCTCCCAATCCAACCATCATACCTGTCTTTGTTAATAATCCATATTCAACTGATTGTCGAAGAACATCTAAACTTGTATTCCAGTCAGCCTGACTTCTTACATCTCTACTAATGAATTCGGCACATTCCAAATTATGACTAAAAATATCTGGTTTTGCATTAAATACTCGATTTAAAGCTTTGGGGGAATTTTTAAAATCAGGCGTTAAAATTTCAATCGTACAATCAGGGTTTAATTTACGGATAGATTGAATTGTTTTTGCCCAAATGGTAGAACCATAATCATCTTTCAAATCATCCCTATCCACAGAAGTTATGACCACATGTTGTAATCCCATTTTCAAAACAGCTTCAGCCGTCCGCTTGGGTTCATCAGGATCATTCCAAGTTGGCTTGCCTGTTTTTATGGAGCAAAAGCCACATGCACGAGTACAAGTATCTCCTAGAATCATTAACGTCGCTATTCCAAGATTCCAACACTCAAAAACATTTGGGCATCTTGCTTCCTCACAAACTGTATTCAAGTGACCTTCTATAACCGCTGATTGGGTACTTCTATATTTTTCACCAAAATGGATTTGTATTTTTGGTTTTAGATGTCTTGGGAAAACCATCGTCATATTAAAATAAATTCTCCAAATTAAAGGATTCTAGCTCAATTCTAACCCTATCAATAAATTTACTACCACCAGCTCCATCCACTAATCGATGATCAAATCCCAGAGATAGCATCATGATACTTTTTATTCCAATGGAATCGCCCAATTCAGATTCAATCACAACAGGGCGCTTACGAATGGTGCCTACGCCTAAGATTCCAACATTTGGTTGATTAATGATTGGTAGTCCCATGGTAACATTAAAAACACCAAAATTTGTTATTGAAAATGTGCTACCTTGAAGCTCATCAGGTAAAATGTGTTTTGTACGTGTTCTTTGCGCAATATCATTTACTTTTCGACATAAACCTAAAAAGTTCATTTCTTCACATTTAGAAAGTGTCGGCACCATTAATCCATTTTCAACAGCCACAGCCATGCCAATATTTAAATGTTTATGGTAAATAATTTTATCACCGTCTAATGATGCGTTCATTTCGGGCGAAGTTTTAAAAGCATGAACACAAGCCATCATGATAAATGGTGTAACAGTTAATTTATATCCTTCTTTTTGATGAAATTGATCACCAGACACTTTAATAAATTCCATGATAGGTGACATATCAACTTCTGAGGCTACATAAACATGAGCTGATGTATCCAAACTTCGACGCATGTGTTCAGCGATTAATTTCCGCATATGCCCCATTTCTTCCGTTTTACGTTCTAATTCAGGCATGATCGGTTGACCAAATGGGGATATAGGTTCAGGCATTTCTTCAGTTGGTTTATTTTCGATATAGCTTAATATATCTTTTTTAGTGACACGTCCACCTCGACCTGATCCTGGAAGATTATTTAATATATCCATTGAAATATTATTTTTTTGAGCAATTTTCATTACAACAGGTGTAATAAATATTTCCCCAGATGGTTTTTCAATCTTAGGTTTGGTTGCAATAATATTTGAGATGGTTTCGGGCTCATCAACGGGATTAATCGTCTCTTCTTTTTCTTTTTTTTCTGAAGAAATATCGACTTTTCCAACCGCGTCAACATCTGTTTCAATACGAGCAATAACTTTACCAACATCTACAACTTCATTTATATCAGCACAAATTTCAATTAAAATTCCAGATTCAATTGATGGGATTTCTGAATCAACTTTATCTGTACCAATTTCAAGGAATAATTCATCTTTTTCTACAAATTCACCAACCTTTTTTCTCCATTCAAGAATTGTTCCATCAGTAATGGATTCTCCCATTTTTGGCATAATTACATCTACAATCATTAATACTCCATTAAATCCGTTAAAGCTTCTACAATATCACTTGTTTGTGGTAAAATCACATCTTCTAAATTTGAGTGGTATGGGATATGACAATCTTTAGCTCCAATGCGCTTAATAGGGCCATCCAATTCTTCAAATAAGTTTTCTGTTATTTTTGCTGAAATTTCGCCGCCCAAACCTCCTGTAATTGTGTCTTCGTGTACAATTAAAACTTTTCCTGTTTTTTTAACAGATGAATACAGGGTATTCCAATCGACAGGATTTAATGTCCTTATATCAATAATTTCGATACTACCTTCATCATATCCACCTACTTTTACCGCCTCTAATGATTTTTGAACCATAGCGCCCCAAGTAATAAGAGTTAACGTATCTCCTGGTTTGACAATTTTTGCCTTTCCAAATGGGAGAAGATAATTTTCATCCGGTTCTGGGCTTGCGGCATATCCTTGGCGGTAAAGTCCTTTATGTTCAAAAAAGAGGACAGGGTCTTTCATACGGCATGCAGCTTTTAACAATCCTTTAGCATCGGCAGCATTCGACGGATAAGCAACATATATCCCTGGCATATGATAAAAATAACTATCAATGGATTGACTGTGATATGGTCCACCATGAATATAGCCTCCCACAGGAACACGAATCACAACAGGACATTCAAATTCACCATTTGATCGATATCGTACCATGGTAATTTCATCCTTAATTTGCATCATGGCTGTCCAGATATAATCGCCAAATTGCATTTCTACTACTGGTTTATAACCAGCGGCTGCAAGGCCAACAGCTGTCCCGGCAATAGACGATTCTGCCAAAGGAGAATTAAAAACACGCTCTTGACCATATTTTGTAGTAAGGCCTTTTGTACCAGTAAAAACACCTCCTTTTGGGTCGGCAACATCTTCGCCATAAATAACCATTTTAGGGTTTTTTTCTAATTCTTCAGATAACGCATGGTTAATAGCATCAATTAAAACTACCTTTTCATTAATGACATTCAATTCAGTTTCTTCAATTTCATTATCACTAGAATATAAATGATCTAATGCTGTAGATGCTTCTGGTGAGGATTGAGCTTCTGCCCAATCGGCATCTTCATCTATTTTATTAAAAACATTTGTTTTTATTTTATCTAATTCTTTTTCTGTAATTATTTTTTCATTTATACACGTAGATTCAAATTTAAGAATTGGATCCCGCTCTGAGAGAGATTCTAATTCTTCTTCAGATCTATACTTTCGATGATCATCTGACGAAGAATGGGGTAACAAACGGACTACATGAGAAATAATTACAGATGGACCTTTTCCTTTTCTCCCGCGATCAACCGCATTTTGGAAGGCCAAATCTGTCTCAAAGAAATCTGTACCATCAACGTCAAATCGAGCCAAATTTTGATATCCACCAACCATTTTATAAATGGATCCCCCAGCCGTTTGTTGAGATTTATGGACACTAATCGCATATTCATTATCTTGTATATGAAAAATAACTGGGAGTTTTTCACGACTCGCCCAATTCAATGCTTCATGAAAATCGCCTTGGCTTGTTGTCCCTTCTCCGGAAGAAACGTAAACAACTTCTCTCGATTTATCCCAATTGATGGCTAACCCAGCTCCCACAGCATGAAGATATTGCATCCCTGTTGCACTTGAAGGACTGACCATTCTTAAATCTTTTCGACTAAAATGGTATGGGAACTGACGACCTCCAGAATCAGGATCATCTTTTTTGGCAAGAAATGATAATAAATGTTCCCTAGCAGTTGTTCCTAAACCCAGTGCGTAGGCTGCATCTCTATAATATACGTAGGACCAATCTTCACCTGGCTTCATATTTTGTGCAGCCGCAAGTTGAGCAACTTCATGCCCAGAACACGATGTCAAGAAAAAGGCTTTTCCTTGACGAAGCATCATCATCATTTTTTCGTCTAAACGACGAGCTGTCACCATTTTTGTGTATAATTCAATTAATGCTTTTTTTGTATATCCATGAAGCCTAGGCATTCGCTCTCTCCTTCAAAAATTGATCGTTAATGTTTTGTATTAATGTTGCCTTCACCTGCGAAATATTGATAGGTTGATCCAATATAGTTTCCATACTTGTAATACCATGTTCAAAAATACCACACGGAATAATTCCATCATAAAACCGTAAATCTGGATTCACATTAAGTGAAAACCCATGCATCGTTACCCATCTACTTATCCGAACACCTAGAGCGGCTATTTTTTCATCATTTACCCATACACCTGTTAGCCCATCATTTCTATTGGCTGAAATATTAAATGAACCCAAAGTATCTATAATTACTTGTTCTAAGGTACTCATATACCAAGATACACTTTTTTTATAATTAGATAAATCTAAAATGGGATAACAGACTAATTGTCCAGGCCCATGAAATGTAATATCGCCTCCACGCTCAATGCTATATACTTCAACAGATTTATCTCTATTTTGGAGTAAATGATTTTTATTCGCATTTTTCCCAAGTGTATAAACCGGCTCGTGTTCAACTAAAATTAATGTATCGTCAATTTTTCCATCAATTCTCTTTTGTTGCAGCTCCTTTTGCAGAGTCCAAACATTTTTGTATGGAGATATTCCTAAATCAATAATATCGATTTTTCCTAGTTCCGTTTTTATCATTGGTGTATTGACCCCGTGAAAGCATCCAATGCTGCTTCCATTATCGCCTCCGATAAAGTGGGATGCGCATGAACGGTTAACGCTAACTCTTCCCATGTAGTTTCTAATGCTTTAGCCATGCCTAATTCTGCAATGAGTTCCGTTGCTTCAGAACCAACAATATGAGCACCCAGTAATTCTCCATATTTTTTATCAAAAATAAGTTTTACAAACCCCGTAGTATCGCCAGTAGCCATTGCTTTCCCGCTTGCTCGAAATTCAAATTTCCCCACTTTTACGTCAAACCCTTTATCCACCGCTTGTTCTTCTGTTAACCCTAATGAACCAACCTGTGGCTGACAATAGGTACACCCAGGAATATTTGAATAGTCCACTGGCCTATTTGAATGAGACGCTGCATGTTCAGCAGCTACATGTCCTTGCGCAGAAGCCACATGAGCCAACCAAGGCGGACCTGAAACATCTCCAATTGAATAAATATTAGATATATTTGTTTGGTTGAATTCGTTAATAGCAATGGACCCTTTTTCTGTTTTTATTCCTACATTTTCCAATCCAATATTTTCAATATTACCTGTAACGCCTATAGCGATTAATGCTTTTTCTCCTTCTAAAACTTCAACCTTTCCATTACGCTCAGTGTGTACTTTAACTTTTGTTTTTAATACTTCAATTTTATTGACTTTTGTGGAAGTATAAATTTTCATTCCCGACTTTTTAAAAGAATTTTCCACAACCTTAGAAACATCTTTATCTTCTAATGGTAACACACGATCTAACATTTCTACTAAACGAATTTTTGTTCCAAATACATTATAATAATAAGCAAATTCAGATCCGATAGCTCCTGACCCAATCACAATCATTTCTTTGGGTGGTTTTTCTAAAGTCATGGCTTCGCGCGCACCAATAACCCTACTCCCATCCAACTCCATTCCAGGAAATGTTTTTGGCCGAGCACCTGTTGCTATTATAATTTTATCTGCTTTAATGTTTTCGGTTTTATCCTTCTTTTCAATTGAAACTGTATTGCGATCAATAAGTTTCCCCAAGCCATGGAAATGATCGATATTATTTTTCTTCATCAAGAAACCAATACCTTTTGATAAACGCTCTGCCACTTGTCTGCTTCTTTTTATATTGGCGGGAAAATCGACAGAATATCCATCAACAATAATGCCATATTTTTTACTATTTTTAATGGTATGGAGTACTTCGGCATTTTTTAATAACGCCTTAGTTGGAATGCATCCCCAATTCAGACAAATTCCGCCTAAATCTTCCTTTTCGATGATGGCAACTTTTAACCCTAGCTGAGATGCGCGTATGGCTGCAACATAGCCACCGGGACCTCCACCCAAAATAATACAGTCATAATTTTTATGAGCCATAATAATTATAGTGACCTTTTCCCGATGATACTTAAAAATTCCGTCCGTGTTTCTGCCGACTTTCTGAATTGTCCTAACATCGCACTGGTCGAAGCCAAACTATTTTGTTTTTCCACGCCTCGCATTTGCATGCACATGTGACGCCCTTCCATCACCACAGCCACACCAATGGGTTTTAATACATCTTGAATCGCATTTGCCACTTGATGCGTCAACCGTTCTTGCACTTGCAATCTTCGGGAGAACATGTCAATGATTCTTGGAATTTTCGAAAGACCAATCACTTTTCCATTAGGAATATATCCTACATGCGCTTTCCCAAAAAACGGAAGCAAATGATGTTCACACAAGGAAAAAAATTCCACATCGCGCACGATTACCATATCTTTGGCTTCTTCGTTAAATAGCGCATTATTTACAATATCATCAACAGATTGTCTGTATCCATGAGAGAAATATTCCCAAGCTTTTGAAACGCGTTCTGGCGTTTTCAATAATCCTTCTCGATTTGGATTTTCACCAATTTCAACTAACAAATCGTGAGTCAGTGATTCAATTGTTTTTTTATTTTTTACGTTCATTATACCACACTTTTAATCCCTTGATTTCCCCAATTTTCTTCATCTGGATCTTCATGGATTTTATCTTTTAAAAGCCATACGCCCAAATAAAAGAATGGTGTGTCAAAAAGAGCAATCATCATTTTAAACAAAAACCCGTTTACAAATAATGGCCAAAAGCGAATCCATTCTATCACACCGGAATAACATAATAACAAAAGCACTGCAGACGTATCTACAAGTTGAGAAACAATGGTTGATCCATTATTTCTTAACCATAAATGTTTTCCTTTAGTAAGACGTTTCCAAAAGTGGAAAATACGAATATCAATAAATTGAGCCACCAAATAGGCGACCATTGATGCAAATACAGCTGGACCAAATAATCCAAAAACTTGGTTAAATGTTTCATTATTAACTGGAGACCAAACCGTTGCGCTCATAGCATTAGCAAGTATTACAATACCCATAACAAAAATACTTGCAATAAGGCCCGATATAACAATCTGATCCGCTTTCTTTTTTCCATATAATTCGGAAATTAAATCTGTACATAAAAAAGTGATTGGATAGGGTAATATGCCAACAGATAATTCAAATGTGTATAAACCAAATGGTGTCCAAGTAAAGAATTTTTGAAAAATCAAATTAGCGGCAATAAGGGATGAAATAAAAATTCCCGCTAAAATGAGATATAAGTTATTTTTGAAATTCATTCGTTATCCGCCATAATAATCTGTAAATATAGTTTCTGTTTCTATAAGACGAATCCGATGAAGCGTTCCTTCATTTAAATTCTTTTCAATTTGTGCCCAAATAAAAATAACCATATTCTCAGATGAAGGTTGTTTCCCTCTAAACCAAGGAATTTCAGTTTCAATTTGACTATGGTCAAAAATGTGAATCACATGTTCATTCACTACGTTTTTCAAATGTCCCAAATCAACTAACCATCCCGTATCTGGGTTAATATTTCCCGTTACACTGACTTCAAGCGTATAATTATGCCCATGGTTTTTGGCATCTTTTCCAAATATTTTTGTATTTTTCTCACTTGACCATTCTTGATGCCCATATTGATGAGCGGCGCAAAAATGAAATCGTTTTGTAATAATTGGGTTTGGCATTTATTTGTATCTTGCAAGTATTATTAAAGATACAATTTAGGGCATGAAACTAGGGACACAAAAGGATTCTAAAAGGATAAATTATTTATTTATATAGGTTAACCAAGAATCATATTTTGCGTTTTCACCTTTAATGACTTCGAAATATGTTTTCTGGATTGATTTTGTTACTGAGCCTCGCATTCCATTTCCAATTTTACGTTCATCCACTTCACGAATTGGAGTGACTTCTGAAGCTGTTCCAGTAAAAAATGCTTCATCAGCATTAAATAATTGCCCAATCGATAATTTTCCAATATGGACAGCAAATCCAAGGTCTGATAATAACTTTATAATGGTTTCTCTCGTAATTCCCATTAAGATACATGAATCTTCTGCATTAGTATAAATTTCATCATTTTTTACAATAAATAAATTTTGACCAGCTCCTTCTGCAATATTCCCATCTTGATTTAAAAGAAGCCCTTCATCAAATCCTTTACTCTGAGCATCTTGTGCTGCCAAAATTGAATTCAAATATTGGCCTGCAGCTTTTGCGACAGTTGGCAATGAACTCGAATGAAATTTTCGCCAAGGAGAAATCGTTATTCTAACCCCATTTTCTAATGCACCTTCTCCAAGATAGGCGCCCCAATCAAATGTAGCGATGGCCACCTGAGTGGGACATTTTTTAGGATGAACTCCGAGTGTATCATAACCATAAAATGCTATTGGGCGAATATAACAACTTTGCAACTCATTGGCTTTAATAAGAGAAATAACAGCTTGTTGCAGTTCATCGACTGTAAACGGCATAGGCATTTTATATATTGAAGTAGATTCATGGAGACGTTTCATGTGATCTTTTAAACGAAATACAGCCGGTCCACGATCTGTATGATAACATTTAATTCCTTCAAAAAATGCACTCCCATAATGAAGAGCATGAGACATCACATGGATAGTTCCTTCATTCCAAAGTTTTAATTCACCATCCATCCATAAATATTTTGTTTCACCACTCATCTATAATTTTTCCTCTAACACGTTTTCTTTTTTTAATTGCGAACGATATAATTTGTAATTCAAACTATCGCTTAATGCTTGCCAGCTGGCTTCAATGATATTCTGGGAAACACCTACTGTTGACCAATAATTTTCACCATCACTACTTTCAATCAATACGCGTACTTTAGCTTCTGTACCAGCACTTTCATTTAAAACACGTACTTTATAGTCCAATAATTTAACAGAAGCTATTTCAGGATAAAACCGGATTAATGCTTTTCGTAGGGCGTGGCTTAAAGCGTTTACTGGCCCAACTCCATCAGCCGCAGTATGTTCAATTTCTCCATCTACTGCAACTTTCAACATTGCATCTGCCATTCGATGACCATCTTCATCATAGCTGATATGAATACGAGAATCTACTACATCAAAAAATGGTTTGAATTCACCCATCTGCTCTTTCAGTATAAGCTCAAATGATGCTTCTGCTCCATCAAATTGATATCCTTCATTTTCTAATTCTTTAATGCGAGTTACAACATTTTTAGTTAAAGACTTATCCCCATTTAAGGAAATACCCAATTCTTTTGCTTTAAATCGCACATTACTCTGTCCGGATAATTCTGAAATAAGTACTCTTTGATGAGACCCGACTCTTTCAGGCTCAATATGTTCATACATTTTGCTATCTTTTAAAACAGCACTTACATGGATACCGCCTTTATGGGCAAAGGCAGATTTCCCAACATATGCCGCACGATGATTAGGTCTCAAATTCATTACTTCCGACACATAATGCGATAAGGGTGTCACACGTGTTAAGTCTAAAGAGTTTGTTGTTTTTCTACCCATTTTCAAAATTAAATTTGGAATAATACTGCATAAATTTGCATTACCACATCTCTCGCCTACACCATTAATAGTTCCCTGCACATGGGACACGCCAGACTGAACTGCAATGAGTGTATTGGATACAGCTAACTCACTATCATTATGCGCATGAATTCCTAATGGGATGTGAACACTTTTCTTAACCCTTGTTATTATAGACTCGACTTCTGATGAAAGTGTGCCACCATTCGTATCACATAAAACAATTGTTTGAGCTCCTGCAGATTCTGCAGCTAAAATCATTTTCAGTGCAAAGTCCGAATTATCTTTATACCCATCAAAAAAATGTTCCGCATCAAAAATGACTTTTCGTCCATTTTCTATTAAGAACCGGACAGATTTATAAATCAAATCTTCATTCGCTTCTTGAGAAAGTCCAAGGCCTACATCCGCATGTAAATTCCAAGACTTTCCAAAGATACAAACAGTATTGGTTTTTGCCTTTAGCAAAGCAATCAGATTAGGGTCTGATTCAATTTTGTCTGGAAAACGAGCTGTTGATCCAAAAGCGCATATAGTTGATGTTGCTAACGATTCATTTTTAATCTTTCTGAAAAAGGCTTCATCTTTAGGATTACTTCCTGGCCAACCGCCTTCAATATAATCAATTCCAAAATCATCCAAGTGTTTCGCGATATGTATTTTGTCATCAACCGATAAACTGACACCTTCCCCCTGTGTCCCATCTCGTAACGTCGTATCAAACAATTCTATTTTTGTTTTTTCTATCATAATTAAATTTTTATTTCTTTAAATAGCCAAGGATATTTTTCTTTATGTGATGATTCAAAAATGCTTATAGCTGATTCATATTTTAATGTTTGACCAATTTCATCTAAACCATTGACTAGGCAATATTTTCTATAACTATCAATTTCAAATGAAATTTTAAAGTTATTTGAATCTTGAATAATTTGTTTTTCTAAATCAATTTCTAGAGAAATGCTTAGTTGATCTGATGAAAGTGTAAATAATTCTTCGATTATTTCTTCTGAAAGAATGATCGGTAATAATCCATTTTTAAAACAATTATTATAAAATATATCTGCATAACTTGATGCTAAAATGGCCCTAAAACCATAATCAACAATAGCCCACGGTGCATGTTCTCTGCTTGAGCCACATCCAAAATTCGACCGAGTAAGTAATATTTTTGTATTCTCGAATTGTTTTTGGTTTAACACAAAATCTTTGTTCAGTGGGCGATTTGAGCAATCCATTCCCGGCTCGCCATGATCTAAATAACGCCATTCATCAAACAAATTGGGACCAAAGCCAGAACGTTTAATAGATTTTAAAAATTGTTTTGGGATAATGGCATCCGTATCCACATTCGATCGGTCCAACGGGGCAACAATGCCATTAATAATGGATACTTTTTTCATTAAACAATCTCCCGTACATCTACAAAATATCCATTGATTGCTGCAGCCGCTGCCATAACTGGACTCACTAAATGTGTTCTACCGCCTTGCCCCTGTCTGCCTTCAAAATTTCTATTGGAAGTTGAAGCGCACCTTTCCCCTGGGGCTAATCGATCTGCATTCATCGCTAAACACATGGAACATCCTGGGTCACGCCACTCAAATCCAGCATCCTTAAAAACACGATCTAACCCTTCTGCTTCAGCTTGTTTTTTAACAAGTCCAGACCCCGGCACGACCATGGCTAGTTTAATTGTAGAAGCTACTTTTTTCCCTTTTACAATTTGCGCCGCATCACGTAAATCCTCAATTCTAGAATTGGTGCAAGAGCCAATAAATATTTTATCTAATAAATAATCTGATATCGACGTACTTTCATTTAAACCCATATAAGTCAATGCATTTAAATATTCGGGATTTTTCCGAGGAATTTTATCATGAATGTTCAAACTTAATTCAGGCGACGTTCCCCAAGTAACTTGCGGTTGAATATCACTCCCGTTCAATATAATTTTTTTATCAAAAGATGCAGATGTGTCACTTGTTAAGGTATTCCAATACGACTCTGCTAATTTCCAATCTTCATTTTTGGGTGCAAATGGCTTATCCTTCATATAATCAATCGTTTTTTGATCCACAGCTATAAGACCTGCTCTAGCCCCCGCTTCTATTGCCATATTACAAACGGTCATTCTTTCTTCAATAGACATAGCTGAAATGACTTGTCCTGCAAATTCAATCGTATAACCTGTTCCGCCAGCTGTACCAATTTTGGCAATTATAGTTAATACAACATCTTTAGCTGTTACCCATTTCTCAAGTTTACCATCCACTTGAATAAGCATATTTTTCATCTTCTTTTGAACTAAACATTGTGTGGCTAAAACATGTTCTACTTCGGAAGTCCCAATGCCAAAAGCTAATGCACCTAACGCTCCATGTGTTGCTGTATGAGAATCGCCACATACGATGGTCATCCCGGGCAATGTTGCCCCTTGTTCTGGCCCAACAACATGTACAATACCTTGACGAGCATCTTCCATGGGAATATAGGGGATTTTGAATTCATCACAATTATCACCTAATGTTTGAATTTGTAATGCAGATACAGGATCTTCGATCCCTTTTTCTCGATCCTTAGTAGGTATATTGTGATCGGCTACAGCCAAATTTGCCCCAGCTCTTCTTGGTAAACGATGATTCATTCTTAATCCAGCAAATGCTTGTGGAGACGTAACTTCATGGATCAATTGTCTGTCTATGTAAAGAAGGTCTGATCCATTTTCATCCGATCGAACTAAATGTGCATCCCACAATTTATCATATAATGTTTTCCCCGCCATCGCTACGGTGTTTGAACGGATGCGAGCAATTCGGTTACATCTGCTTGTATAATATGTTCATTTATTGCTTGTAAATAGGCTTTTGCGCTGGCTTCCACAATGTCCGTCGAAACACCTCGTCCCGTGAAAGATTCTGAACCGTCTCGAAGCCTTACTGTTGCTTCCCCTTGTGCGGATCTTCCCATTGTTACAGAACGAACTTTATAAGATTCTATGTGGAATTTTTCATTTAAAGCTCTATCAATGGCATTAAAACATGCGTCAACTGGCCCGTCACCCGTTGCGGATTCTTCCACTAATCTTTCTTCAGTTTTAATTCTTACTGTGGCGGTAGGAATCGTGGTTGTTCCAATATTGACATGAAGATAATCCAACTCATGACGATAATCTTTTACATAAATTTCATCTCCCATTAAAACACGAAGATCATCATCAAATACTTCTTTTTTCTTATCAGCTAACTCTAGAAATTTTTCATAAATCTGCTTTAATTCTTCTTCATCGGGATGGTAGCCAATTTCATTGAGGCGAGCAATTAAACCGTGGCGTCCCGAATGGCGACCCAATACAATCTTTGATTCGTGTACGCCTACTAAATCTGGATCCATGATTTCGTATGTTTTTTTATTTTTCAATACACCATCTTGATGAATTCCAGACTCATGAGAAAAGGCATTTTCACCAACAATCGCTTTATTAGGTTGTACAACCATACCTGTAAAAGCAGAAACCATTCGACTGGTGTTAAAAATTTCTGAAGTCACAATATCTGTTTTAAAATCCCAAACATCTTCCCTGACTTTCATGGCCATAACAATCTCTTCTAAAGATGCGTTTCCAGCTCTTTCGCCAATTCCATTTATCGTACACTCAATTTGCCGAGCACCATGATTAATAGCCGTTAATGAATTAGCGACAGCTAAGCCTAAATCATTATGACAATGAACACTAATAATGGCATCATTAATGTTATTAACCTTATCTTTCAAGGCAGCAATTTTTTCACCATACTCATGTGGCATCGTATACCCTGTCGTGTCTGGAATATTTACCGTTGTAGCACCCGCAGCTATAACAGCTTCAATAATTTCAATTAAATAGCCAATATCTGTTCTACCTGCATCTTCAGCAGAAAATTCGACATCATTTGTAAATGTTTTTGCATATGCAACAGCATCACATGACATTTCTAATATCGTTTTGCGTTTATCAATTAATGTTTTCCCATATCGATCATTGCCGAATTTTCCCAAAATATGAATATCTGACGTTCCAGCAAATGTATGAATTCTAAACTTTTTTGCATTTTTCAATGAATCGTTAGCTGCTTTTATATCGCCTTCAACTGTCCGCGCTAATCCTGTAATAATAGCTGATTCATTTAAATCCGCAATCCGTTGAACAGCATCAAATTGTGCTTTAGATGAAACAGGAAAACCCGCTTCAATAGCATCCACATTTAGACGGATGAGTTGTTTGGCTATTTCCACTTTTTCCTGCACATTTAGTGATGCGCCCGGAGCTTGTTCGCCGTCACGAAGTGTGGTGTCAAAAATAAATATTTTATTCTTCATATGATGTCCTTACCATTTCAATAATTGATGTTTCATCTTGTTTTAAATTTTCAATAATATGATTTCGCATTTCAGATGTAGATACAATAATGGAATCTTTGCTTGCAATATCTTTTGTGCGATATCCATCTTTTAATACTTGGTCAATAGCCCGATTAATTCTCTGAGCGCTTTCCGGCTCATTAAAGGTGTATTCCAACATCATAGCGATTGACCCAATTGTTGCAATCGGATTGGCTTGATTGGTGCCAGCTATTTCTGGCGCAGAGCCATGAACCGGTTCATACATAGCGTACTTTTTACCCATACTTGCGGAAGGCAACATTCCTAAGCTTCCTGTAATCATAGCTGCAATATCACTCAGAATATCTCCAAACAAATTTTGAGTTACTATTACATCAAATTGCCTCGGGTCCCTAACCAATTGCATGGCTGCATTATCCACATACATTTCCGAAAGAGAAACGTCAGGATAATCCCCATGAATACGATTGACACATTCGCGCCAAAATTGGGAACTTTCCAATACATTTGCTTTATGAACAGATGTCAACCTGCCATTTCGTTTTTGGGCTAATTCAAAAGCTACACAAGCAATTCGATCAACTTCTTCCTTTTCGTAAGCAAGAGTATTCCATCCTTTCGAATCATCCATTCCTCGAGGTTCACTGAAATAAATACCACCCGTTAATTCCCTAACCACCATCACATCTGACCCACGAACAATTTCGCTTTTTAGTGAGGATGCATCCACTAAGGCATCATAGACTTTAGCTGGACGTAGGTTTGAAAATAAACCCAGAGCTTTTCTGAGACCCAATAAAGCTTGTTCCGGTTTTTTTTCATGAGGTAACTCGTCCCATTTAGGGCCTCCAACAGCTCCCAGCAATACAGCATCCGATTCTAAACACGCATCTAATGTATCTTGAGGCAAAGGATGCCCCGTTTTTTCAAAAGCACATCCACCCATTAACTTTTCCGTTACATCAAATTGAATATTGGCTTGTTTACTTGCGACACTTAATACGTCCAAAGCAACATCCACAACTTCTGGTCCAATGCCATCTCCAGACAAAACAGTTAATTGATATGTTTTCATTTTTTAGCTGAGATTCTCTGGGCGAAGTGGGCGTAATTGTTTCCCTGCTTGCCACATTTCTTGATTATTAACGGCCTCCAGTTCTTTATCCAATTGAGCTCTGTAATCCGATCTTGAATTTGACTCAATCGATATTTTTGCTTCTTCCCCGCTTAATACTTTTTCATAACATTCCTGAATGACAGGTTTTATCGCATCGTGAAATTTAGGCGCCCAATCCAATGCGCCACGTTGTGCTGTAGTAGAACAATTGGCATACATCCAATCCATTCCATTTTCAGCCACCAGTGGATATAAACTTTGGAGTGCTTCTTCAATGGTTTCGTTATAGGCTTCTGATGGTGAATGTCCATTCTCTCTTAATACTTCGTATTGTGCTAAAAAGGCACCCTGCAATAGGCCCATTAATACGCAACGTTCCCCTGTTAAATCACTGTGGACTTCATTGGAAAATGTTGTTTCAAATAAATGTCCAGACCCAATAGCAAAAGCGGTCGCAATGCATCGTTCTCTCGCTTTCCCAGATGCATCTTGATGAATTGCAAAAGATGAGTTGATGCCACGTCCATCAAGAAAGTGGTTTCGAACTGTTAATCCGCTGCCTTTTGGAGCAACGAGCATCACATCTATATTTTCTGGAGGAATGATTCCGGTGCTTTTGTGAAAAACTACCCCAAAACCATGCGAAAAATATAATGCATCCCCTTCAGATAAATTTTCTTTTACCATTTCCCACGCTTGTATTTGGCCCGCATCTGAAAGTAAAAATTGAATAATGCTCCCTCGTTGGGTCGCCTCTTCAATACTGAATAAGTTTTTCCCTTCTTCCCAGCCTTCATCTATTGCTTTTTCCCAGCTACTTCCTTTTCTGAGCCCGAGAATAACATTAAACCCTTGGTCACGCATATTTAGGCCTTGTCCACGGCCCTGGGGACCATATCCTAAAATAGCTGTTACTTCATTATTTAAAATTTCTTTACACTTTTCAAGTGGATAATCTGACCTTTCAATGATGGTTTCATGAATGCCATTAATGTCTATAGTTCTCATTTTGATTCCTTTTTTAATCGATTAATTTTGATAAGCAGTAATATGATCAGGCGTCCATGATAAATCATCTGGTTCTGAATTAATGTTATTTGAAAAAACATTATGTGTCTTTCCTTTACGCATGGTGATTTTTCCTGTACGCATTATTTCTGTAATTTGGAAAGGTTGCAATGCGTCAACCATATTATTGATGGCGGATTCTTCATCCATGGCTTCAATGATGGTTGATTCTGAACCCATATCTACAATTCGAGCACCAAACTTTTTAACAACTTCATTTAAATCATTTAATTGATCTGGGCCTGTTGCCATTTTAACTAAAATTGTCTCTCGGGAAATACAGGGTAAAGAAGAAACATCTTTCACAGCGATCACATTGACAAGTTTGAGCAAATTAAAATATAGATTTCCACGCTTATGGGAATCAGGCTCATTCGCAACGATTGTCATTCGACTCACGCCGGGCGTTTCACTTTTTCCGACCGATAAACTTTCAATATTAAAATTTCTACGTCTAAATAAACTGGCCACACGATTTAATACGCCGGGTTTATCTTCAACTAAAGTAATGAGTGTTTGCTTCATTCTACTGTTTCCTCCTGATTTTTTGATTGCCCGTTTTCGCTTCTTGGACGTTGAATCATTTCGTGTAAACCAACTCCTGCCGGCACCATTGGATATACCATACCATGCTCCTCTACAATAAATTCAATTAAACTCGGCCCTTTTGTTGCTTGAGCTTTTTTCATGGTTGGAATAATATTTTCCAAAGTTTTTACTCGATAAGCAGGAATATTATAAGCACCAGCTAATTTGACAAAATCTGGACTAGAAATAGGTGTTTCTGCATACCGTGCATCATAAAAGAGTTGCTGCCATTGACGGACCATTCCAAGATACCCATTATTAATAATGGCAATATTTATATTTACATTTTCTTGCATGGCTGTAGCTAATTCCATTAACATCATTTGAATACTACCATCTCCTGCAATGACCCAAATTTCTCGATCTTTTTCATGGAAACTTGCTCCGATAGCCGCAGGCAAACTAAAGCCCATGGTTCCTAATCCACCTGATGTGAGTAACGTCCTTGGTTCATCATGTTGGTAGTATTGTGCTTCTAACATTTGGTGTTGACCTACATCCGAAACAATTAGTGCTTTACCGCCAGTCCCTTCCCAAATTTCTCTAATAATCTGGGCGCCCATCAATTGTTCGGATTTAAGATTGATAATATCTCTTGATTGAGATTCATTATGCCAACGAGCAATCGTTTGCAACCAATCCGCTTTTTTTGATGATTCGATCCGCGGATTGACCTGTCTTAATACCGTTCCCAAATCTGCATGAACGGCTAAATCCACTAATACATTTTTATTGATTTCTGATGCATCAATTTCAATATGAATCTTTTTTGAATTGGGAGAATATGTTTTCAGTGTTCCTGTGACTCGATCGTCAAATCGCATTCCGCATGCAATGAGTAAATCAGCGTCTTGAATAGCGTGATTCACCCAAGATTCTCCGTGCATTCCCATCATTCCCAAAACGAGTGGATGACTATCTGGTACACCACCAATCCCTAATAATGTTGTTGCAATTGGAATGGATGCTTTTTCGGCTAAATCCATCACTTCTTTACAAGCTCTAGATAATAATACACCATGGCCTGCAAGTATGACTGGCTTATTAGCTTCATTAACCATATCGGCAAATTCTTGTAAATGAGATTCATTTGTTTCTGTGGGCGGGTGATATCCCGGAAGATTTATCGGCTCTGTCGGATAAATAAATTCTGTGGATTCATTTTGTATATCTTTCGGGACATCAACAAGAACAGGTCCTGGGCGACCTGTCCGTGCCACAAAAAATGCTTCCCGTATTGTGCTGGCTAAATCTTTAATATCCGTAACGAGATAACTATGTTTTGTCACGGGAATTGATGCACCCGTTATATCCACTTCTTGAAACGCATCGGATCCTATAACATTTGATGGAACTTGTCCTGTAATACAAACCATTGGAGATGAATCTAAAATAGCCGTCGCCATGCCTGTAATCATATTCGTGGCTCCTGGTCCAGATGTTCCAATGGCAACACCTACTTTTCCGCTAGAACGGGCGTACCCATCTGCCATATGTGTAGCTCCTTGCTCATGACGAACAAGAACGTGGTGAATCTTATCTCTATATTTATTTAATGCATCGTAGGCCGGCAATATTGCTCCACCGGGATAACCAAAAACCACATCAACGCCTTCCTGAACGAGCGATTCCCATATTATTTCTGCCCCTGTTATATTTTTCTGTGTTTGATTCATTTGAATTCCTTTTATTTTAAAATTGCCCCTGTATCTGCAGATGTAACCATCCGAGCATACCGGCCTAAATAGCCATGAGTTATTTTGGGTTTAAATTTTTTAAGGTTTGTTAAACGCGTTTTAATCTCTTCATTGCTTAATTCTACATTTATCGTTTTTTGGGGAATATTGATTGAAATAAAATCTCCATTCTCTAATATGGCGATTGGACCGCCATCAGCCGCTTCCGGCGATACATGACCAATACAAGCACCGCGTGTTCCACCTGAAAATCTCCCATCCGTTATGAGAGCAACTTTATCCCCTAACCCCATACCCATAATGGCGCTGGTTGGCGATAACATTTCCGGCATTCCCGGTCCCCCTTTTGGTCCTTCGGTACGAATAACAACCACTTCTCCAGATTGCACTTCATGAGCTAATATGCCCGATAAAGCTTCTTCTTGGGATTCATAAATACGTGCAGGACCAGAATGCACCATCATCGATTCGGCAACAGCACCCGTTTTTACAACAGAACCATTTGGTGCCAAATTTCCATATAAAATGGCCAAACCACCTTCTTCAGAATAGGGGTCTTTGATGGAGCGTATAACTTTTGAATCTTGAATTATAGTAGAATGAATATTTTCACCTAAAGTTAATCCTGTTACGGTTTGGCAATCTAGGTGGAGAAGATTTTCCTTTTTTGATAATTCATTTAAAATTGCAGAAATACCACCGGCTCGATCTACATCTTCCATATGTACATCTTTGGTTGCAGGGCTCACCTTACAGATATACGGCGTTTTTTTTGCAAGATTATTTAAAGATTTTAAATCAAAATCTACTCCTGCTTCTTGCGCAATGGCTAAAGTATGTAAAACAGTATTTGTGCTCCCTCCCATGGCCATATCCAAAATAAACGCATTCTCTATCGATGCTTGATTAATAATGTCTCTGGGTTTTATATCCTGTTCAATCATAGCTACAATTCTTTGGCTTACCTTTTTCACGAGGTCTAGACGTGATTCATCTACAGCTAATATGGTACCATTGCCAGGTAAAGCGATTCCGAGAGCTTCCATAAGACAATTCATAGAATTGGCTGTAAACATACCAGAACATGACCCACATGTTGGGCATCCTGACTTTTCTAGGTCCAATAATTCAGCTTCATCTAACTCACCCATTTTCACTTGACCAACACCTTCAAAAACGGAAATAAGATCAACTTTTTCTCCTTTGGCATTTTTTCCGGCTTTCATCGGTCCGCCTGATACAAAAATGGTCGGTATATTTAATCTTACTGCAGCCATCAGCATTCCAGGAACAATTTTATCGCAATTAGTAATACACACGAGGCCATCTAGACGATGAGCTTCTGCTACAGTTTCTACACAATCGGCAATTAATTCTCGACTGGCTAATGAATACCGCATGCCAATATGACCCATTGCAATACCATCGTCCACACCAATTGTATTAAACTCGAATGGGACGCCCCCTGCTTCTCGAACAGATTGTTTTGCAATACGGCCATATTCCTGTAAATGCACATGACCAGGAATTAAATCAATATATGAATTAGCTATGCCAATAAATGGTTTATTAAAATCATCTTCTGATTGAATAACGCCTGTAGCTCGTAATAAGCTCCTATGCGGTGCATGTTCAAATCCTTTTTTAATCGTATCTGATCTCATAATTTTTCTCATATTTAGATAATGCCATCCAAATAATGACTTTACAAATATTTGATTAAAACAGGTGTAGGCAGATTTAAGGGAGTGATTGTCCCGTCGTCCTGTTTGCCTGTTTGAATTATATATTCGTTAAGGCGACTTAGACGACGAGTCCAATAATAATAAGGACTAGAATATTAAGCAGTAGCGAAATATTCACTAAAGAAAATAGATATAAATCAATCGATTGAACGACTGGTAATTCAGCTGCAATAATTGATTGTTTATTATTATTTAGTATCATTTTTCTTTAAGTTTATTATTCTTTGTTGAATAATATGGCGGAAATAATACAGCCTAGACAGAGACGGTTCCAAATCTTTTTTTAGATAAATGAAAAATAATTGTTAATCTTTGATTTGAATGCGCGGGAAAAGGGGTTCCCCTTTTGTTATTTCAGATCCAATTTCTAATTCACCCCAAGCAATTTTTGTATTATTTGTTCCTAAAGCATTAAGTAAATCAATCATTCTATTAGGCATAATCGGCTCTAAAATGACTGCAGCAATCCGTAAAGCTTCTGCGGCTGAATATAGGACTCTAGCAGCAGCTTCTTTATTTTCTTTTACGAGCTTCCAAGGAGCTGTCTCTTCTAAATACCGATTAACACTTCGGACAAATTGAAACGTTTCTTCTATGGCATCATGAATTTTCATTTCATCTATTTTTTCGGAGATGAAATTGGACAATCGATTCGCCGTTTGAATCATCTCAGATTCTTGAGAAGTGAATTCACCATGATCGGGAATTTTGCCATCAAAATTTTTAACAATGAGATTTGAGACTCGACTTAATAAATTTCCCAAATCATTGGCTAAATCTGCATTATAACGCTTAATAAATGACTCTATGGTGAAATGAGCATCTTGGCCTAGTACCATTTCCCGCATGAGATAATATCGCACAGGATCCACACCATAATCTTCGATCAAATCCATAGGGTTAATAACATTTCCTAATGATTTACTCATTTTGGAGTCACCCATAAGCCACCAACCATGAGCAAATATTGTTTGCGGCAAATCAATACCAGCTGACATAAGCATCGTGGGCCAATAAACTGCATGTGTTGTTAGAATATCTTTCCCGATGAGATGCATATTTGCTGGCCACCATTTTTCAAATGACTGTTCGTCACTCCCATATCCCGCGGCAGTAATATAATTTATGAGTGCATCAAACCACACATAGGTCACATAATCATTATCAAACGGAAGATCGATCCCCCAACTCATGCGTGATTTTGGGCGAGAAATACATAAATCAGAAAGCGGTTGTCGAAGGAAACCTAAAATTTCATTTTTACGATGTTCGGGACGAATAAAGTTTTGATTGGACTCAATATGATCAATGAGCTTTTGTTGATATTGACTCATTTTGAAAAAATAATTCTTTTCCTTCAATGTTTGAATATCGCGATATTCCCCCGATTCCACTTCTTTTTCCGTTACGAAACGTTCTTCTGATATTGAATAAAGCCCTTCATATTCAGCTTCATAAATATCGCCTGCATCCCAGACTTGCTTAAGTATATCCTGAACAACCTTCTTATGTCGTTTTTCCGTCGTCCGAATAAAATCGTTATTTGAAATATGAAGTTGTTCCCATAAGTCAGTAAATCTAGGCGCCATTTCATCGCAATGTTTTTGGGGATCAACCCTTCTATTTTCGGCTGCTAGTTCTACTTTTTGCCCATGCTCATCCAATCCTGTTAAAAAAAAGGTTTCATCGTTCGCTCTGCGATGAAATCGAGATAAAACATCTGCAAGTATCGTGGTATATGCATGGCCAATATGGGGTTTATCATTCACATAATAAATAGGTGTTGTAATATAAAATGTTTTGTTCATTCGTTTAATTTCTCTTGAATATCCAATAATAAGTTGATCAAAATTAATGGCATATGAAAATTCATTGCCATGGATTCTATGACTCTATCCAGTAATAAAACAATGCCTTGTAAATCACTTTTAGGAAATTTTTCATTGAACGTTTCCATTCCTTGTTTTAAAACGGTTTCATGAATGGATAAGGATAATTTTTTCCTTAAATGATAAGCTCCATGAATCCATAAAGATGCCATTTGAAATTGAAATTTGAGTTCATCAGGTTTTTGAAAAGCTAAACGTCCATAATCTTGTGTGAATTTTCGCCAAACATTTGGTTCTGTCGAACTAATTTGGTCAATAAATGATTCAATTTGGACTGTAACATCCGTCAAAGATTGATTTTGCAATTTTCGCGCTCTATGAATATTCCCTTGGCTTAATCCTGAAATATAAGCGGTATTTTTAGATTCGCCTTGACTCTCCAGCCATTGATTTACATGGTCATCAGATAAGGGTGGAAATTGAATCAATTGGCATCGAGATAAAATTGTTGGTAATAATAAAGATTGGTGGTCTGTCACTAAAATGAGTGTCGTATTTTCAGGCGGTTCTTCTAAAATTTTCAGTAAGGCATTTGCCGCTTCTCCTTGCCCGACAGATAACAAATGTGCATCAAAAATAGCGACCACCTTACGTCCGGTATTGCTCCCCTTAAAGTACAGTGATTTTCTAAGGTCTCGGATAGTTTGAATTAATATTCTCGAAGCTCTTGGAATACAAATTTTATAAAATGGATCATTTGATTTAAGTTGAATAGATTCTGTTAATAAATCTAAATCCCCTTTACTCATTGATGCATTTTCTTCCCCATTAGACGATTTTGTTTTAGGCGCAGGAAGAGGAACTACCAGTTTCAGGTTTTCATTTTGCAATCCCTGAAATCGAAAGCAAGATGGGCAAGATCCGCACACATCATTTGATTGGTTTTCACAATTTAAATATTGGGAAAATAAAAGGGCGAGCCCTTCTTTTCCGCAACCCGTTGGTCCAGAAAAAATATATCCATTTCCAACCAATCCCGATTGGGCAATTTTAGTTAATTGACTCCAAACTTTAGTTTGATATTGGGGAATGGATGGAATTACTTTTTCTTCGCCAACCATTTTTCCGGATCTAATTTTTGACCTTTTCCCCAAATTTCAAAATGCAGTTTTGACCCATTGATGGATCCAGAATCGCCCATATAAGCAATCACATCTCCTGTTCGTACCTCACTATCCACATGCGTTTGGATATTGGTAACATGGGAATACACGGAATAAAAACCACTTCCATGGTCAATAATTATGGTGGTACCATATCCGCGTATATAAGTAATGGTGGTTACAACGCCATTCATGACTGGACGAATGGGTGATCCAGGTTTCCCTTTAATATCAATCCCTGGATTTTCTGTTGTCGTTTTTAATTTTGGATTCCATTGACGACCAAATTTTGCAATAATTCGACCTTCTGCCGGCCAGGGTAATCGCGTTTTTAGTTTTTTGAATTCTTTAGTTTTTAACACTTGCTGCTGACGACGAATACGCTCTTCCCTCTCAAATCGGGCTTTATCCTCTAGGATGGTTTTGATGAGCGTTTCCATCTGTTTGAGTCCAGCCCTTTTTTCTTCAATATAACTGGCCAAAGCTTTTTTGTCTTTTTTAAGACTATAAAGTTCTTTTTTGCGCCTTATTTTTGTATCACGTACTCGTTTATGCTGTGATTCTTTTTCTCGCGTTAATTTTAAATTTTCTCGAAGAGCAATTTCTAATTCTAACTTCTGTCGACTGATATTGATAATGAGCGTATTGATTCGTTTTGCCATCTTCGTTTCAATATCAGAAATAATATCTAAATACTCGGAACGATAGACTGCTTGTCGCCATGTAGCCGAACTAAACACTTTTTCCAAACTCGAAAGTTGCCCTCTCTTATAGGTACTTTGAATCCGTTTTGCGTATCTTTCTCTAAGATTTTTTAATTCCACCTCACTTGCATCAATATCTTTTTTGGTAATATCAATTTTTGCCCTTGTTCTCTTTTCTTGATCTTTAAGCTGATTGATTAGTTGATTAATTAGAGCTAATTCTTCATCCAAATTGCTTAATCTAGACGCAGCTGTTTCCATTTTTTTATCCGTCGAACGAATTTTTGAATGAAGTCTATCAATTTCTGTTTTTAATTGATTGATTGCCCGCGTTTGGTATTTTAGTTCATCCTCATAGTCTCTCGTTCCCGTCTGGCTCAATAAGCCAGAAATAAGAAGCATAGGAAGTATTAAAATTCTTAGAAATTTCATAGTCTTAAAGATACCGAGTTTCCTGATTGACACCAAGTCCTAGAAATGATAATTACGTATTACTGAACGCCTACAATTTGAGTAAAAGGATTATCATAAATAGATAAATACATTGTTCCGTCAGAGGATATAGATGGAGAATTATCTGGTATTAATATGAGTGAATCAGAAAGAGACATTGTTTGGAGTATGCTCCCAGATGATGACATTTTTATGACATGTCCAATGGATGTTCCAAAATACACATGACTTTCACTATCAGACACTAAATGAGTGCTCACAACTTCATCGAGTATAACTTCTGTGACGGTTTCTCCATCTAATGTCACGAGAAGCATTTTATTCCCTGGAGATGTAAAACCAATAATGGGTATAATGCCATCTTTAGTAATGGTAGGAAGTAAACTATGATTCGGACTTGTTATTCCATAGTCCGCTAAATGAATAGACCAATTAAGGTTACCTTCTTTATTCACAGAAATAAACTGGTTAAATGCATGATGAAAGAAATACACATTATCATCATTATCCACAATTGTATAAATCCATCCAATGGCATCATAAGCCCATACCATTGTTCCAGAAGGAGAAATGGCATATAATGAATCATTCCCCGAAACATAGAATTGATCTCCTTCTGTTGAAAAGGTAAAAGGATCCGTACTAATTCTAAAATCTCCGGGAACAGATAAAGACCATCTTAAAGCTCCATCGGGTGTAAGTGAAACAAGGTTATTATTCGTATTTCTTTCTCCTTGTATATAATAGAGATTTCCTTCTTTATCCAGCGAAATAGCCGTTGTATTCGTTTCAGATAGATATTGCCAATTCAATTCTCCTGCTAGGGTGATGGAATAAATATGTGTCCCATCGGAAACATAACAGGTTCCTAAGGATGATACTGTGGGAGATGATACATTTCCCGATGATCCTGCTTTTAAGAAATATCTCCAAATGCGTTCACCTGTGGGAGTTGTTTTATACAAAAAGGAAGAATCAGTTGATGTGGTAAAATAGAGATTTCCTTCTTCATCAATTGTGGGTGAAGACTCTAAATAAAAGGGTGTTTGAACCGTAAGGTGGACACTTTCTAAACGGGGGCCTACAAATGAACTTCTGCCTGTATGTTGGGCATCTCCATGCATAATAGGCCAGGAAGATTCTGCTAAAGATGGCCAATCAATATATTCCTGGAAAGTTTCGACCGGTTCAATTAAATCACCACACGAAAAAGATATAAATATAATAATAAAGATATAATATTTGGCCACCTGACTCACCCTAGCTATTTCGTCAAATTTACATCTATTTCGCTTTTCGCATCTACATAAACTTATCATGATAGACCTGTTTGACTTATTTGTCTAAATCCCCCAAATTCGAGAAATACAAAGGGATACTTATCATGAAACAACTATTCTTTACTCTCACATTACTCGTAAATGTATTATTTCCGCAATCAAATGTGTCGTCATTGGATGCATGGCGAAACATTTTTCAGACTGAAGAAATAGTTCATTATTTTAATGGTGTATTTAATAAAATTGGTGTGCAGGTAGAAGAGACGGGAGAATCTTTTACGGTTGATCATATTGGTGACAAAATTGTTTTACGGCGAGAGATTGAACCTGATGTTGATTTTATCGTCCCGGTTAAAATACAAAATATAAAAAATATGATTGCTCATGCTGAAGATGGGGAAATCAGCTCAAATGAATCTTGGAAAATTGTAAATGTGTTATTCACCCCCATGACACGTGTTACACTTACGACACCTGTTCTTGCCGTTAACTGGCGACGGAAATTAGCCGGAGTGGAAGATTTGATCCACGTGTATTTACTAAGCCCAAACCAAGAAAATGCGTCCAAACATACACTCGTTTATGTAAAGGGACAGTGGTTAGTCATTAATGGTTTACATGGAGAGCCTAAAAGAACATACCGTATGACAGCTGATCAAGCTTTGGATTATCAAAGAAAAGTTTTTGCCGCCATGGAAATTGATTCCTATTGGAACTGGTTTAAGTTTGCTAAGTGGTATAAAAATTGGCGAAAAACGTGCTCAGTAACACATACATAAAAATTGTCTAACATTCTAAGTGTAAGAAGTAAGAAATTCATAGTCTAAATATGAGGTTAAAATGATCTGTCCAGAATGTAAATCCGAATATAAAACACACATCACTCAGTGCGCCGACTGCAAAGTTACATTAGTCGATGCAATGGCTTTAGATTTGCCATTAGAAAATATTAAATGGGAATCCCTTGCTCCCTTCGATGGGATTGTTTTTGCTGAAATGGCGGGTGAAATATTGACTAAAGAAAAGATACCATACTTCATAAAGTCAGATGTTCTATCCACAACTTTCAGTATTGAAGGTACATCGATGCCCGGTGTAACGCGAATATTTGTCCCAGAAGAATTAAAAGAAAAAGCGGCGTTACTTGTGGAAAGCATTACAGGTTCAAAGAATGAGTAATATCATCCGTTCCATCAAAGGAACACATGATATTTTGCCCGAAGATTCAAAAAAGTGGCAACAATTAGAATCAACCATTAGAAAAATAACTCATCAGTTTGGATACGAAGAAATAAGAACACCCATCTTTGAAAAAACAGGTTTATTCTCGCGAAGTGTTGGGGAAGATACCGATATTGTATCTAAAGAAATGTATAGTTGGGAAGATCGAGATAATACAAGCCTAACTCTTCGGCCTGAATTAACTGCACCGGTTGTTCGATCGTTTATTCAACATAATTTAGGCGGACTATCGCCATTGCAAAGATTGTTTTATATTGGACCCCTTTTCCGACGAGAACGTCCCCAAAAAGGACGACAAAGACAATTTCATCAATACGGAATAGAAGCCTTCGGCTCCCCACACCCCGAGCAAGATGCTGAAGTTATATCTCTGGCATATTCATTATTAACACAATTAGGATTAACAAACTTAAATCTAAAACTCAATAGTATAGGTTCGCCTGAATGTCGCGCACAGTACAGAAATGCTTTACAGGATTATTTACGACCATTTTTAAATGAATTATCCGAAACAAGTCAAAAACGATTTGAAAATAATCCGCTTCGAATATTAGATACAAAAGTACCTCATGAAATTGACATTATAAAAAATGCTCCAAACATTACAGATTTTCTTACCCATGAAGATCAGGCACATTTTAATTCTGTACAATCATTTTTAAACCAATTAAATATTCCATTTACATGTGACCCAACTATGGTCCGTGGATTAGATTATTACACTCGAACTACTTTTGAAATTACTTCATCTGCTCTTGGCGCTCAGGATGCTCTTTTGGGTGGCGGTCGATATGATAAATTAGTTGAAACTCTTGGGGGAAAAGCAACGCCGGCTATTGGTTTTGCGGCTGGAATGGAACGCATATTATTAGCACTTGAAGCAGAAACCCCATTTGAATCTTACGATTCTACAGATATTTATATGGTTTGTTTAGATGAAAGTGTGCTTTCTGTCTCTATTGATTTAGCAAACCAATTGCGACAAGCTGGAAAAAGCGTAAAAATGGAGACACTTCGTAGAAGCATGAAAGCACAAATGCGTGAAGCAAATCGGTCAGGAGCAACCTATGCTTTTATTCTTGGAGAAAATGAAATTCAGAATAAAACAGTTGTCATAAAAAAATTAAAAGAAGGAAATCAGGAAACTGTATTGCAGACAGAAATTCTGGAAAAATTGAAATAATCTATAAATTTTATTGATTGATTAATTGAGTGGGGCTTACATTGATTCACTAATTATTTACGATAAGCATATTATTGAAGCGGATTTTCGATGAAATTATTTTTTAATAAAAAAGCAATTTGTGTAATATTTTTCTTTTTTAACATTCTTTTTGCAAGCCGATTTTGGGCGATAATATCCTCAGATGGCACTGACTTTACAACTGGATTCAATTATGTCCGAGCCCGCTCTCAATTTGGGACTTTAGTTAGTCAAGGATATAATACTCATGAAGATGGGCTCGGGTTTGCATATTATGTAAATAGTACATTTGGAGAAACCGTAAATTGGCCTGATGGGGGCCCCCATTATCCGGTATGGCGTGTTTCAGAATCACCAAATAATGATAATTATGATATTAATTATATCAAAGCGGTCATGCGGTATGGAGGTCTTCTCACACCGAATGATCCAACAGATGGAATAAATTGCGCCATTGGTCATGTAAGATTAGCAAGTACTGGATGTGGTTCAGAACAGGGAGAATCAAATCCACCAAACCCACATCCATTTATTCAAACACTCCCAAACGGCCAAACTTTTTCATTTGCACATAATGGCACAGTTGATAAGGACGTTTTAAGAGCTTTAATTACAGATGAATGGATGGATAATAATTTCCAACCCCAAACATTTCCGGATGTTGGTTGTGGAGGAGATTGGCATACGGACGAAGGTTTCGCCCATGTCATTGATTCAGAACTCTATTTTTTCTGGATTTTAAAAAATATTATGGAAGAAGAAACTGGGGATATTTTAAGGGGCATTCATAATGCCTTATCACATCAAGATTTTAAATGGAGAGATGAAAATCAAAACATGGTTTTAACAAATGGTAGTGATATTTGGTCTTATAGAAAAACAGCATCAAATGATAATCATCAATATCCTGATAATTGGCATAGTATTTATTGGAAATACGTTGATAATCCATCTTATGGATACGAATATAAAACAGTTATGTCCCAACAAGATGATACAGATGACGGGTGGGAGTTATTAGAAAATGGCGCTTTAGTTTATCTGCCTCGCAAAGGGAAACCATTTATAATTGAATATTTTGCATTTCAACCCGATATTGAACAAAAAATGCTAACAACCGGTTGGAATTGGGTAGGCTTTCCCATTTTGCCCGATGACAATGAAACAAGCGTTGCCAATGCTTTTTCAAGGCTCACAGACTTAAATGACCCTTTTTCTTTTGTGGATGATATTTCAGTTAATCATGAAAGCTTGCTGACAGACTGGAGCAATACTTCATGGGGGGGCATGTCAGAATATTTAATAAAAAGCGTGGATGGCTATAAAATCCAAATCACCGATAATGATTTTACATGGTTTAATACACCTTTTAGTGGAACAAAGATTCCCGCGGATACTCCCATCGAACTAACTGAAGGTGAAAATTGGATTAATTATTTCCTATCTCATTCCCAACATCCCTCAGATGCATTTCCGCAATATGTGTTAGAAAATATGATATCCATTCAGGCACAAGATTGGTTTATGACTCGAAGAAATGGACAATTTTATGTAAAACAAGATTGCCCACCAGAAGCACAGGGATCTGAGAATGAGTGTTTTCAGCTTAATTACGGAGAAATGGTAATTGTAACCATGAGTGAACCTGAAATATTTTCATGGATTTTTATTGAAAATGAAGATCCTCCGGGACCCTATGAATCACCGACACCCAGATATTTTAATTATAAAGAAAAGGGATCTTATATGCCCCTTGTTATTGAATCTATCAATAATGAAATAGTTGAGTTGGGAGCCTTTAATGATTTAGATGAATGTGTCGGTGCGGAAGTTGTTGATGGTTCACCCATGAACTTTAAGTTGTATAATAATGGGCTGAATCATATACGGTTTGAAGCAATCACAGAATCGGGAATGGGTCGTTTGGCAGATAATTTTGATGTTGCCAATGACTATAAGCCTGAACTCATTACAATGAATAATTCTGTTCATTATATTTCTTTGAATCCATACAAAAGAGAGCCGAAGGAAAAAACCAAAAAAGAAAACTATTCGATTCAAGCATATCCAAACCCATTTAACTCTAATGTAGAAATAAATATATTCCTTGAAAAAGATGAAACGATTACACTTGAAATATTTTCTATTACAGGACAATATATTACGGATATAAAAAGAGGAACCCTTAAAAAAGGAGAGCATATTTTTCATTGGAACGGAAAAAACATAGATCAAAATAATGTTCCAAACGGAATTTACTTTTATCGGTTTTCCACTTCAACAAAAACGATAAAAGGGAAGTTACTTTACTTGAAATAGTATTTTTCTAAAATGAGAATGATCAATTATTATAAAATTAGAATCCTTTTTTCTTTCTTTTTTCTTATTGGTGGAATAAAAGCCGATCTTTTAGAGGTTGGGTCAAATAATCCAGGTAGTTTTGTGGGGATTCAGCCAGCTATAAATGAATCTACCCATGGTGACACAATCCTAGTTTGGCCGGGGACTTATTTGGGTACCATCGACTTTGATGGAAAAAATATTTTATTAACATCTTTTTATTTATATGATTCTTCAAATTCTACTATTCAAGAAACAATCTTAGATGGGAACCGTGAAGGTGCTGTTGTTACATTCAACAATGATGAAACCCGTGATGCTATTTTAAATGGTTTTACCATTACAAATGGCTCGGGATATGTTACGAACTCTGGGAAAAAATCTGGCGGAGGTATATTCATTCAAGATTCATCACCTACACTGAATAACTGTATTATTAGAGATAATTATATTATTGGAGGTCGTGCAACTGGCGGTGGAATTTATATCACCGAATATGCTGCTCCATATTTATCCAATTTAATTGTAACCCATAATTTTAGCGAATGGTTTGGCGGAGGAATATTTTCAGTTGCTGCAAGCACCGAATTTGACCCAGTAAACAGATGTAGTGTTTTTTTGAATCACTCTGGGGCTTTTAACGATTTACATATAGGTGACCCTTGGGAACCTTTGACAGAAGTTTATTTAGACACCTTTACCATTGCCTATGCAGACTCATTTTATGTAACGGGTGATATGGCAGTTTTTGATGTGCTAAACCACAAAATTGAACTGGCAGATCATGATCTGTATGTAGCACCTTGGGGTGATAATCTAAACTCCGGCCTGATTGAGGATGAGCCATTACAAAATATTTATTGGGCACTTACCCTCATTAAAGAAAACCCCACAAATCCCAATACGATTTACTTATCCCCCGGCCTCTTTAGCAAAAATAACTCTGGCGAATTTTTTCCACTTAATACAAAAAGCTACGTAAGTATAATTGGCTCAGTAGAAGATCCTACTATCCTGTCCTTAGATGAAGAATTCACACGCGGAATTGTTGCAGGGCAACGTGAAAAATATTATTCTATTGAAAATCTTCATTTAAGAAATCAAGTTCAAATTGATCCTGATAATTTCAATAACGTAATTAATATTGATATGAATACCGGTTTAATTATAAAAAATATTACTGTTAAGAATATCATTAATTTTTTCAGATCTACTCATAACACTATAAATGGTCCTGCAAATTTTGATATTGAAAAACAATATCATTTAATATTTGATGAAATCAATATTCAAAACAATGAAATGGTTTCCGGATTTGCTTTCTGCTGTTACGATGTTGCAACTATTAAAAATAGTACTATAATAAATAATACTACTCATAATTATAGTAATGGAATTTCTACGGGGACATATTTAATAAATTTTTACTCGGGTGCAGATTATAATGATTATCTCAGGCTAGAAAATAATTTAATTGTGAAGAATATGAATTCCGTCAGTGAAGACTGGGGACCTGTTCCCGTATTCAATTTTAAAAACCCACAGGTTCTTGAAATGGTTAATAATACAATCGCGAACAATACGGCAGAACAAACAGGTAACATTAAATTTGAATATAGGCCTCAGGGAAATAACAAATACTTTATAGTAAACAATATTTTCTGGGGCAATGAGATGAAAGAATTCATCATAGAAAATCCCTATAATGTTACAAATTCAAATTTAGTTTTTTCCCATAATATTATTGAGGATGGCATCTGGAGTTTTATGGGGGATTACCCTGATAATGTGGTTTGGGAAGATGGAAATATTGAACATTATCCACAGTTTGTCAATGAAAGTGAAAATCAATATACACTCAATCAAAATTCACCTGCCATCGATGCCGGAACTGCTTTATTTGTTTGGGAAGGAGATACCATTGTTAATTATTCACAAGAGGACTATGTGGGTGTAGCCCCTGATATAGGTGCCTTTGAATTTAGTCCATCCCTAAATACAGAACCGGAATTAAGTGCATCTCATTTTAAACTATTGTCACCCTTTCCAAACCCATTTAACCCAAAAACAACGATTCAATTTTCTTTTAATCAACCCGCTATCAGCCATGTTTCAATTGATATTATAGATTTAAATGGTGTGTGGGTTGAAACACTGATTAATGACACTTTCAATTCTGGAACACATCAAATTCAATGGCAAGCATCCCACCTATCAAGTGGCGTTTATTTTCTTAAATTCAACGCTAAATCTAGTACGGGGAAATATATTTTTTCGAAAACTGAAAAAGTTCTTTTTTTAAAATAGTTTTTTTCACTCTATATTATATACGCGGGCGTGGAATCGCCGATTTGTAACAAATAAATAGACAGGATATAAATGAGTAAACCATTATTAATTGTAGAGTCACCCTCAAAAGCACGTACAATAGAAAAATATCTTGGAGGTGAATATGAAGTTATTGCGTGTGTTGGACATGTAAAAGATTTACCGCGAAAAGAATTGGCAATCGATATTGAAAATGATTTTGATATAAAGTTAAAAGTACTTCCCAATCGAACGGACTTTATTAAATCATTACGAAAAAAAGCAAAAATTGCCCCACGTGTTTTAATCGCAACTGATCCTGACCGTGAAGGAGAAGCCATTGCATCTCATCTTGCAACCGAAATTCCAGATGAAAAGATTGAAAGAGTTCAATTTACCGAAATAACAAAAGCAGGTGTAAAAGAAGGAATGGATCAAGTCCGAGGATTGGATGAGAATATGATTGCCGCCCAGCAAACTCGACGTGTGATTGATCGATTAGTCGGGTATAAAATTTCTCCCATATTATGGCAAACATTACAATCTAATATGAGCTTTGTAAAAAATGCATTATCCGCTGGGCGTGTTCAATCTGCTGCTGTAAAACTTTTAATTGATCGAGATCGAAAAAGGATGGTATTTAAACGTGCCACCTATTTTGACCTTAAAGCTGAAGTAGCAAAGCAAAATGATAAATCAACTTTTGAAGCTACGTTAATTCGTGTAGATGAAAAACGGATTGCATCCGGTAAAGACTTTGATGCTAATACGGGTGAAATGACAAATGACAAAGCTGTTTTATTGTCTGAAAAAGATGCCACCGCTCTCGTAAAATCACTGGAAAAAGAATCTTGGTCCGTAAAATCGATTGAAGAGAAACCACGGACATCTAACCCAAAGGCACCTTTCACAACGAGCACACTTCAACAGGAGGCCTCTCGGAAATTACGATTATCCGCACGGCAAACAATGCGTACCGCACAAATGTTGTATGAAGCAGGTTTTATCACATATATGAGAACGGATTCAACGCATTTATCCGATGAAGCCCTTGTGGGCGCTCGTACCATTATAGCTGAAAAATATGGTAATGATTATTTGCCTGGGAACGCAAAACATTATTCAACCAATGTGAAAAATGCTCAAGAAGCCCACGAAGCGATTCGTCCAGCCCATAAAGCATTTCGTCCAAAGTCTGAAGTGGAACAATCTTTAGATCATGTCGCGGCAGAACTGTATGATCTCATTTGGAAACGAACAATCGCAAGCCAAATGACACCCGCAAAATTGAAACAGACTTCTGTGACTATTTTAGCTGGAAATTCAGAATTTAGAGCATCAGGTCAAGTCATTTTATTTCCTGGGTATATGCGCATTTATGTGGAAGGACGCGATAATCCAGATGCGGACTTAGCAAATAAAGAACGGATTTTGCCTTCAATGGTAAAAGGTGAATCCATCAATTGCTCTTCTCTGTCTGCTGAATCTCATTCTACAAAGCCACCTGCCCGATTTACGGAAGCGTCATTGGTCAAAGAATTAGAAGCTAAAGGCATTGGACGTCCATCCACATTTGCTGCTATTATGGATACCATTGTAAAAAGAGGTTATGTGGATAGAGCTAAAGGAAAATTGACGCCCACTTACTTAGGTTTAGCTGTTACGCAACTATTAGAAAATCATTTTTCTAGCTTAGTGGATGCAACCTTTACTGCCTTAATGGAAGAAGATTTAGATGAAATTTCACGAGGAGAAAGGGATGCGATACCGTTCATGAATTCGTTTTACTTCGGTGACAAAGATTCTCAAGGCTTAGAAAAAATGTTGGAAGAAAAAATTGACATTCCCAAAGCGTGTACTATTCCCATGCATGAATCTTTAACTGAAACAGTTGAAGGGCGCATTGGGCGATATGGACCCTATCTTAGACGAGGTGATGACACAAAATCCATTCCAGACTCTATTTATTTAGGGGATTTAACTCTTGAAGCCATTGAAGACATCTTTTCCATGGCAATTGAAGAAGATCGTGAATTAGGCCAAGACCCAGAATCCAATGAAGCTATTTGGTTAAAAAAAGGGCCCTATGGTCCTTATGTACAGTTGGGTGAATCTAAGAAAAGAAAATCAATCCCAAAAGGAACGGCGCAAGAAGATATTACACTTGAACTGGGTTTACAATTATTAGCCCTTCCTCGCACGGTTGGCGATCATCCTGAAACGGGAGAACCTATTCTGGCAGATTATGGTCGATTTGGACCGTATATTAAAGCGGGAAAACAAAATGCAAGTTTACGAGGTCCCGAAACACCTTTGGATATAACAGTAAATAAAGCAGTTGAACTCTTAGCTAATCGAAATAAAAGAAGTTCTGATCTCAGAACGTTAGGCGATCATCCTGAAACAGGCGAATCTCTCGTTTTGAAAGATGGAAGGTTTGGCCCATACATTACTGATGGTAAATTCAACGCATCATTGCCCCGTACATTCACACCAGAGTCTGTGACTTTAGAGGATGCAGTCGCGTTGATAAATAAAAAACGATTAGCACCACCACGTAAGAAAAAAAGAAAAACGAAAAAAAAGAAAAAATAATAATAGGCCTTATCATTATTAGTCTTCTATGATTAAGCTACTTGTTAAAGATCACTCAAGATTTATAATCCCTACAGTTATTTTAAATCAGCAAAGTCATAAATTATATTAAGGGCCAGGAAAAGCATCATCAACAGATGTCTTTTAGGGAAGAATATAATCGGTTTATTAAGATTCATAAATTGGATGAAAACCTTTGAAACGGTTAAATATATTTCTATGTTCTGTTCCTATGAATAAATTCATGGGTTACGATTACAAACTATCCGATTAAAAAAGGATATCCTGTATTAAAACATATACAAATTAGGATACATAAAAAATGCTCAATAAACTGAAAATATTAATTCGAATTCTTCTTCAAGCTAGCGCACTTATTTTATTCGTCTCCACGACACTACTTGCAAAAGATGATTTAGCCACAGAATTAAAGAAAAGTTTAATTTCTCCCTGTTGTTGGTCAGGAACCGTTTATGATTTAGATCATAATCCAGAAATGGAGCAACAAATTTCCAAATTCATTGCTCAAGGAAAAACTAAAGGTGAAATTTTAGAATTTTATGTTGGTTTATATGGTGAACGAATTTTAGCCGTTCCCGTTGCGACAGGATTCAACGTTATGGCTTGGGTCGCTCCAATTGGAGTAGGCATATTGTCTATTGGGTTTTTGGTTTTGTATTTGAAAACAACAACGAAAAAAGATGAAACCATTCATCTCGAATCGGATGATATTCCATTTGATGATGAAATAGAAAAAGAATTAAAAGCATTAGATAAATAATTTAGGAAGACAAAATAGTACAATGGATAAAACAATAGAAAAACTCGTATCTCTATGTAAGCGTAGGGGCATTATTTTCCAAAGTTCTGAAATTTACGGGGGATTTGGCGCTGTATATGATTATGGTCCACTTGGTATTGAATTAAAAAATAATATTTCCCAATTATGGTGGAAAGAAATGACGCAAGTTCATGAAAATATTGTCGGACTGGATAGCGGTATTTTAATGCATCCGCGGATTTGGGAAGCAAGTGGACATGTAAATGCATTTCATGATCCATTAGTGGATTGTAAACAATGCAATTCACGATATCGTGCAGATGAATTTGGGGAAGAGTATAATTCAATTCAGTGGGATACCATCCAATGTCCAAAATGTGGTACAACCGGAAAAATGACAGATCCACGACAATTTAATTTAATGTTTAAAACACATGTTGGACCTGTTGAAGATTCTGGATCTGTTACATACCTTCGCCCCGAAACGGCACAAGGAATCTATGTCAATTATCAATTAGTCCAAGGAGCGATGCGGATGAAGGTTCCATTTGGGATCGCCCAGATTGGTAAAGCATTTAGAAATGAAATTGTGGCTCGTAATTTTATTTTTCGCACCCGTGAATTCGAACAAATGGAAATGCAATATTTCGTCAAACCTGGAACGGATGACGATATTATGAAGGAGTGGAAAGAAAAAAGATTTCAATTCTACCCTGACCTTCTTGGGGTAGATGCCTCTAAAATTCGATTTCATGAACATGGCGAAAATGAATTAGCCCATTATGCAAAAGAAGCTTGGGATATTGAATATGAATTCCCGTTTGGCTGGTCTGAAATTGAAGGAATCCATAATCGAACCGATTTTGATTTATCACAGCATGAATCTTTCTCGGGGAAAAATCTAAACTATTTTGATCAGCAAGAAAATAATCGTTTCCTCCCCTATATTATTGAAACTTCCGCAGGGTTAAATAGAATGCTATTAACCGTTCTTACGGATGCTTTTTGGGAAGATACTGAAAATAATCGAACTGTTTTAAAACTCCACCCACGGATTGCCCCAGTGAAGGCCGTAATCTGCCCCTTAGTGAAAAAAGATGGTTTACCTGAAAAAGCACGAACAATTGTAGATGGATTAAAACCACATTTTAAAGTTTTGTATGATCAACAAGGGTCTATTGGGAAACGATATTATCGTCAGGACGAAGCAGGAACGCCTTTTGGCATCACGGTTGATCATCAATCTATGGAAGATGATACAGTCACCATCCGAGACCGCGATACACAAGAGCAAACACGTATTTCATCGGATCAAATTTTATCCTTTATTCAAGCTAAAATGAATTAAAACCCACATTTATAAATCTCCATACTATTCTGCTTTATTAATCTCTTGCTCTCATAGAGCATCAAGGTTTACATTCAAGGAATCTTTTTGAAGGAGAAGGTGTCATTGCTCCCTCATTCAAGTGAAAACAAGCAAACAAGGAGGTACGAATGAAGAAACTCACAGGAGTTTTATTATTCATTTCATTATCCCTACCGCTTTTTGCACAGTCAATTTCTGGGACCATTACTGACGGTAATGGGAACCCACTGGCTGGTGCAAATGTTGAGGTAGTAGGGACTGGCCAAGGGGCTGCTGCTGATGCATCAGGTGCCTATTCCATCAGTGGAGTAGCTGCAGGATCATACAGCGTTAAAGCATCTTTTATTGGTTATCATTCAAAAACATTATCTGCAACAGTCGGTTCAGGTGGTGCAACACTCAACTTCGCACTTGATGCTTCTGCATTAGCAGGTGCTGCGGTTTCCGTTATTGGATCTCGCTTCGCCCATGCTGCTCAAGATCAAGCTGTACCTGTTGATGTGTTCACAGCACAAGAAATACGTCGTGCAGGTTTTAGTGAAACAGCTCAAATTCTTCAGTCATTAGCGCCATCATTCAGCATGCCGCGTACAACGATTGCTGATGGCTCTGATGCTGTTCGCCCAATGACGCTTCGCGGTCTTTCATCTGGACAGGTATTGGTCTTGGTGAATGGAAAACGTCGTCATACAACTGCATTGGTTCATGTAAACAATAGCCCAAGTCGTGGTGATACGGGTGTTGATATTAATGCCATTCCCGCTTCTTCCATTGAAAGAATTGAAGTTCTTCGCGATGGTGCTGCTGCACAATATGGTTCAGATGCAATCGCTGGTGTGATTAATATTGTATTAAAATCCGGTGATTCTGCAGGAAGTTTTTCTGTAACAACAGGTGCATCAAACCACACCGTTGAAGCTGTTCCTACTGGTTTCGATCTTTATGATTGGGCCGCATCTGGAGCACCATACGAATGGAATCCAACAACAATTGCTGATAAAAATGGCATTGTTCAATCCAGTGAAGAATCTGTTAAAAATGATGGTGATGTAATGCAAGTTCAATACAACAAAGGTTTTGCTCTTGGTGATGACGGATACTTTAATGTATCTGCAGAATACCGTCATCGTGGTCGCACAAACCGTATCGGATTTGAAGGTGAAACATTATATGAACCTAATTCAGATTATTGGTCAGACAATGAAGCTGAAGAAAATCGTTTAAATCCAGGTAGTGACTGGTATATTGATCCACAACGTATGATTTGGGGTGATGGTCAACAAGATAACTATGGTATTTTCTTTAATACTGAGTTACCTGCTGGTGATCGCACATTCTATGCATTTGGTGGATATTCACAACGAAACAGTGATGCCGGGTGTTATACACGTGGCCCAGATCATCCTCATAAAACATGGTTAAGTGCAAATCCAACTGGATATGTACCTCATATTACTCCTACGATTTATGATTTCTCAACATCCATGGGTATTAAAGGTGTTTTCGGAACATGGTCTTATGACTTAAGTAATACTTCCGGAAATAATGATTTCCATTACAAAATGTTTTCCACAAATGCTTCATTTGGTCCAGAACAAATTCGGACTTATGACATTGGTGGTTTCACATTTGATCAAAATACAACAAACCTTGATTTAACCACAGAAATGGGTGGAATCAATGTGGCTGTTGGTGGTGAACTTAGAAGTGAATCTTATCGTATTTACCCAGGCGAATATGCTTCATATGCTAATGGGCATTATGATGATACATCTGTTGCTGGTTGGGATTCATCTTATGTTGATTCCACAGGTGAAATACAATATGATGGATTGAATTCTAGCAGTGGTTCATCAGGTTGCCAGTGTTTTGGTGGTTTTAAACCATCTAACGCTGCAGCTACAGCGAATGCTGATCGTTCCAGTTATGCTGCTTATGCAGATGCTGAAATGGAAGTAATGGATGGCATGCGTGTTGGTTTTGCAGGTCGTTTTGAAAATTACAGTGACTTCGGTAGCAACTTTAGCTACAAAGCTTCATTACGTTATGAAGTTATGGAAGGCATTGTACTTCGTGGTGCTTATAGCACTGGCTTTAGAGCTCCTGCTTTAGCACAAGCTTTTCAATCAAAAATCTCCACCAACTTTATTGATGGTGTTGCATTTGAAGTTGGAACATTTCCTGTAGATCACCCTGTCGCTCAAGCATTAGGCGCTACAACATTGAAACCTGAATTATCAACAAACATGAGTGGTGGTTTATCCGCTGATGTAGCTGGTATTCGTCTCACATTTGATTATTATAGTGTGAATATTGAAGACCGTGTTGTCATGACGGGTAATTTCAAAACAGGTGGTGGTACACAAGAAAATGGTGTAGCCACATCTCATAATGACGAAGAAGGATCATTAGGCGCACATGTTTATGATCTATTAGTTGCTGCTGGCATCGAAGGTGCCGATTATGGCGGTGGTGGACGTTTCTTTGCAAATGCTGTAGATACAAAAACATCTGGTTTTGATGTATCTGCTGCATACAATATGGACTTAGGTTCCATGGGTGCACTGGACTTCACGCTTGCTTACAATAATAATGCAACTGAAATCGTTGGTGAAATTAAAACGCCAGATGAACTTTCCGCATATGGTGGGAATATCTTTGACGATAATGAAGTACGTACTATGACAACAGTAACTCCAGCAGATAATATGGTTTTTACAACCAAATATTCTAATGGTAGCTGGGCGGGTTCATTCCGCTTTAACAAAGTAGGCGAATTTGAAAGCCGTAGAACTGAGGGGTTAATTTTCTCCGCTAAATCAATTATGGATTTAGAAGGAAGTTATGACTTTGGTGCTGTTACGGTTGCTGTAGGTTCTAAGAACTTTACAGATCAAATGCCCGATAAATGGACTGGCTCCAACAATGATGGTGCCTTTGTTTATCCAAACTTTGCTCCATACGGTATGAATGGTCGTTATGACTATATGAGATTGTCTTACAATTTCTAATTCATTTATTGAATAAAAAAAAGCCCCAACTTTGTTGGGGCTTTTTTTTTACATTATAATTATGGGTTAGATTTATTTTAAAAGCTGTTTTATAAAATTGAGCGAAAATCGGGCTGATGCATTTGTATATCGGTTTGCAATCGTAATAGCATTATTTAATTTGTTCTTTTTTAATTGTACTCGCATTTGATTTTCCCATTTGGATTGATTCGCCATTATGGTTTTAGTTTCAATCCAAGACTGATCGCGCATTTGATCAATTGTTTTACGATCCAATGTATCTATTTTTTGTTGAGCATGCCTATAGTTCCACCATGCATTTGAATAGCTATCTCTTGGGTCATTTATAGAAAATCTATTATCAATTTTCGATCCTATTGAATAAACCGGGAAATAAGGTCCATAATCAGGAGTAGCAAATGTAAACCAAAATACAGCTCCAACTTCTATGGGTAAATCTGGACGTAAATGAGCAACAAAAGATGATTGACATAAATTGGTACAAATTGGACGCTTAGCCCCATTCTCTTGACATATATCTCGCCATGGTTCAAATTCTGTCGGTGTACAATAATGGTCTGTATTTTGATATCTATCTTTTAACACATCCATTAAATCGAGTGGTGTAATAGCTCCTTTTTTCGGGTTTAATAATTCAAAAACACGCCCTTCTCTCTCACTGTCATATAGGTCATCCATATACTCAGGATTTCCGTAGGCTAATTTAAAATTAAAAGATCCATTTGATGGGTTATACCATCCCTTTTTAACCGCACGTGGTATTAAGTTTTTACTTGAAATATCATATTTCTCACCAATAGTAAATCGATTTGCGATAGCGATTATTTTATCATCTTCAAGCTTTTTGGCCACCCAAGTTTGTGTGGTTGTTTCAACAATCCACCCTTCACTCGAATCTGCCAAAACATATGTGAGTCCTCCCCAATCTGCTTGACCAAATTGATCAATTAAAGAACCGATGAGCAAAACAGCTTCATAGGATGTTGAACATCTTTCTAAAATGAGTTGTCGAATAGCATAACGACGAATCCCTTTTTTTTCCATGGGTGCTTCTTTTGAATTCATCCAATTACAACTCATCGTTAAACCTGCTTCATTCATTCCGACAAGAATATTATCATATGGAAGTGATTCCGCATTTAATTCATTTATTCGAACAGCTCTTGTATTTCCAGAAGCCCAATAGCCCAATTTTTGACCAGGTTCTGCTAATGATACATATGGAACCCAAATTGAATCAAGGTCCGTATGAGATTGACCGTTGATTCTCCATAATCGACCAACAGTATTTTGGCCCATATCTTCATTATGAGCATGAAGAATAGAACCATCTTTGCTTAATCCTTTACCTATTAAGATTGTAGTACACGGATAAAGTGATGAAATACTGACAAAATAAATAATGAATATTTTTATTAGCTTTAGCATTGCTGTTGCGCAAGTTACAAACATTAATTCAATATATTGATGTACTAATCGAAACGATTGAATTCATTAGAGTTTAATTATTAAATCATTAATTTTTATTACTTCTGTTTTACCCACTTCTCTAAATTCTCCATTCCATTATTAGGGTCAAAAGGGATTATTGTGAAATCACCGAAAGCATCACCAACACTTGTGATGAATGAAAAAGTAAATGCCATGTGGGCAGATGGGAGAGATGTTCTCCATTTGGGATTTGGGGAATCTCGCTTTCCAGTTCATCCAGCATTAAGCAGTATATTTCAAGAAAATGCATCCCACAGAAGCTATCTTCCATCTTTAGGTATTCCAGAATTGAGAAACACTATTGCCCAATATTATTCTGAAAAATTGGGAATAAATTTAATGGATAAACAAATCATCGTTGGCGTTGGAAGCAAATCTTTACTTTACGCAATGATTCAATCCATCGAAGGTGATTTACTATTACCAAAACCCTCTTGGGTTTCTTATAGTTCTATAGCTCGGTTAACAGGGAAAAAAGTTCATCGCTTTTCGTTAGATGATGAAAATAGTTATTCTATAAATATTCAGTCCTTAGATAAAGCATATCAAAATTTTATTTCAGATGGTGGAAATCCTACAATGCTGGTTCTAAATTCACCCAGTAATCCCGTCGGCAATGTTTCATCAGAGCCGGATATAAAATCAGTAGCCGATTGGGCTCGAGATAAAAATATTTTTATTTTGAGTGATGAAATTTATAGTTTGGTCACACATGATGGTTTTACACATCATTCCACGGCAAAATATTATCCTGAAAAAACAATCATTTTTGGTGGGCTTAGTAAACATTTATCACTTGGCGGATGGCGTTTTGGTATGGCCATCCTTCCTAATAATGAAATAGGTGAATCATTAATTAAATCATTCCAATCCATATCAGGAAGTATTTGGTCTTGTGTCCCTGGCCCTATTCAGTATACGGCTATTTTGGCTTATAGTGGAAATCAAGATATTGATAATTATATACAAATGTGTACTCATATTCACGAATTACGAACCAATTATGTTCATCGTAAACTAAAAGAAATTGGACTTAATAGTCCATCACCTTCTGGCGGGTTTTACCTTTATCCATCTTTTAAAAAATGGGAAAATAAATTAGAAGAAATGAATATTTTTTCATGTCAAGATTTATCCGAATATTTATTAGATGATTTTGGAATTGCTACATTACCCGGTAGTGTTTTTGGTAGTGATCCTGATAATTTTTGTTTAAGATTGTCTACTAGCTTTTTGGATATGGAAACCGACGAACAAGCTCAGAACATTGTAAATGCGTATAAAAATGATATAGATCAATTTATTGAAAACCACCATCCAAGAACTGAATTATTTTTAGAAAAAATGAGCCACTTCATGGCTCTATTAAACGAGTAACTTATGAGAGAAGTTGTAATCATTGATGCCGTTAGATCTCCTATTGGTCGTGCAGGTGGAGCGTTATCATCCATTCGACCCGATGATTTACTGGCGGAAGTATTAAAAGGCCTTATTGAACGCACGGGGATTGACCCAAGCTGGATCGAAGATGTATATGCCGGATGTGGAAATCAAGCCGGTGAAGACAACAGAGATGTGGCTCGCATGGCTGTTCTATTAGCCGGATTTCCTATGTCGGTTGGAGGAGTCACTGTAAATCGGAATTGTTCTTCCGGGCTCGAAGCAGTGAATCAAGCTGCAAAAGCAATTATTGCAGGTGAAGGTGAAATCTTTATTGGGAGTGGTGTGGAGTCTATGAGTCGGGCGCCGTTAGTTATGCCGAGACCTTCCACTCAATCAAAATTAGGGCATAGAACCGTTTTTGATTCAACCGTAGGTTGGCGATTTGAAAATCCGAAAATGGAAGAATTGTATCCTATTACCAGTCTGGGTGAAACGGCAGAAAAAATCGCTGACGAAATGAACATTTCCCGAGAAGATCAAGATCACTTTTCTTTATCAAGCCAACAAAAAGCCATTAATGCCATAAATCAGGGAAAATTTAAGGATGAAATTTGGCCCATTTCTATCTCCCAGCGGAATGGCGATCCTATCATCGTAAATACAGATGAACATCCCAGATATAAAATAGAAAATGGGAAATATTCCCTTGATCTCACTTTTGAAAAACTTTCATCACTTAAACCCATTTTTAGAAAAAATGGAACTGTTACTGCAGGAAATGCTAGCGGAATTAATGATGGCGCGACGGCGGTTCTACTCATGAGTCGTGAAAAAGCCAATGAGTTAGGACTAAAACCATTGGCGCGCTGGGTGGGTTCAGCAGTCGCAGGTGTTGATCCAGGCGTTATGGGATATGGGCCAGTACCGTCCACAGAAAAATTATTATCAAGATTTAATATTTCGCTTGAAGAAATCGATTTGATAGAATTAAATGAAGCCTTTGCCGCTCAAGCATTGGGAGTCATGAAAAAATTAAATCTAAATCCTGATAGTGTAAATGTGAATGGCGGTGCAATTGCTTTGGGACATCCTTTAGGATGTTCGGGGGCTCGAATTTTAACGACACTTATTCATGAAATGAAAAGAACAGATACACAAATTGGATTAGCTACCTTATGCGTTGGTGTTGGACAAGGTGTATCTACATTAGTGGAAAGAGTATAAATGAATAGACCATTAACAGGAATCCGTGTCATTGCTTTGGAGCAATATATGGCCGCTCCTTATTGTTCAATGTTACTTGCAGATGCAGGGGCCGAAGTCATCAAAATTGAACGTCCTGGAACGGGAGATCCTAGGCGATCTATTCCTCCGTTTGCTGAGGGAGAAAATGGAGAAAAAAAAGCCGGCGGATTCATGGCTTATAATCGAAATAAAAAAAGTTTTGCCCTAAATATGCGAACGGATGACGGAAAAAAGATTTATAAAGAATTAATTAAAACCGCTGATGTGGTGATTGAAAATCTCCGTCCCGGCTCTACAGATAAAATGGGTATAGGATATAATGATTTAAAAGAAATCAATCCAAAATTAATTTATGCAGCCATTTCAGGATTTGGAAGAATGGAAGGATACGAAGGACCCGATTCTAATCGACCCGCATTTGATATTGTTGCCGAAGCTATGAGTGGAATTATGCATTTGGTTGGTTTTGAAGATAAACCTCCTTCATGGACTATTTATGGAATGGCAGATGTTTATTCCGGCCTTTGTACTTCCTTCGCCATCATGCAAGCTTTATTCATGAGAGAACGAACGGGAAAAGGTCAATTCGTCGATAGTGCTATGTTAGACAATATGCTTTCCTTAAATGAACGAATGGCTATGCTCTATTCAATCACGGGCAATGAGCCACATCGTGGAAGATTGACGCATCTTTATCCTCGAGGTGCCTTTAAATGCAAGGATGGATATTTAGCCTTAAATGTCCCTGATGACATGGTTTGGTCACGACTTTGTACAGCTATGGAAAGAGAAGATTTAATCAATGATGATCGAAGTAATACAGGAACTGCTCGTGCAGGAAATGCTGAATTCTTAGGTCCCATTATTGAAGGGTGGTTATCCCAAAGAACACGAGCTGAAGCAGAAAAAGAATTGAACGGGAATGGAGTACCCGTTGGATCCGTTTATACAGCCAAAGATGTATTTGAATCTGAACAAATCCAAAAAAGAAAAGCACTGGTGAATATTCATGACCCTGATGTTGGGGCTTATCAATTCGCCAGAGGACCCGTTATGCTTTCAGATGCACCCGAAATTGAAACAAATCCAGCACCAAAATTAGGGGAGCATACTTACGAAATTTTAAATGAAATATTACATTATTCAGAGAATCAAATCATTGAATTACAAAATACTAAAACAATCCAATTACTCTAATTTTTTATCGGAATAATCAACAATGCACCAAAATAGTTTAAATCTAAGAACCCGTGGCATGGGGAAATCTGCCACACTATCCATTAATGAAAAAAGTACCCAACTGCAAGCCGAGGGGAAAATAGTCCATCGGTTTGGGCTCGGACAATCACCCTTTCCTGTTCCAAATTGTGTCATTCAAGCCTTAAAAGATAATGCACATCAAAAAGATTATCTTCCTGTGCAAGGTCTCCCGGAATTGCAACGAAGCGTTGCTGAATCTCACCGTAATGTAGATCAATTGGATATTGATCCTCAAAATGTAATGATTGGTCCAGGATCAAAGGAACTCATGTTTATCCTTCAACTTGTTTTTTATGGAGATATATTAATTCCATCCCCTTGCTGGGTCTCTTACCAGCCACAAGCAGATATTATTGGGCGGAAAGTTAGATTCATCAAAACGTCTTATAATGAAAGATGGCGCATTATGCCCCATCATTTATTAGATTTTTTAAAAAGAGAAAATGACCCAGGGCGACCTCGACTTCTCATCCTGAATTATCCGGGGAATCCTGAGGGGCAAAGTTATTCAAAACATGAATTGGAAGCCATTGCTAACATTGCTCGCGAATATAATATTATCATTTTATCTGATGAGATTTATGGCAGAATCCACCATGAAGGCGAGCATATTTCCATTGCACGATTCTATCCTGAAGGAACGATTATTAGTTCCGGGCTCTCAAAATGGTGTGGGGCAGGTGGATGGCGAATTGGAACTTTTTCCTTTCCAAAGACGCTCAGTTGGCTTCTCAAACCCATGAACGCCGTCGCCAGTGAAACATATACTTCCGTTAGCGCCCCAATTCAATATGCAGCTATTACTGCTTTTAATGGTGGAAAAGAAATTGACGAATATTTAATTCACTCACGTCGTATTTTAAAAACATTGGGTACAACTATTTATGAGGAATTTAAACAAGCCAATATTCTGATTCATAAACCGGAGGGTGCTTTTTATCTTTTCCCAGATTTTTCTCTATTCAAAGAAAACTTAAAACGTCGAAATATTTTTGACAGCCAAACACTTTGTAAGAACTTGCTTCAAGAATCATGCGTTGCTCTTCTCCCCGGTTCTGTTTTCGGTCGAAAGCCTAATGAATATACCGCAAGATTGGCTTACGTGAATTTTGACGGCGACAAAGCGCTCAAGGGTAGTATGGCCGTTCCACTTCATCAAAACCTTACGCTGGACCATCTTGGAGAGAATATGCATCCCTTGATGACAGGCATTCATAAAATCATACAATGGATACAATAAAATGAAAAAATATTTATTTACTTTTTTACTCTTTATGGCTCAACTATTTGCGGCCAATACTAGCCCAGTATTTGGTGAAAACGGCATGGTGGTCTCTACAAGCCGCCAAGCATCAGAAGCAGGAGTTGAAATATTAAAAAAAGGTGGCAATGCGGTTGATGCGGCTGTAGCCGTTGGTTTTGCATTAGCCGTTACATCTCCATCCAATGGCAATATTGGTGGTGGCGGTTTTATGGTTTCAGCAACAGCTAATGGAAAAATCTTTACGCTTGATTATCGAGAAAAAGCTCCTGCATCTGGACACAGAGATATGTTTTTAAATGATAGTGGGAATGTTATTAAAGGAATGTCTCTTTATTCGCGTGCTGCTGCTGGCGTACCCGGTTCAGTCGACGGACTCATTAAAGCTCATAAAGATCATGGTTCTGGGAATCTTACATTAAGACAAGTTATGGCGCCAGCGATAAGGTTGGCGGATAAAGGATTTATTCTATCAAAGAATGAAGCAGATCAACTCAATCGATTTAAACCTTTCTTTGAGCAAAATGAAGGTGCTAAAAATATATTTATCAAAAAAACAAATCTAGATTGGAAGCAAGACGATAAGTTTATCCAAAAAGATTTATCTCGTACATTAAAACGAATAGCAAAATATGGAAGAGATGGGTTTTATACAGGACCTGTGGCTTCAAAAATAGTTGAAGAAATGAATCGGGGGAATGGGCTCATTTCCTTAGAAGATCTAGATGAATATCAATCTATTTATAGAGAACCAGTATCAGGTTCTTTTTTAGAGTATAATATTATTTCTATGGGACCTCCAAGTTCAGGAGGTGCTCTATTAGTCAATATGTTTAATCAATTATCTCATTTTGCGTTAGATACGATGGGTTGGAATTCATCTCAATATATTCATTATTTGACAGAAGTTGAACGACGCGCTTATGCAGACAGAGCCGAACATATGGGCGATCCAGATTATTGGCAAGTTCCAGTACGGTTTTTAACAGATACCGCTTATGCATCTGAACGTGTAAAAACAATCCAACCACTAAAAGCATCTTTGAGTTCAGAAATATACGCAGGACACCCTTGGCCTTATGAAAGTAACGAAACAACTCATTATTCCGTGGTGGATAAAGATGGAAATGCCGTCAGTGTAACGACAACTCTCAATACAAGTTACGGTTGCGGTGTTTTGGTGAAAGGCGCAGGCTTCTTTTTAAATAATGAAATGGATGATTTTTCTGCAAAACCGGGAGTCCCCAATATTTATGGTCTTGTTGGAAAAGAAGCCAATGCTGTCGCCCCAGGGAAACGGCCTTTGAGTTCAATGACACCATCTATTATACTCAAAAAAAATAAACCTTTTATCGTGATTGGTTCACCCGGTGGCTCAACCATTATTACAACAACATTACAAACGGTTCTTAATGTTCTTATTCATGATATGGATATTCAGGAAGCTGTCAGTGCACCACGTGTTCATTCGCAATGGTTACCCGATATTATTATGACAGAACCACGGGGTATTTCTAAAGATGTGAAAAATAACTTAGAAAAAATGGGGCATGTGATTGTGCCTTATCGATGGGGATATATTGGTGAAGCAAATGGTATAACAATTGAAGAAGATGGTTTTTATGGAGGAGCAGATTCCCGTGGAGAGACCACCGCAGTTGGATATTAATTTTGTTGAAATATTTCAAATATTTTGGTCTATATTTATTCGGATTTATTTCTGCAACACTTTTATGTTGGTATTTATATAAGATTATCATTTTTCAAAATGATATACATTTCAAAGGTATGATGCTCAACATCGATAACAGCATATTGATCCATTTGAAAAATGAACATTATGGTGAAGCAATCAATTCTCTGGAAAGAAAAATTGAATTAGAAAAAATCAATTTGAAAGCAGATAAAATGTTACAAGGGGAATCTAACATATTAGAATAATTTTTCATTCGTAACCCGAACGATCGAATAAATCAATTATATAAGCGGCATAGTTAATTACTGCACTTTATATTTTTTGAAATAAATTTTAATTTAAATTAATTCTTGAGTCCACTCCGAAAAGGGGCTAAAGCCCCGTATTATTTTGTTTTTAGTATCACCCCCAACCTAAAGGATGGGGTAGGTATTTCTTTGTTTCGTCTATAATATAGACACTTACCCAATGCTTTAGCTTTCGGGTAAAAATTTTAAAAACGGGGTTTTAGCCCAAATCGACCTTTCTGGAGTGGACTCATTCTTAATACTCAAATTCACTCCCGCCAATAAATTCTCGTAGAATAGAAATTCCCGGGATTTTTTCTGCATCCAATTCTTCGAATAAATGCAGTAGAGCGGTGAGTCTTTTTGCTTCCTCCGTTTGAATCTCTGCCAAAATGGGTTTTGCAATTTTAGCTAAAGTTGGAAACTCGTAAATCAGTGCTGTGTTAAACATGAAATCTGCCTCTTCTTGAAAAGGGAAAATATTTTTTTCTTCCCCTAACCGTACAGACGGCCAGCGTTCAAGTGTTTCGTCAGGCGAATATCCTCGAAATTGGTAATCTCGAACTATGCGGCGTAATAATCGATTATCGGATGTGGACATTCTATGATGATCATCAATATTCAATTGGGTAATAGCACTCACATATATTTGGACTAAATGCTCTTTCCCAAATTGGTCAGATAATTTCGGATTCAGTCCGTGTATTCCTTCCATCAATATAAGGTCCCATTCACCTAATTGTATTTCTTCATCAGAATCAATTCCAATGCCCGTTTCAAAATCAAACTTCCGTTTTGGAATTGATTCACCTGCTAGCAATATTTTTAAGCGATCACATAGTAATTCTGTATTGAGCGCTTCAACTGACTCAAAATCTTGTGTACCGTCTTCTGTTATAGGTATATTTTTTCGATCAATAAAATAATCGTCCATAGAAATAAGGTGTGTTTTAAAACCATTCACGCGAAGTTGAATACCGAGTCTTCTTGCAAAAGATGTTTTCCCCGAGGAAGAGGGTCCAGCTATACAGATAACTTTTTTTTCTGGAAATGATAAAACAATTTCATTGGCAATTTGGCTTAATTTATTTTCATGCAATCCCTCTGCCACCCACATTAATTCTCTTATTTCTCCATTTCGAATTGTTTCGTTCACTTCCTGGATTGTTGAAATATTTAAAATACTTCCCCATTGTTCTCGTTCTTCAATGACAGAAAATAGTTTTGGTCTATCTTTAAATGGACGAACAATATCGGGAGCTAATTGAGTTGGAATACGAAGCAATAATCCTTCTTTATATGATTGTAATTTAAAAGGAAGCAATTTACTCATATCCGTTTCCATGGGCTCAATTCGGATATCTCTGTATCCATTTAGTGTAACAACTGGAATAGAATCAAATTGCCATTTATTGACAACTTCAATCTTAGCTTGGTCATTCTCTATATATAATTCTTTTAGGTATTCCGATCTATCACTCTGTGTAAAAGATATTTTCTCGTCATGAATAATGTCACGAACCTGTGAATCTAATTGAAGAATTAAATCATCTGAAATAGTATCCCAATTCGAATCATGGCAATATAATCCATCCCCAAACGAATGTTCTATAATAAGCGTTTTATCTTGAGATTTATCCTTATAGACTTTCCCAAGTATAAAAGCCAAGGTCGCTAATTTTTTGGATAATTGGTAAATCATTTTTGCTGATGGAATTTTTCCCATGTGGCGATTTTTTTATTCACCCATGATTGGGTTGGTAAATCATTAATTTCTATATTCCCATCTCCAAGTGACGATTCATAGGTCCATGTACCTGTAGGTGTTCCAGCAATATATTCACCTGACATCGCTACGTCACCACTTGGGTACCACCAAGTCCAAATATTTTGCATAAGACCAGAATCAGAATATCCATCTAGCCGTTTTTGACCATCAGAATACCATTCTCGAACAAGACCATGTAATTTTCCTTTTTGGAAATGATGTTCCACTTTTTTCTGCCCTGATTCAAACCACATTCTTTGGGGGCCATCCTCTACTCCCTTGAACCATTCATAGTTCCATCTAGGATTTCCATTTGGATACCATCCGCGGTCATATCCGTGTTTTATTCCTTGAATAAATAGAGCTTCACCTTCTTTTTGCCCCGACTCAAACCAAAGGATTAATTTGCCTTCTAATTTTCCATTCCGATAAGGTTCAGCAGAAGATACAACACCATTGGGATGCCATAATGACCATGTGCCATGTTTTACACCCTTTATATATTCACCTTCCTGTTTGATATTCCCATTGGAATACCACCATTGCCATAATCCATCTTGAGCAACATTTTTGAAAGAACCTTCTTGATCTTTTTGACCATTTTCAAAATACCAAACCCAATGCCCATCTTGAAGGCCGTCTAATAGTTGCCCGGTAAATTCAAGCTGATTATTGGTGTATCGGTAAAATACTTCTCCCGTGTATGGAGACATATCTTGTGGTATATATTTTCGGGATGTTCCATCTAAATCTTGGCGATCTACTAATTCTGTAATGGAAACTTGAGAAAAGCAGACTGTGATAAATAAACCAACTGCTACATAGTTTTTTAATTTATTCATGAAATTAATAAATCCTCAATAAGTTGAACAAAAATAGATGACCCCGCTAATAGTGCTCGTTCATCAAAATCAAAATGTGAACAATGGTGCGGTACACTCATAGGCTCGTGTCCTAAAGGTGCAGAACCAATAAAAAAGAAACACCCTGGAATTTTTTGTAAATAATATGAGAAATCTTCTCCGCCCATGGACAAATAAGGCCTACACCCAAGATTATCAGTAATTTTACACGTTGCCTGTTTTACTTTTTCAGTTTGGATTTCATGATTAATCGTGGGTGGATATCCGTCCCAATAATCTAATATTATTTCTGCGTCAAAAGCTTTTCCGATTCCATCTAATATATCTTTCATACGCGTCTTTATCATTTGGCGATTTTCTTCGGTATAAGACCGTGCTGTCCCTTCCATTTTTACTTCATCAGCAATAACATTAAAATTATAGCCACCATTAATTTTCCCGATTGTTACAACCGTATTTTCTAATGGATTTGTATTTCGACTTACAATCGTCTGGAGCGCTGTTATAATTTGGCCCGAAATGGCAATCGCATCAACGGTCCCTTGCGGAGCGGCACCATGTCCACCTTTCCCTTTTATATAAATATGGAACCCGTCCGCAGCCGCCATAACCGAACCCGACTGAATACCCATTTGCCCATATGATTGATAATTCCAAAGGTGTAATCCATATATTTCATCTACTTGATCTAAGCAACCGTCTTCAATCATAAAACGTGCTCCACCATCTCCTTCTTCAGCCGGTTGAAAAATAAATCTTACATTTCCGTGCAATTTATCTTTCATTGAAGCTAATACTTTTGCAGTTCCGAGAAGTATTGCTGTATGCCCATCATGTCCACAGGCATGCATAATACCATCATGGATAGATTTATAAGGGACATTTCCTGTTTCTTGGACTGGGAGTGCATCCATATCAGCTCGTAGCGCAATGGTCGGACCTGGATTTGCTCCGATTAATTCTCCAACAACACCTGTTTTGCCTATTCCGGTTTTTACTTCTAACCCTAATGATAGAAGATAATCGGCAACAATTTTGGCTGTTCGATGAACTTCAAAACCTAATTCAGGATGCTTATGCAAATCTCGACGAAGATCAATGATTTCATTCTTTATATCTTCAATTTCTGGACGAATATGAACCATAATTAATTTTGCAATTCCTGTATAATGCCCGTCAATAATTTGACAAAAGTTTTTCCTGTTAGATTGGCTGTTTCAATCACTTCATCATGTGTTAATTCAGTTTTGGAAATTCCAGCGGCATAATTTGTTAATAATGAAATACCAAGAGTGGATATCCCTAATTTAGCAGCGGCTTGTATTTCGGGAACGGTACTCATTCCCACAGCCTGACCACCAAGCGTTTTACAATGTTGGACTTCAGCAGGAGTTTCATAAGCGGGGCCCATCGTCCAACAATAACACCCTTGTTCAACTGAAATATTTAATGATTTTGCTACTTGGGAAAATATTTTCAAAAAGAATTCATCGTGATATTTTGAGTCATTTACAATGTTTGGATCTGAATCATCCCCCCTATATGTACAATCCATGTGACCATTTAAACCCATGATTGTTCCCGGTGGATAATTATCTTTTAGAGAACCTGCTGAATTCGTAATGATTAAATGTGAAACTCCAAGTCCACTGAATAAGTCAATAGGTTTCACGATAGTTTCCATATCATGACCTTCATAATAGTGGAAACGCCCTTGAGCAGCGAGAACATTTTTACCGCCAATAGAGCCAAAAGATAATTGTCCTGAATGGCCCACAACAGTTGTTTGAGGGTAACCGGGAATCGTCTTATACGGAATCACTCTTTTATTTCTTAATTGATCTCCAAATGATCCTAGTCCTGAACCCAATACAACAGCCACATCTGGTTTCTGGCCTAATTGATTGCTCACATATTCGATTGCTTGTTTCATTTTATAGTTTTTTTGTTTTTTTTTATTTTAGTCATAGACCCAGAAAATACATGAAAATTTTGATTGATTCTTGCTGAATCTATGAATCGCTGTTCACAGCCAATTGACCACACCCTGCTTTAATATCTGTTCCACGGCTCCAGCGAACAGTTACTTGAAAAGGCACATTCTTTAATTGGCTAAGAAAAGATTTTATTTTATCATCAGACGGTCTCCGATAAATGCCGCCAATTTCATTATAGGGAATCACATTTACTTTACAGGGTTGCCTCCCGATCAATCGGGCAAGTTCATGGGCATCCCGGAGAGAATCATTGATTCCTTCCATTAAAACATATTCAAATGTTGGAAAGCGTCCAGATGATTGATAATACATATCTGCCGCCTCCATTAAATCATTTAGCCTATGTGTTTTCGTAATTGGCATAATTTCTTTTCTTTGAGGTTCATTCGAAGCATTTAAACTAATGGCCAATTTATACTTATGCTTTTCCTCAGCAAATTGTTTGATTTTTGGAACGACACCTGCCGTTGAAATAGTTATACGCCGAGCGCCCATTTGAATTCCCTCAGGATGATTCAGTAAATCTGCAGCTGAAATCACATTTTTATAATTAAGAAAAGGTTCACCCATTCCCATAAAAACAATATTTGTAATTGGGCGGCTTGACATATTTTGGACATGTATATATTGATCCACAATTTCCCCAGTAGTTAGGTTTTTTTGAAATCCCATCTTGGCTGTCGCACAAAAATCACAATCAACCGCACAACCTACTTGAGTGGATATGCATAAAGTATTTCGTTTCCCATCTTTCATGAGGACTGATTCAATATCTTCACCCGATTGAAGTGTAAATAGAAACTTTTCCGTAGGCTCTTGATCCGATTTAGTATGAAGATTTAATTGCAATGGGTGAATAATAAATGAAGAAGATAATTTCTGTCTAATATCATTTGGCACATTTGCCATTTCATTCATTTCATTAATGCGATGTTGATACAACCATTGAAATATTTGCTTCCCTCTGAATTTGGGAAAACCCATTTCTTGAATAAGATGAACAATTTCTTTTAAGGTTTGTCCAATGAGTGGAACTTTTTCTATATTTTGCTTGTTTTTCATAGGAGTGAATTTCTCATTGTTATTATGGACCTGCAAGCGATCTCATATTGGATCATGGCATTGCCGAAAGTAAGTTTTCCACCCATTTATTAAGAAAGAAATACAAATTAATTATGAATGACAATCAATTATTAAATGCGCTGAGTCAATCTCGACAAAAATTCTTGGATGAAATTGGTAAAGTTATCATTGGACAAAAACAAACGTTAGATCATATGTTGATCGCATTATTGTCTCGTGGGCATTCCCTCATTGTGGGTGTACCCGGTCTAGCCAAAACGTTACTTATCCAATCTATGGCTGAAATTCTAGATTTATCTTTTAAACGGATTCAATTTACACCAGACTTGATGCCCAGCGATATTACAGGGACAGAATTAATTGACGATGATCCAACCACAGGAAAACGAGCCTTTCGTTTTTACAAGGGACCTATTTTTGGAAATATAATATTGGCAGATGAAATAAATCGTACGCCTCCAAAAACGCAAGCGGCTCTATTAGAAGCGATGCAAGAACACAAAGTTACAGCAGGCGGACATACTTATCCTTTGGAAGAACCTTTCTTTGTACTGGCTACACAAAATCCAATTGAACAAGAAGGAACCTATCCCCTACCCGAAGCTCAGTTAGATCGATTTATGTTTAATCTAAAAATGGATTATCCCACAAAAGAAGAAGAAATTCAAATTGTACAAAATACGACAGGCGATTATGACGCTCAATTAAATAAAGTGGTTTCTGGAGATGAAATTCAAGCGTATCAAGCATTGGTTCACCGAGTTCCCGTGGCAGAAAATGTTGTATCTTATGCTGTTAATTTAACCACATCAACACGTCCGAATTCTGAGCAAGCGCCCGACTTTATCAAAAATTGGGTTGATTGGGGTGCGGGACCGCGAGCATCACAATATTTAATTCTTGGCGCTAAAGCAAAAGCTGTCCTTGAAGGAAGGCCTTCGCCTGATATAAAAGATGTTCAATCATTAGCTCTCCCCGTTTTGCGGCACCGTGTATTGCCTAATTTTAATGCAGAAGCAGAAGGCATGAAAATTGACGATATTATTCATCAATTGTTAGAATCGGTCTCAGTATAAATGCCTCCATTGGAGGACAAACGAAAATATCTTCAGCCTGAAATGGCTGCCATGCTTAGTAATATGGCATTGCGTGCTCGACTTGTAGTGGAAGGCTATATTATTGGCCAACATAAAAGTCCTTATCATGGGTTTAGCGTCGAATTCGCAGAACACCGTGCTTATGGCCCAGGAGATGAAATTCGCCATATCGATTGGAAATTATATGGAAAAACAGATCGGTATTACGTTAAACGATACGAGGAAGAAACAAACCTCCGAGCTCATTTAATTTTGGATACGAGCCGTTCTATGATGTATTCCAGCGGTCAAGTAACAAAATTAGATTATGCGAGTACTCTTATGGCTGCTTTGGCTTACTTAATGATGAATCAACAAGATGGTGTCGGCCTTGTTTTATTTGATGAAAAAATTAATCAATTTATTCCGCCTAGATCCAATCCAAGCCATTTAAATACTTTACTTAGCCATCTTGGTACCGTCAAAGCTGGGCAGGACACTCAAATTGAGCCTGTGCTCCATGAGATGGCTGAACGTATAAAAAAACGTGGATTAGTCATTTTGATTTCAGATTTATTTGATCAACCAGAAAATATATTAAAGGGATTGAAACATTTTCGCCATAATAAACAGGAAGTCATTGTATTCCATATTTTAGATCGACAAGAAATGGAATTTGATTTTAATTCTAGAACACGATTTAAAGATATGGAAAGTGGTGAAGAAATCACGACCGAACCATGGCATATTCGAAAAGCATATGCTGATACGATTAAAAAACTTCAAAATAATTATCGGAAAAAATGCAGGGAACATTTAGTGGATTATGTTCCATTATTTACAGATCAGAGTTTAGATAATGCTTTGTCTGAATATATACGTAAAAGAAAAAAACTTGGTTAGAGAATAATTGAATGTTACGCTGAAAGCTGAATGCTTTCAGCGTAACCAAACATCATTTAATTATCGCCTTCAGCCACATCTCGTTTATAACGAATCAATTCTAATTGACGTTCATATTGATTTTTATTATCATAATCAATTTCAATCACATCTTTTAATTTTGATTCAGCTTTACGATACCATCTAGACGCCTTAGTTGGATCTTTTTCGAATCCATCAGATCCATTTAAATATTTATCGCCCAATCCTTCATATGAGCTTGCCATTCCAAGTGCTGCTTCATGATCTTGATCATTCAAATAAAAGGCTTCATCAAATGCTTTTTCAGCACCTTCATAATTGGCCATTTGATTATGAATAACACCTAAGTTGAAAAATAAATCTGCTTTAACATTATCATCTTCTTCGTTTGCAATAGCATTTTCAAAAACGCTGACGGATTCATCTTTTCGATCTAAATCATAATAAAGCCCCGCTAATTCTCTTAATGCGTCACTTGATGAAGGGTTTACTTCCACCGCTTTTTCAATAAAGGGAAGAACTTCAAATTTAGACCCACCCGTTCGAGCAATAATTTGTCCTGCAGCAATATTCGCTTCATAACTTTCCGGATTCATTTTGACTGCACCTTCAATAGATCGAATGGCCATTTCATTATCGCCAGACTCAAAATAGCTTTTAGCCAATGTTACATGTGTCTGAACATCTTGGGGATTAATGAGAACAGCATTTTTGAAATCATCAATCGCTCTTTCAAGATAGGTATCGCGATTATCAGGATCGTCTTGAATTTTTCTATATTGTTCCACACCAGCATTAAATGATTCTGCCCAGAAATGTTCTTTATAGTTCCGAACCACTTCTTTTACAGGTAAAAATGCATTTCGCACTTCAATCGTTTTGTCTGGATTAATGCTCATTGCTTTATCAAACATTTCATTCATTTTATCCCATTCTTTGTTTTGGGCATATATTTCAATCCCTAGAATAATGGGTATTTCAGGATTATCCGGTTCCACAGCCATAGCTTTGGGAAGCCATTCCGCTGCTTTGACCCAATCCGATTGTTGGATAGCCAATTTGGCTGTTGTGTATTCCTGGCTAGAGCATCCAATAATACCTAATGCAAGCGCAAGTAATAATATGGGGAATATTCTTTTTCGATTTAACATGTTTTCCTCAAATTTCTTTTAATAATTAGCCCGGGAAGTTAATCGGACATAGGTTGATTTTTCAAGGGATAAGGATAGTTGGTTATGTGTTCACCTTAAAAGAATTTTGATTCATATTCTTTGATTTTATTTACATCAAATTGTGCGCCCGGGATTTGAATGATTTCTTCTGCTAAAAGACCTCCAATTTCACCTGCTTTAGAACTAGAAAGTCCTTTTGAAATGCTCGCTAAAAATCCTGCGGCATACATATCTCCCGCTCCTGTTGAATCTTTTGCCATAACTGGGCTAGAAGGAATGACCGTTTTATTATGTCCATGTAAAACAAGTGATCCTTTTTTCCCGAGTTTAATTCCAGCTTGATTTACCATTTTGATTAAGCGATCTGATGTAGAATTATAATCGTCTGATTCAAATAAAATGGCTAATTCTGTTTGATTTGCAAAAACCACATTTATGTCATTTTCTATTAGAGTTAGAAAATCCTGTTGATACCGACTGACTGCAAATGGATCTGCTACATCAAATACAATCTGAATATTATTCTCTTTTGCTAATTCGATGGCTGAAATAATAGCACCTTTTTGAGACTCTGTATCCCACATATATCCAGTAAAGTAGAGATATTTAGATTGAGCCAATTGCTCTTTATTGATATCTGTTTCAGAAAATTCTCGACACATACCTAAATGCGTATTCATGGTTCTTTCACCATCAGGGGTGACTAAAATAATACTCGACCCTGTTTTTCCACTTCCCTGTACTAACCCAGAAATAACCCCATATTTTTTTGCTTGTTCAATATAAATATTCCCAAAATTATCTTTCCCAATTTTTCCTGCGATTAGTGAAGAAACATCAAGTCCAGCACAAGCCAACATTGTATTTGGTGCTGAGCCTCCAGGATGATAAACAGGTTTTGAATCTTTGAAATAGTTCAGTATTTCATCTTGACGTTTTTCATCAACTAGGTGCATAACACCTTTCTCAATTCCAAGGTGATTTAAATCATCATCTTTGATAGAAATAACAATATCAATTAAGGGATTTCCAATTCCATATATAATAGGGTGCTGAGACATAAAGACCTTTTTGATTAATTTAGATTTATAAGATTCACAATAATATCATTTATGATTGTAATGAATTTTACATGAATTATTACTTTATGGACAAGGCGAGTTATCTTTAATTCGCATAAATTAACCAATGTAATTTCTTGCCAGCAATAAATGTGAAGAGTAATTTTACACGATGACTGAAAAAACTTTTGCTATCATCACAGACATTCATTCCAATGCGGCTTCATTGGAAAAAGCTTTATCTATCATTCGTGATCGTGATAAAGTTGACCAAATTGTCTGCCTTGGCGACTGTTTTGCTTTAGGGCCCGAACCCAAAGAAACACTTTCCCTTTTAAAATCGATTGAAGGTGGTATTTTTATTCGCGGGAATCATGATCGTTATTTATTGGAACGTCTTTGGGAAGAAGAACAACCATCTCTAGAAGGGATGGATCCCTATGATCCTGTGTGTCAGGCTATTGTTCAAAATGAAAAATGGACTGCTGAAAAATTGGGAGACGAAGGAGTGGATTTTGCTCGTAAAATGAAAATTGCCTGCAGAGATATTGTGGGGACTACATTGGTTGAATTCACCCACGCATGGTATCAAAGAGATGATAAACCACCTTCAATGGCGGAAGCGATTAATTGGAGAAACCATGTGGTAGATAGCCATCCTGAAATCGAACGACTTGTTTTTGTTCACGGGCATATTCATTCGCCCCGAAAAGAAAAAAGTGAAAACCTAACAATTTTGTGCCAAGGAGCAACGGGTCTTTCATTTGATAAAGACACACGCGGATCTGTCGCCTTTTTAACCATCAATGAGTCCATTCATTGGGATGTGGTTCGGTACGAATATAATATGAAGCAAACACTGGATAAACTGGAAGAATATAAACCCCCTTTCTATCAAAATTTAATTAATACACTTAATTACGCTCAGATACGTAACGACAACTAAATATTAATTCTAATTTCAATCTATGTAATTTTCCCTATGGAAAAACCCATGAATTGTTACTTCGACCATAGTGCCACCACACCAATCGATTCTTTCGTTTCCGAATGGATTCAAGAGAATCAATCCATCGCTTTTGGTAACCCATCTAGTACGCATGCTATGGGCCGAAAAAGTAAACATATTCTTGAAACGGCACGCCAGCAATTGGCTGATGTACTGGGATGCGCATCCAAAGAAATAGTGTTCACCGGAAGTGGAACCGAAGCTAATAATCTTGTTTTATACAATTTAATTCATCAAGAAAAACAACATATAATTACATCTTCCATTGAACATCCAGCTATTTTAAGTACTCTATCCTATTTGGAACCATTTGGGTTAACATTTACACTTATTCCTGTTGACTCAACGGGAACAGTTAATCCCCAAGATATAAAAAAAGCCATTCAATCAGATACGGGATTAATAAGCATTATGGTAGCCAATAATGAAGTCGGCACTATTCAGCCCATAGATGATTGCCAGCAAATTGCGCAAAATTTTGGTATCCCCTTCCATTCCGATGGCGTTCAAGCTTTAGGAAAAATTCCGATTCAAGATTCCATTCATAATTGTGATTTAATGAGCTTTTCTTCTCATAAATTTTATGGACCAAAAGGAGTTGGCTTTTTAGTTAAAAAAGATTCTCTAAAACTGAATCCATTTATTATTGGTGGTGGCCAAGAATTCAATTTGCGTGGCGGGACAGAAAATATTATTGGTATTGGCGCCATGGCATTGGCTGCTAAAAGTGCAATACAATCATTAGAGAAATCATCCAAACATATATCGAATTTGGAAAGGAAATGTATTTCCGGAATCCGTGAAATTGACCCAAAGGTTGTCATTCATGGAAATCATCAATCTCATATTCCAGGCTTAGTAAGTTTTGCATTCAACAAAGTGGACAATCAAACATTATTAACTCAGCTGGATAGGGCACATATTTTTGCTTCTTCCGGGTCTGCATGCCATTCAGGAATTTCAACACCATCCAAAGTATTAGCGACTATGGGGATCAATGAAGATATTAATCTTTCCACAATTCGTATCAGTTTTGGGAAACATAATACACAAGATGAAGTCGATTATTTCATTCAAACTCTAAAGTCCCTTATTTTAAAATGAAAAAAATAATTGTTGGTATGAGTGGCGGCGTGGATAGTGCTGTAGCAGCTTATCTTCTAAAAAAAGATGGATATGATGTTGAAGGTATTTTCATGAAAAATTGGAATGAAGATGATGACTGTCCAGCTGAAGAAGATTTCAAAGATGCATTAATGGTGGCTGAAACAATTGGGATTCCCCTTCATTCAGTTAATTTTGCAAAGGATTATTGGGATAATGTATTTAAAACTTTTTTAGACGAATATTCCATTGGCCGAACACCCAATCCTGATATTTTGTGCAATAAAGAAATCAAATTCAAAGCATTTCTTGATTATTGTTTAGACTTGGGTGCTGATCAAATTGCCACTGGGCATTATGCGAAAATTGTACAATCATCTCATGGATTCGAATTACATAAAGGTGATGACGAGAATAAAGATCAAAGTTATTTTTTATATACACTTGGACAAAATGCTCTTTCAAAAAGTTTGTTTCCGTTAGCTTCTTTAACAAAAAATCAAATAAGACATATTGCTAAAGACCAAAAACTTCCTGTTTATAATAAAAAAGATAGTACAGGCATTTGTTTTATTGGTGAGCGTGATTTTAAATCATTTCTTAGCACTTATCTCCCTGCGAATCCAGGATCCATTGTAAAGGTAGACGGCACTATTATTGGAAAACATGATGGACTCATGTATTATACTTTAGGCCAAAGGCAAGGATTAGGTATTGGGGGTGGACATGGCGAAAAAAATGCTCCATGGTATGTGTCAGATAAATCCATGGACACAAATGAACTTATTGTTGTACAAGGAAAAAATCATCCAGATTTATTTCATACATCTTTGACCGCTTCTCAATTACATTGGGTTTCCGGTAAAACACCTGAAAGTCTAAATAATTGGAGTGCCAAAATCCGTTATCGTTCACCCGATGCTTCATGCCAAGTGGAACATCTTTCAATGGATAGAGTACAAGTGACATTTAATCAACCCCAATTTGCCATTGCACCCGGACAGTCGATAGTTTTCTATAATAAGACTCAATGTTTGGGCGGAGGTGTTATTGATACAAGGAGCCGTGAAACTTTTGAATAAAAAACCATTATATACACTCATTTTAGCTGCGGGAAAAGGGACACGTATGGAGTCCGATTTGCCTAAAGTGCTACATTCGGTTGATGGAGAACCCATGTTACATCATGTAATTCAATTAGCTAAATCTATTGGGTCTGAAATAATTATTCCAATTATCGGCTACCAAAAAGAGCGTGTAAAAGATTCGATTCAAGATTTTCGCCTTAAATGTGTCGTGCAATCCGAACAACTTGGAACAGGGCATGCGGTCATGCAAGCTGAATCCCTTTTAGGATCATTGGATGGGACCATTTTAGTTTTGTCTGGGGATGTTCCATTAATGCGTGAATCATCCATCCGATCTTTATTAGATATGTATGCTAAAGAAAATGCAGGTGCTGCCCTATTAACGGCAAAAATGCAAAACCCAAAAGGTTACGGGAGAATCATTCGGAACGATTCTGACCACTTTTCGAAAATTGTGGAGCATAAAGATTGCACACGTGATGAATTAAATGTGAATGAAATCAATGCAGGGATCTATTTATTTGATGCTCAATTATTATTTAAAACTCTGAAGATGATTAAAAATAATAATACTCAAAATGAATATTACTTGCCAGATGTATTGCCACACTTTATTACATTTGGTGAAATTGTTGCATTGCAATTGATGACAGATTCAACCGAAATTATGGGTGTCAACACAGTTGAACAATTAAAAGAAATAAACAGAATATTTAAACAGCGGAAAAAATAATGCAGCGCATAAAACATATCATCGGGATTTCGACCCTTTTGGGATCGCTTGCATTTAGTCAGTTTATTTCTCAAATCCCATCTCAAACATTGCCAACAAATTTGAATGGCGAGATGGACCAGTCATCCATCGGGTTTTTAAATTCTAATCGTTTTGATATGAATCATGGTTTTTCAGTTTCAATGCTTAATGTCGGCGGGCAAAATATGAGCATGGCTGCATACACGAATCAGATTTCTTATTGGGCTAAAGATAATTTAAAATTGACAGCCAATATTTCATTGATGCAATCTACCCTTCCACAATTAAACCAAATGAATTCAAGTTTAGACAATACCCAAATTGGGTTTGGAGCAAGCTTGGATTATAAACTTTCTGATCATTCGCATTTTTCAATCAATTTTCAGAATTACCCAACATACCAAAGACCTATGAACCAATCCATCTTCACCCCAAGGCTTCGTTAAGACGTGGCCAAAAGAAAGAAAAAGAGACCTTTTTTCAGTAGCGGGAAAAAGTCTAAAAAACGATCTAACCCACAAGGGACAATCCTAAACTCTGCTATTGGAGTCGTCGGAATTTTACTCGTCGCTTTCATCTTTTCCTTTACACAAAATGTGTCAAAAAAAGGAATCCCAATTGAGGTAGAATTTCCAAAAATGCCAGAACGGCCCATGCTTGCGGTGGATGTTTATCAAGAAAGCCCCATTGAAGATATAAAAGTTGAAATTCTTAACGGAATGGGCGAAAAAGGAATTGCGAATAAGTTGGCTATTTATCTCAGACGTCATAATGTAGATGTGTTAAAAGCAGATAATGCAGATCATCATAATTATCCCAACACTCTCATTATTCAAAGAAATGAAAATTTGAAAAGTCTTAAAAAGGTTGCTGATGCATTCGGAATTAATTATAAAGATTCCGGTAGAATTCACATTGAACCAGACGAATCAACTGGAGTGGACGTAACTATTATTCTAGGAAAAGATATTAAAACATTTTCATCAATTACAGATTTTTTAATTTCTAATTAACCCTTTGTCCAACTCTACAGATTCGCCCAATTCTATTCCGGAATTGCTTACTCAAATTGCTGAATTAGCTTTGACTAAAAAAGCTGAAACTGTTGTAGGGATCGATGTTCGAGGCTTAACGGGTATTACAGACTTTTTTCTGATTTGTTCGGCAGACACAGAACCCCAAATTAAAGCAATTGTTGATAGCATTCGAAGAGGGACACCTCATAAACCTTGGCATTTAGAAGGATATGAAAATTCTGCTTGGGTCCTTTTGGATTATATTGATGTCGTAGTTCATGTTTTTAAGACAGAAGAAAGATGCTATTACGGATTAGAAAAACTCTGGGCTGATGCGCCCACAATTCCTTTTGAAGATGAAACACCTAAAACAACAACTGAATGATGGTGTCCGGGACGCATTAAAAACACTCTCTTTCCCGGATAAACCTTTTACAATTAGCCCTTCCAAGAATCCTGATTTTGGAGATTTGTCCACTAACGTGGCCCTAATATTAACCAAAGATTTAAAAAGAGCACCCATTCAAATTGCCGAAGAAATTTCAGGCATTTTAAATCAACAATTATCAAAGCATATCGACTCCATATCCGTAACGCCTCCCGGGTTTATCAATTTCACCCTATCTCCTTCTTTCTACCAATCTAATATTCAAAACATTTTAAATGCTGGAGAAGATTTTGGCCGATCATCCATTGGTAAAGGAAAAACAGCGAATGTAGAATTTGTTAGTGCAAATCCAACGGGTCCATTAACAGTCGGCCATGGGCGCCAAGCTGTCTTAGGTGATTCTGTTGCTAGTATTTTAGAATGGAATAGTTTCAATGTTACGCGTGAATATTATTATAATGATGCAGGTCGTCAAATGCGTATTCTCGGCCAATCAGTTGAAGCGCGCTATTTTGAAGCATTAGGAAAAGAATTCGAATTTCCTGAAGACGGATATCAGGGGGATTATATAATTGATATTGCCCAATCCATTATAAAAAATTATGGGAAAGGTTTAAACTCAGGCGATAAACGATTCAGAGAAACAGTTGAAATTGTTATTTTTTCTGATATAAAAAATACTTTGTCCGAATTAGGCATTATTCATGATCAATTTTCAAATGAAAAATCTTTTTATGATAATGGGGCTATTGATCAATTATTATCGGACCTAAAAGCGAAGGAATTGATTTATGAATCTGATGGAGCAACATGGTTAAAAACATCCGCTTTAGGAAAAGACCAAGATCGTGTTTATATCAAAAGTTCTGGAGAACCAACTTATCGCCTTCCTGATACAGCCTATCATCGAAATAAAGTTGAGCGTAATTTTGATGAAATAATTGATATTTTTGGCGCAGATCATGCGGATACTTATCCAGATGTATTAGCCGCCCTAGATGCCTTGGATGTTCCGGTGGATCATATTCGTGTTTTGATACATCAATTTGTGACTTTATTACGTGATGGTGAAAAAGTAAAAATGTCTACCCGTAAAGCGAATTTTGTTACATTAGAAGATTTGGTCAAAGAAGTAGGGAAAGATGTGGTACGATATTTCTTTATTATGCGAAATATGTCTAGCCATTTGGATTTTGATCTAGATTTGGCTGCTGATCAATCAGATAAAAATCCTGTATTTTATTTGCAATATGCCCATGCACGAATTGCCAATATTATAAAACATGGTGAATCCCTTGGCCATTCATTTTCTCAAGAGTTTGATCCAACACTTATTTCTGAAAAGGAAGAATTCACTCTTATTAAACATTTAATGCGTTTCCCGGAATTGAGTGAACAATTATATGAATCATTAGAGCCCCAAATGCTTGCTACTTATCTTCAAGAATTGGCAGCCCATTTTCATAAATTTTATGGAAAATGTAAAGTCATTACAGATGATTCTGCCTTAACACAATCTCGCCTTGCCCTGATTACATGTGCAAAATTAGTTTTATCAAACGGATTACATATATTAGGAATTTCAACTCCGGACCGAATGTAATATGATTGATTTTGTTCATTCTGAATTAGAATTTTTCTTACTCTGTATTACCACTCTTTTCACCTTAATCAATCCATTGGGAATTTCTCCAATATTATTGATTATGACGGAACGGTTTTCTCCGGAACAAAAAAAAGCCATTGCTTGGAAAGGATCTTTAACCGCCGGAATGACACTTATTGTTTTTGCTGTATTAGGATCACTCATTTTTAACTTTTTTGGCATTACCATTGAAGCATTTCAAATTATGGGTGGAATTATCTTTTTTCGGAGTGGACTCCGAATGTTAGAAGCAAAAGTAGGCCGATCCAGAACAACTCAAACGGAACAAGATGAATCAGAAGATCATGATGATATTGCCATAAGCCCGATTGGCATTCCACTTATTGCCGGGCCGGGCGCCATAACCGCATCCATGTTATTATCCAGTCAAACGCCTGAATTTTATAGTTATGGCACATTGATATTTTCCATCATTTTAGTCTTATCTACTGTTTATCTTATATTGAGAAATGGTGATTTAATTATAAAAGGGATGGGTTATACAGGTATGCGCATTATTCAAAGAATCATGGGACTCATTCTAATGGTTATTGCAGTCCAATTTGAAATAAATGGTATTGGAACCGTTTTAAAGCAATTACTTCAATAATCTAGTGGTTTCTGCTGTGAAAGACTTTGTAGTTTTTTATAATTTAGACCGTGCATGGCATTTAGATCGAAGTGAAGAGTCTGCTTTGAAAACTGGAATTTGTTGAGTATAAACAATAGTTTATAGGCTTTAACCATAGAAGATTCCACGCCGAAAGCGGCACTGAATGACGGTGATTTTTTATATAGTAAAGACCCTGCGATGTCATTCAGAACAAGAGAAACGAGTGAAGAATCTTTTTAGTTAACTGTAAGAACTAAACCCCTTTTAGCAAGATTTTTAGGTTTATCCACAAAGATTCTTCGCTAGGATTACTCTTCCCAAGAATCATCAATTTTGGTTTTTCGCTCTGAAAATATTTGTGTTTGATACCAATTTTACCGGAAGGGAATAATCATTATGGACGATGGAACATTGCAAAATAACCCATAAATGAAATTATGTGAACCATACTAATTAAACCTTTTATTATTCTTTAATATTAACTAATAATAATATTATATACTTATTGTCATTATTTCCAATATTTTATTATATTTTGACTACATTTTAACGCAAACAACTATTAAAAACTGGAGATACCCATGATACTCAAAAAAACAGTCGTAGTTATATTTTCTATTTTATTCATTTTTAGCTGCCAATCATATGATTCTGATGGTGATTCTTCTCTCTATTACAATGGGATAAAAGTATCTCAAGAGAATCCATCTTTTATATCTCATAATAAAAATATGAGTGCTCGTGGCGTTACGCCAAATGGAGAGATTGAGTCTAGCCCTCCTTATGGAACTGTCTATGGTCATGAGAACGATCCGAATCATATTTATTTATCCCAAGGAGGCGAATTATTGTCTTCCGGTTCATGGGCAGCTCAGATCTTCTCAGACATATACCAAATTTCATTATATCCAAATACGAAAGCTTCATGGGATCAATTCACCGTTGTGACTTTTCAAAATGCCATAGGTTGTTTCTATTTAGATTATAATGGTACATGGCAATCTGTCGCGGGGAATGGCACTATTGAAGCATGGAGTATCAAAACAGGCAGTCAGGGAACAGTTGATCTTTTTTCTGATGAAGAAATTGAACTTGAAATTGTAGAGAATTAAACCCAACAAGGACTTATGAAGACAAATAATAGAAAACAAAACCAACTCATCCAATATATTACCAAAACTGCCTTAAAAGACCTTGTTTATTTAAGGCAACTCTTAGATCATACAGAGGACCAACAAAGCAACTCCTTAGATTTTCAAGTTATCGTACAATCCGGCCATTGTTTGGCGAATACAAAAATGGGTGATTTAATCACTGCGAAAAAAGATGTGGATAAATTAGTATCCCTGATCCGGGATCACCCCAATGAAATTCACGATGATATCCAATCTTTCGCTTATAATGAAATCGGGTATTTTTATTATACGATTGACGATTTTACTCAAGCAATGCGTTTTAAATCCTATGCGCTGGACATTGCTAAAAGTGAAATATCGAAGCTTATTGCAGAAAGAAATATGATTGAACTGTTATTGATGGAGAAACGCGCTGAAGCTTCTGACATGATTCGGATTGCAAAGGCTATAAAACAAAAAGGATTATTTGCGGACTATGTGATGACCCAACTCAAACTGGGTAATTATTATTTACGTGAAAATGCATTTGAGGATGCAAAACATTGTTTCGACAAAGGGACTCGCATCGCAAAAAAACATCAATTACACTATCCCAACCTATCAATACAAATTTCTCTTGGTGTAATGTATAAACGCCAAAAAGAGTTTAAAAAAGCAATACGCATTTTAACGCCATTAACACAGGATCATAAAACCATTTTTGGTAAAATTGCAGCTACGGCAAATTTAGCTCAAATTGAAAAGGTCACCGGAAATTATTATGGCGCCATTACGCTAGCCAAAACGGCTGTTAAGCTTGCAAAAGAAAATAGATGTTTTAGCCATACACCCCTTTTTTATCATTTTTTAGGTGAAATTTATAAGAAATATTTAAACCAAACGGAGAAGGCATTATATTATTATAAGTTGGGGTATGAAACGGTCATGGAATTGGTTGATGTAGGCATTACCCTAGAAGGGGAAAGACTGAATGTGGTGAAATACTATAATGCATTTCTTGAAAAGTCGTGGGTGGATTTAAAAGAGAGATCAAGCATTCAAACTCATTTTGACTTTGCATTACACAAACCTTGGAAAGAAATACAAGCTCTGTTTCAATTTCATTTATTGATCGCTCACAGAGATCGGCATCAATTTGTAGAACACCTATTAAAACATTTAGACATGAAGCATCCTACCTATTATGCTATCCAGAATCGGTTAAAAAAGGCTGGATATACTATCCCCGGGATAAAGGAGCCTATTCATCAAGTAATGAGAGATACACTGAATCAGCCATTAATGGATTATATTTTAAACCATGTGTATAACATCAGTTGGAAAAAAGCCAATCAACAGTTTGAAAGAGATGTGTTTCAATTTTTATACCAATCATATGGATCAAACCGGAGACAAATGGAAAGTATTTTAAAGATCAGTTACCCGAATATTTGTTTAAAAATGAAAGACCTGAACCAAAACAGACACATTATGCACTTACAGGAATAAAAAAGAATTGTGTAAATAAAGAGCACCGTCGCCTGTGATTCGAAACGCTGACGACGGTGCTGACATAATACCAAACCAAAAGGCCTGCCTGCCGCAGTGGCACGTAGGCTGGAAAGGCACCATGGTTAAAATTAAACATGCTTGCCTTTCTTTAACAGAAAGAAAAAGGAACGAAAGATGAAAATTAAATTTAATAACATGCTTCTCTTACTTACAGTGCTATACATTGGCTTTGTAGATATCGGTTGTAAATATAATAATAACCATCAGGTCCAATTATTTGAAAATCCGTATAAAAGCATTGGCGAGGAGCATAATAAATTGCTCCAAGAAATGTTTGATAATAACGAAGATATGTCAGATATTAATGCTTATTTAAAGTATGCTGGTAATACAAGTCGAAATAATAATGATTTCGTGGCGTTAGTCGAATTAATTATAAATCAAGACTTTCAAGATTTTGAAGAGAATTGGGAAGTGATTTTTTCTAATCTAAGTGAGCATGTTGCAGAAATTGTAAAACCTGAAATTGTACTAACTGTTAATACTATATTAAGCTCAAATGATGATAATCAAATTACCTCGATTTGTGAAGAATTAGTTAATGAGTATACGACAAATCATCCAAAAACGGTCACAGCTTGTGGATCAATAGCAACATATTTTTCGAGTAAAGAGTTTTGGCTATCAACAGGTATATCTGAAGATGAATTATTGGGTTTTGTTATCGCCGATCTCCTTGGTGCCGCGGCAGGTGCTGGGGCAAGCTATTTAGGTGATTACTTAGATGGAGACGAGTATGGCCATGGGGATGCAATTTCCCAAGGTCTTATGGTTGGATTAGCTGTAAGTGGTCTTTATTATGCAGTTCACTAATATTCTTAATAATCTCAAAAGAGTTTCAATTAGTCTTTTTATCGGCACAGGTATATTTCATCTTTTAGCTTATGCTCTTAATACGGAAACAAGCCATATTGAATTTGTTTATATAATTTTAATCGCATTTTCGGTAGCTAAATTATACAAAAAATAAAAAAACTACTTGGATAAACAGCTTATTTAAGGATAAGCTGTTTATTTAATCAACTAGCGGAGTCTATTTTGTTAAAATTACACATGAGAATACAATAAAGACGCAGAAAATCATGTTATTAAAATAATTGTGAAAAAAAGAGCCCCATTGCAAAAGGTATAGACACCAAGCAACAGGGCTAACATAATACCAAACAGAAAAGGAAAAATCCTTGTGATTAAGGTTAATCATAATTGTCTTTCTTAAAAAGAAAAGGAAAGAATAATGAAAAAGATAACAACTCACCTATCAATTGTCGGTCTGTTATTAATTCAAATAACTGTAGTAATCAAATAATAGGAAAGGAAATATGATGAATAAAATACAAATATTATTATTGTCGCTCTTTTTAGTCGTAGGGTGTCGCGGTTTAGGGAATATTGACCGGGTAGAATGTGATACTGAAGAATTCTCTTCGATTGTTATACAAACTACTGATACAACCAATTTTGGTAAAGTTTTAGGAAGTTGGGCTTGGGTAAAAACAGAATCCTATGGTTTTAATGGAAACACAAGTATTACTTCAGAAGAAACTGACTCAACGATGTATTATATTTTTAGAGAAGATTCTACACTAAAAATATATCCAGATAGTTGTTTAACTCAGGAAGGGACGTTTTCAACAGGTGATATTAGCACTCAAGTCGATTCATTAAATGATCCTTATATACCGGGTGTCATCCTGGAATTAGATGGGCAGGAGAAAAAATACCATTTATCCTTTTTAGGGTTAGACTCAATGATCATTAGCCAGGCTGCTTGGGATGGACCAAGTATCATATTTGCTAAAATACAATAACTATATGAAATAATAAAAAGAGCCCCGTTGCAAAAGTTTACCCGCCATTTTTTGGGAAGGGAGACAACACACAACAGGGCTGATACAATACCCGATAAAAACAGAAAGGAAAATAACATGAGAACATTAATAAATTTCATTAAATCGATAGCGATAGTCAGTTTGGTTTTCGCACAAAATTATCAACAAGATAATTTTGTGCTCAAGTTCAATCAAGGGCAGACAATCACCTTCCAATTAGGAGATGATAATAGATATGAATATGGGATCGTTGAATTAGATGCGCTTAATGATCAATACGATGTATTAAGATTAGAAAAAATGTTCGTCGATGAAGTTGATAATGAATTATCGCAATTTTATCGTGTCTGGTTTAATTCATCTCGATCCGATATTGACCGTATATCCAATTCATATCAATCATTGTCTTCAGTTGAGTTTGTCGAGTTACAATCAGATATGGAACTATTATCGCAAAATCACCCTAATGACCCGCTTTATAATTTTTCTATAAATAGCGGCTCTGGAACACAAGAGCAGTGGTACCTTTATAATGATAATGATATGAATAATAATGAACAAGTAGATGGTACAAATCGAGCAGATATTTACGCTCCTGAAGCATGGGCAATTCAAACAGGAAGGGCTGACGTTATTTTATCATTTTCAGACTCAGGAATAGAATGGGATCATGATGATTTAAAAGACAATATATGGATTAACGTTGAAGAGGATGCAAATGGAAATGGGCAATTTGATAATTTCCCTATTGCTAATGGAGGTGATTTTGGAGATGCTAATAGTGATGGTTGCCCAGGTGGATGTGGCGTTGATGATGATGGAGATGGGTATATTGACTTCAATGATCCAGGGGTCATTTCAATTTATACAAATGGGTTAGATGATGATGGCGATGGGTATATTGATGAGGATTCTCCAGGGCAAGTAGGGTACGACGATGATGGCGATGGAGTAATTGATGATTATGATGGAGCAATATACGATGATGATGAAAATGGGTATGTTGACGACGTAATAGGTTTTGATTTTAGGCACTGGGATTCAGAACCAGAACCAGATCAAAATTATAATCATCGTGGTCATGGTACTGCAATAGCTGGGGATATGGCTGCTGTAACTAATAATGGAGTTGGTGTCTCGGGAGTCGCTTGGGGTTGTAAAATAATGACTACAAAGATATTTGGGCAAGGGGGTAATTGGCGCTCTGATGAAGCATTATACTATTCTGCCAAAAATGGCGCTCAGGTACATAATATGAGTTGGTTAGGACCAGTATCAAATGCAACGTTATCTGATGTATATTTTAATAAAAATATGCTATTAGTAGGATCAGCCGGGAATTCTAATCTTTCATATGCATTTTATCCTTCTAGTAATACAAATGTGATAAGTGTTGCAGGGATAGGTTCTTACGACCAAAAAGCTTCTAACTCAAATTATGGTAGTACTGTTGAGTTATCTGCTGCTTATAGCCCAATTACAATTGTATGGCTAAATAATACCTATGCTTTTTTTGGTTCTGGGACATCTCATTCATCGCCAATTGTGGCGGGTGTTGCCGGCTTGATAATTTCTGAATTCCTTGATGCAGGATATTCAAATTATACTGTACAGAATGTCAGAGATATTTTAGACGGTACCGCTGACAATATTGATTATGCCAATCAAGGATTAGCTTGGGAAGGGTTGATGGGCCATGGGAGAGTGAATGCCTATAACGCCCTTAATCTAATAGTATCTCCTCCTCTAACACCGACTGGATTTACCGTATCAGGAAACACAGGTGATTCTCCATTATGCTCATGGTCAGCAAATTCAGAACCGGACTTAGATGGTTATAAATTGTATAAAAATGAAGCAAACTCCGGATGGGCATTATTTCGAACATTCGATAAAAGTATTACTTCTTATACAGATTATAGTGTAATCATAGGTGCCGGCGGGAAGTTTTCAGATAATGTATGTTACAAAGTGTCAGCGACCGATTTAACTGGCAACGAATCTTCCCCTACCTTTCAAAGCTGTAAACCATTAGGAAGTGTAAGCAGACAGGTAAACCTAACATCCATGGATGATTTTTTCCCATTTGAAATGGGTAATACCTGGCAGTATTTACGCTATAGGGTTGAATCTTCAGATACAACAATTAGCCTTTTTTCAATAATCGATGCATACGAAGAAGATGGACAATCCTTTTTCACTTTTGATTCCTTTCCAGGTCTTGGCAGTATGCGTACAGTTCGCCTAGATACGAGTACTGGAGAAATATTTTTGGATGATGATTGTTTGTGGTTAAACCCACATTTATCCGTAGGAGATACACTTTTAGAGGATTCCTGTTTTAACCACATTCAATATATTGAATCAATTGAATCAGGTTATTATTTTGATCAAAACGGAGAAATACGTAATTACCATCAAAGTGATATGTTAATGGGCTATCATAACTTTCAATTATTTGAAGGAATGGGTCCAATTCAAGTTGGGACAAATGATGGTTTTACAACCTCAATAAACTATGAGTTAGTTGCGGCTGAAATCAATGGTGTCATTTATGGTGAATTTGTGCATGTTGAAGGTGAAGGCCTTTTATCACAATCTTTCAAACTTGAAACACCTTATCCTAATCCATTTAATCCAACAACTAAGATTCAATATTCGCTTGAATCTATTGGTCCAACCATGATACAGATATTTGATGTAAATGGTCGGTTGATTGAAACATTGGTAGATGGCATTATCCAAGCAGGCGTGCATGATATTCAGTGGAATGCGATCCAACAACCCAGCGGAGTCTATTTTGTTAAAATTACACATGAGAATGCAATAAAGACGCAGAAAATCATGTTATTAAAATAATTGTGAAAAAAAGATAGACACCATGCAACGGGGCTGATACAATACCAAACAGAAAAGGAAAGATATTGTGATTAAAGTTAATCATTTTTGTCTTTCTTAAAAAGAAAAGGAAAGAATAATGAGAATAATTAAAAATGCATTCATAATACTAACAATGAGTTTGTTGTTGATTCTAATTGGCTGTGAAAATCCGTTGTCTGTGACAGATTCAAATCATATAGAAAAAACCTCCGAACAAGTAAGAACTACCGCCAGAGTTGGCTCTTTTGATATAGAATCCGAAATGGAAAAAATATTGAAAGAAATGGCAAAATCGGTTGCCATTATTGTAACAGATAGAAATGTTTCAACCATGCTTAAGACAGAAATCGGGAAAAAGTTTGATGGAGATTTTAATGTTCTCTGGAAAGACATAAAAGGACAGAGATCATCGGACACTGAAACAATTAGGGAAAAATTATCTCAACAATTAAGATTGAATATTAACGCAAATATTACCATTGATGATATTGAAACTATACCAAACCTTCAGATTGCTTTACCCTTACACTATGATGAGTGGGATGGTAAGAGTTCACTTCTTGTTGCCTACACACCATTGGCAATGAATGAGCAAGATGTTGAAATTATTATCGCTTATAATAGCAAAGGCAAAGAATATGAACTTGATGCTAGAAATGAACCCAAGATTCCTGTCCTTGTTGTTGGTATTAATGAGCGAGTAGATAAAAATGGTAATATCAATCACAGCCGATTTGTACCACCTGGTGGCGAGGGGATCCAGAGATTCATTTAAAGATTACAACTGCAAATGGTTCAAATATTGCAGATGTTAATTTATCGGGAACTTGGGATTGCGTTTATATTTGGGGTCAGGTTTATCATGACTATGCATGGCATAACGAGGACATGGACTTGTTCCGTTGGTATCCCAATAGCTATGGAGATTGGATGATTTATTTATGGTGGGAAGATGATCCCGGTGAAGCAGGAAATAGCGAAACAATATCCTATGATGGCGTAACTCATACCATTACTTATGAAGATGACTATATGGGATTTAATGTGGTGCATTTTAATGATCCGTATAATATGTATACAACTGGTGATATAGAATGGTATAGTGATTGGGAGGATCGATGTGATTAGATGTAAAAAAGCTAATCACCATCTCTCTAGAATAGGTATGTTATTTCTTAAAATAGAAAATATGAAAAATATATTAAAATACACTTTTCTACTATTGTTCCTTTTGGTAACTCCATCATGGACTTCATACGAAAAAGTTGAGTCAAAGTTAAGCAACATTTGTTAGTTCTCCATATTCAATAGGTGTTTTGTAGCCTAGGGCTGAATGAAGCCTTTGGCGATTATAAAATACCTCTATGTATTCAAATATGTCTT